>JBFGFQ010000055.1:0-15290 GCA_041579495.1 Nocardioides sp.
CAAGCTCAACCACCGCGACCGCATCAAGATGATGTCGACCAACGCCACCCACGAGATGCTCGAGGTGGGCGTGATCAGCCCCGAGCAGGTCAAGGCCGGCGAGCTCGGCGTCGGCGAGGTCGGCTACCTGATCACGGGCGTCAAGGACGTGCGCCAGTCGCGGGTCGGCGACACCGTCACCACCCAGCACAACGGCGCCACCGAGATGCTCGGCGGCTACAAGCACCCCAACCCGATGGTCTACGCGGGTCTCTACCCGATCGACGGCGACCAGTTCGGCGACCTGCGCGAGGCGCTGGAGAAGCTGCAGCTCAACGACGCGGCGCTCACCTTCGAGCCCGAGACCTCCGGGGCCCTGGGCTTCGGCTTCCGCATCGGCTTCCTGGGCCTGCTGCACATGGAGATCACCCGCGACCGGCTGGAGCGCGAGTTCGACCTCGACCTGATCTCGACCGCCCCCAACGTCGTCTACGACGTGGTGATGGAGGACGGCTCGCAGATCGAGGTGACCAACCCCAGCGAGTTCCCCGAGGGCAAGATCGCGGAGGTCCGCGAGCCGGTCGTCAAGGCGACGATCCTCAGCCCCAGCGACCACATCGGCGCGATCATGGAGCTGTGCCAGACCAAGCGCGGCACCCTGATGGGGATGGACTACCTCTCCGAGGACCGCGTGGAGATGCGCTACACGCTGCCGATGGGCGAGATCGTCTTCGACTTCTTCGACCAGCTGAAGTCGAAGACCAAGGGCTACGCCTCGCTCGACTACGAGCGCTCGGGCGAGCAGGCCGCCGACCTGGTCAAGGTCGACATCCTGCTGCAGGGCGAGCCGGTCGACGCGTTCTCGGCGATCGTGCACCGCGACAGCTCCTACTCCTACGGCGTGATGATGGCCGGCAAGCTCAAGGACCTGATCCCGCGCCAGCAGTTCGAGGTGCCGATCCAGGCCGCCATCGGTGCGCGCGTGATCGCTCGCGAGAACATCCGCGCGATCCGCAAGGACGTCCTGGCCAAGTGCTACGGCGGCGACATCAGCCGCAAGCGCAAGCTGCTGGAGAAGCAGAAGGAGGGCAAGAAGCGGATGAAGATGGTCGGCCGCGTCGAGGTCCCCCAGGAGGCGTTCGTCGCCGCGCTCTCCAACGCCCCGGCCCCCGAGAAGACCAAGAAGTAGCCCGTGGGCGTGCCGCCCGCCCTCCCCGCGCCCGTGCTGGCCCTCGCCGAGCGCGGGTCGGCGTGGGCGGTGTACGTCGACGCGCTGCCGGCGCTGCTGCGTGACCTGCTGGGGGAGTGGTCGCTGAGCGCCGGCGACGAGGTCTGGTGGGGCCGCACCGCGGTGGTGCTCCCCGTGCTCGACGCCGACGGCGCCGAGAGGGTGCTCAAGGTCGCCTTCCCCGACGACGAGACCGAGCACGAGGCGCTGGCGCTGCAGCACTGGGCCGGACGCGGGGCGGTGCGCCTGCTGCGGGCCGACCCGCGGCGGCGCGCGCTGCTGCTCGAGCGCCTCGAGCGCACCGACCTGACCGGCGGCTGGGACGTGCAGGACTGCGAGGAGGTCGGCGGCTTGTACGCCGACCTGCACGTGCCCGCGCCGCCGCGCCTGCGCCGGCTCGACGACCACGTGCGCGGCCAGGTCGACGCGCTGCGCGCCCTGCCGCCCCAGGCGCCGCTGCCGCGCCGGATGGTGGAGCAGTGCCTGTCGCTGGTCGCCGACCTGACCGGTGACGGGCCCGGGCCGGGTGGGTCCGACGAGGTCCTGCTGCACGGCGACCTGCACTACGAGAACGTGCTGGCAGCGGGTCCCGGTCACGACGGCGACTGGGTGGCCATCGACCCGAAGCCGCTGGCCGGCGACCCGCACTGGGAGCCGGCGCCGCTGCTGTGGAACCGGTGGAAGGAGCTGGCCGGCGACGTGCGGGGCGGGATCCGGCGCCGTTTCCACGCCGTGGTCGACGCCGCCGGCCTCGACGAGGACCGGGCGGTCGCCTGGACCGTGGTGCGCCAGGTCCTCAACGTCCTGTGGGTGGTGCAGGACGCCGTGGCCGCAGGCACGCCGCTGGGCGCCGAGGACCGCGAGGTGGTCACCCGGATGCTGAGCGTGGCCAAGGCCGTCCAGGACTGAGGTGCGCCGGGGGGACTTCTCCGGTCACAGGTGTAGTGAGGCGTCCCCCGGGTAGGCTGCAAGGGACCGTCGGGCCCGCCATGGGGCGGGCTCACAGCTAGGGGGGCCAGTGACGGACGACAACGAGACCACGCCCGAGGCGCGACCGAGCGACTCGCAGGCAGGTGAGCAGACCTCGCGGCTCAGGGCCGAGCTCAGCGCCCGGCGCGAGGCGTCGGAGATCGTCGCCGAGGCGAACCGGATCAGCGAGCAGGCGGCCGCCGAGGCCGAGTCGATGGTCGCCGAGGCCGAGTCGCTCGCCGCCTCGCTGGTCGACGAGGCGCGCCAGCGCGCCGAGTCGACGCTCGCCGAGGCGAGCGCCGAGGCCGAGCAGCTGCGCTCCGGGCTCGCGGAGGAGCGCGCCCGGGTCCGCGAGGAGGTGGCCGCCGAGGTGCGCGCCGAGATGTCCGAGCTGCGGACCCGCGTCGAGCGCCTGCTCGGTGACATCGGGGGCAGCCTGGCCGACCTGGGCTCGCTGCTCTCGGGCGCGCACTCCACCGTGCAGCGGGTGCAGCGCACCGCCGACGGACTGGCCCTCGCCGAGGCCGAGCTCGAGGCGTACGACGGGCCGCCGACCGAGGTGCAGCCGCCGGTCGTCGAGGCCGAGGATGTGGCCGAGGCTGTGGCCGTGCCGGAGCGCGAGACCGGTACCCGGGACGACGCCGACGCCGACGTCGAGACCGAGACCGAGGCCGTCACCGGACAGGGTGACCGCGAGCCCGTGGTGGCCGGGTCGACCGAGGAGTCGTCCGCCGAGCCCGAGCCGGGCACCGAGACCGTCGTGGCACTCGTCGAGGAGCCGGAGGACGGCTCGCGCGACTCGCTCTACGCCGTCACGGCACTGCACGGGGCGGCACGCGACGAGCAGCCGGCCGGGTCGAAGGACGACCTCGAGGAGGCCCCGAGCGACCCGCGGCCGCTCGGCTGGCTCTTCCGCGGCCACTGAGCCGGCGCACGGAGCCCCGACCCGGGACGGAGCCGGACCGGGTCAGGGGCAGCTGGGCTGCGGCCCGCTGTCGAGACGGTCGATCGTGACGGTGTCGACAGCGGTGCCGATCGGCACCCGCTGGAAGAGCTCCATCCGGATCCGGCGCACCTCGCCTGCCTCGAAGCAGCTCCAACGACCGGTCACGACGGCGATCAGCTTGCCGGCGCGTCCGCGCAGCACCGCCTGCACCAGGGCGCGGGGGACGTCCTCGTCGCCGGTCTCGACCCGGGCGGCGACCACCGTGCGGTCGGGGCCGAGCATCGTGTCCTGGGGCAGCGCGGCCGCGACCGGCTCGGCCGCCTCGGCGCCCGCCTTGGCCCACGAGATCTCGGTGAAGGACAGGTCGACCTCCGCGATCCGCTCGGCGTCCTTGCCCACGGCGAAGTAGAGACCGAACTCCTCGTCGGGCTCGAGGTCGAGCACCGTGCAGCAGGCGCTCTCACCCGCCATCGTGTCGGCGTCGTAGACACCCACCAGCACGCCGTCGGCGTCGACGGCCTGCAGGGCGACGGTCGCGGTGCGCAGCATCCGGCTGTCGTCGTTGCGGACCATCACCGAGACCAGTCCGTCGTTGACGGCCCACTCGGCCGTCTCGAGCACGGGGCGCACCTCGATGGTGGCGCTGTCGGTGCGGGTCGAGCCGTCGACCTGGGCCCGGATGGTGCTGCAGCCGGAGACCAGCAGGCCGGACAGCACGAGAGGGACGACCCCCATGACGAGCTTGCGCACCACGATCCCCCTCAGCCGCACGGCGTGCCGCAGGTCCTCGCGGCACGTGCCGTGAGTATGACCGTACAGGTGTGAGTCGAAACCGTCTGGGTAACAATACAAGTGTGCTGCGCAGGCTCCCTGCTCGCACGACGACCACCGGGGGGTGTCAGATGACGGCGTCGACGCGTGCTCGCAGGAGCGTGGCGGAGGACGCGTCGACCCCCGCCGTCCACCTCGACGTCGAGGCCGGCGACCCGGCCCGCAGCACCGCGCGCGGGGCGCGGTGGCTGGCGACCAACGGCATCGTGGTCAAGGCCGCCCACACGGTGGTCCTGCTGACGCTGGCCGCGGTGCTCACCCCGTCGGCGCTGGGGCTGGTGGCCCTGGGCAGCCTGGTCGCCAACGTCGCCGCGATCCTGGGCACGCTGGGCACCGCCAGCGCACTGGTGCACCTCGACGGCAGCACCGCCCGCGCCGAGCGGGCGGCGCGCACCGCGCTGAGCCTGGGACTGGTCACCAGCAGCGCCCTGGCCGCCCTGATCTGGGTCGCCGCCCCCCACCTGGCCGCCAGCCTGCGCGCCGACGACGGGGGAGCGGCGGTGATCCGCGGGCTCACCGTCGTGCTGCCCTGCCTGGCGGTGGCCGGCGTGACCACCGAGCTGCTGCGCCGTCGGCTGGCCTTCGCCCGGCGCATCGTGCCCGACACCGTCTCGGCGGTCGTGGGGGCGGTCGTGGCCATCCTCCTGGTCACCCAGGGCGTGGGCGTGATGGCGCTGGTCGCCGGGCAGGTCACCCAGGCGGTGCTGATGATGCTGCTGGCCTGGGTCGTGCACCGTCCGGTGCTGCCGGGCTGGGACCGCGGCGACGCCCGGGCGCTGGTCGCCTTCGGTGCGCCGTTCTCGGGGGCGCACCTGCTCGAGGTCGTGCAGCTGAACCTCGACTACCTGCTGGTGGCCAGGGTGCTCGGGGCGCTGGCGCTGGGCCATTACTCGCTGTCCTACCGGATCGCCAACATGCCCTACCTGATGGTCGCCGTCGTCGTCACCGGCGCCGCCTTCCCCTTCCTGTGCCGCACCCGCGGGCACGAGCGGGCCCGGGCCGCGGAGGTGTCCCTGGCGGTCACCTTCTCGCTGATGCTCCCGGCCTGCGTGCTGCTGGCCCTGCTCGCCGACGACCTGCTGCTGCTCGGCCCCGAGTGGGCGCCGGCCACCCCGGTGCTGGCCCTGCTCGCCGCCTACGCGTTGCTGCTGGCCTGCCTGCAGGTCTGCCTGACCGTGCTCAACGCCGCGGGCCGACCCGCTGTCGCGATGGGGGTGCGGCTGACCCACCTGCTGGTGCTGGCGCTGACCCTGCTCCTGGTCGTCGACCGCGGCATCACGGTCGTCGCCCTGGCCCAGGTGGTGGTCGTCGCGATGGTGAGCGTGCCCGCCCTGGTGCTCGTGCGCCGAGCCGTGCCGGGCACCTCGGGGGCCCGCCTCGCCGGCGACGTCCGCCCCGCGCTGGTGGCCACCGTCGTGATGGCCGGTGTGGTCCTCGCCCTGCAGGCGGTGGGACCCGACCCGGGCACCGACCCGCGGTGGCTCGGTGCCACGCTCCTGCTGGCCGGGCTCGTCTTCCTCTCCGTGCTGCGCGCCGTCGGCGCCGATGCGTGGCGCTCCGCCCTCGGACTCCTGCGCCGGCGGGAGGTCCTCGCATGAGCACCGACGTCAGGGCCGACGGGCCCACCGAGGGGCCCACCGACGACACAGCCGACGGGGCGGAGGACCCAGCGATGCGGGGCCGTCCGCCCGCCGAGCCCCCGACCCCGGGCCGGCAGTGGCCGCTCGTGCTGGTGCCGGCTCTGCTGGCGGTCGCCGGCGGTGTCGCAGTCGGGCTCGCCCCCGAGCTGGTCGGTCCGGTCCTGGTCGCGGGACTCGCGCTGGTCGTGATGCTGACCCGCCTCGAGATCGCCCTGAGCGTGGTGGTGGCGGCCTCCCTGTTCGAGGACTACCTCGCGGTCGTCGACCCCCGCGCCACCAAGGTGTTGGCCGCCCTGGCGGTCGGCTCCTGGCTCGTGCGCCGCAGCCGCGGACGCCTGCACCGGGGGCCGCGCACCAAGGCGCTCGCCGCGGCGGGGGTGCTCGCGGTCGCGCTGCTGGCCTCGACCGCGGTCAACGGCGCCCCCGACGGCGGCGCGGTGCTGGTGCGCTGGGCGGGCTTCCTGGCGCTGCTGGTCGTGCTGGTCGACACCATGCGGGCCGGCAGGCTGGCCCCGGTCACCCTGGCCCGGGTCTACGTGGGCGCCTCCGCGGCGGCCGCCCTGGCCGGCATCCTCTCCTACACCCTGGGCCTCGACCGCTTCACCGACGGGCTCGACCGGCGGGTGGCCGGCCCGATCGGCGACCCCAACGACCTGGCGTTCTTCCTGCTCGCGGCGCTGCCGCTCGCGCTCGTCGTACGCCGGCCGGGCTGGCGCCCCGGGGTCTGGGACCTCGCCACGGTCCTGATCGCGATCGCCCTGCTCGGCACCTTCTCCCGCGGCGCCCTCATCGGTCTGGTGGTGATGCTGGTGGTGGCCGCCCTCGCCCGCCAGATCAGCCTGCAGCAGCTGACGGGGGTCCTCGGCTCCCTGCTCGTGCTCACCGCCCTGGTGGTGGCGCTCTTCCCCGACCTGGTGACCGAGAGCCTCACCGCCAAGGACGCCGTCGCCGACCAGAACATCGCCGAGCGCCTGCAGCTGTGGGAGGCCGCGGGGGAGATGACCCTCGACGCACCCCTGCTCGGGCACGGCCCCGGCTCCTTCGGCGTCGAGCACGAGCGGTGGCTCGAGCAGCTGCCCGTCAGCGCGACCAGCGACCTCGACGTCGCCCACCAGACCTACCTCGAGGTGGCCGCCGAGGTCGGCGTCGTGGGCCTCGCCGCCTTCGTGGCGCTCCTGGTGGCCGGGCTGCGCGGCGCCTGGCGTGCGTGGCGCCGCGACGGCTCACCGCTGGCCTCGGCCGTGTTCTCCGCGCTCGTGGGCACCATGACCGCCGCCTTCTTCCTCAGCGAGCAGTTCTTCCTGCCGCTGTGGCTGCTGGTCGCGCTCGGCGCGGTGCTCCTCGTCGACGAGCCGCCCGGACCCGAACCGGAGGACTGAGCGGTGGCAGCGACGACCGCACCGCCGCGCGTCGTGCAGGTGCTCACCCAGACGCACGGCGGCCCGGTCGACCACGCCGTCGACGTGGCGGTGGGCCTGGCCGCGCGTGGCCACGACTCGCACGTCGTGGGCCCTGCCGGTCCCGGCACCGCGCGCGCGGTCGACGCCGGCGTGGTCTGGCACGAGGTCGCCGCCTCCTCGAAGCGCGACCTGCGCGGGCTGGTGCGGCTGGCCCGTCGCCTGCACCGCCTGGAGCCCGACGTGCTGCACCTGCAGGACCGCCGAGCCGGCTGGGTGGGCCGGGTGCTCGCCCCGGTGCTGCGCCGCACCCGCGTCGTCTACACGCTGCACGGCGTGCCCGACTCGCTCAGCGACCGGGTCGGCGGCAACCTGCGGGTCGCCCCGACGCGGCGCCGCGACGCCCTCTACTACCTGCACGGCGAGCGCTGGGTGACGCGGTGGAGCGGCGCCGAGGTCGTCTCGCCCAGCGCGGCCGTGGCGGCGTACGCCGTCGAGCACGTGGGCCTGGCGCCCGGGCGCGTGCACGTGGTCGCCAACGGCGTCGACCCGCTCCGCTTCCGCCCCGGCCCCACGGTCGACCCGGACCCCGACGCCGGACCCGATGCCGGACCCGGCGCCGGACCCGACGTCGGGCTGGTCGTGGCCTGGATCGGCTCCCTGGAGCCGGTGAAGGGCCTCGACGTGCTGGTCGACGCCCTCGAGCGCGTCGACGGGGTGCGGGTGCTGCTGGCCGGCGACGGCCCGCAGCGCGCGCACCTGGAGGCCCGCCTGGCCGACGCCGGGCTCGGGGGCCGGGTCGAGGTGCTGGGCCGGGTCGCCGACCCGACGACGGTGCTGGGGCGGGCCGGCGCGCTGGTGCTGACGTCCCTGGCCGAGAGCTGCCCGCTGGTGCTGCTGCAGGCGATGGCCAGCGGGCTGCCGGTCGTCGCGACGACGGTCGGCGGGGTGGCCGAGGTGGTGCGCGAGGGTCGCGACGGCCTCCTGGTCGCGCCGGGGGAGGCCGCCGACCTGGCTGCGGCACTGGCGGCCCTGCGCGACGACCCGGACCGCCGGGTCCGGATGGGTCGGGCGGCCCGGCAGCGGGTGCGGGCGGCGTACACGCTCGACCACTGCCTCGACGGGCTCGAGGCCGTCTACGCGGGGTCCCGCCCGGGACGGGGCGCGGAGGTGGTGCCGTGCGTCTGCTGATGTCGATCGCCGAGATGGGCTCGGGCGGGGCGGAGACGCTCGTCGCCGACCTCGCGGCCGCCCTGGCGCACGACGGCCACCGGGTCTGCGTGGCCAGCGACGTCGGCTGGCGCGCCCGGCAGCTGGAGGGCACGGGAGTCGACCACCTGCGCGTGCCGATGCGCGTGCCCGGCAACCGGCGCCTGGCGCAGGCCTCCGCGCGGGTCGCGCGCTGGAGCCTGCGCGGGCGTCCCGACCTGGTGCACGCCCACAACGTGCGCGCGACCCTGGCCGGCCGGTTCGGGACCCTCGCCACGGGCCGCCCGCCGGTGCTCACCACCGTCCACGGCCTGGCGCCCGAGGACTACGCCCCGGCCGTCCGGGTGCTGCGCCGCTGGTCGGACCTGGTGGTCGCGGTCTCGACGTCGGTGGCCGACGACCTGGTCCTGCACGGGCTGTCCGAGGACCGGGTGCGGGTGGTGCCCAACGCCGTGGCCGCACCGCCCGGGGTCTCGCGCCGCGAGGCCCGGCTCCGCCTGGGGCTGGGGCGCGACGAGCAGGTGGCACTGTGCGTGGCGCGGCTGGTGCCGCCCAAGCGCCAGGACCTGCTGGTGGCCGCCTGGGCCCGGCGTGGCACCGGGACGCTGCTGGTCGTCGGCGACGGCCCGGAGCGTCAGCGTCTCGACCGCCTGGTGGGGCGCCTGGGCCTGCGCGACCGGGTGCGGCTGCTGGGCACCCGCACCGACGTCGGCGACCTGCTGGCCGCGAGCGACGTGGCCGTCGTCCCGAGCGACCGCGAGGGCCTCTCGATGGCCGCGCTGGAGACGCTGGCCGCCGGTGTGCCCCTCGTGGCCAGCGGTGTCGGCGGCCTGTGCGAGCTCGAGGGAGCCGCCGAGCTCGTCGCGCCGGGCGAGGTGGACGCGCTCGTCCACGGGCTCGCCGCGGTGCTCGACGACCCGGCTCACGCGGACCGGCTGGCCGCCAGTGGTCTGGACCTGGTGCGGCGCCGCTACTCGGTCGGCGCCATGCGCGCCGCCTATCTGGACCTCTACGCCGACCTGGGCGGCTTTACGTCCACGGGAGTTTCGCCAACCGCGCCGCGGGGTATCCACTAAGCGGGTAAGCCCTCGTTCGAGAGGGTCCGCGTGCTGGCCGCGCAGATCACATCGTCCGGGCGTGACCCGCGACGACCGAGGTCGTTGAACAACAAGTTGCAGTTCTTCTGGGGGGAAGACAAATGGAGATGCGCGAGCTCAGCGGTGCCTTGTGGAGGCAACGCTGGCTGGTCCTGCTGGTGACGGTGCTCGTCGGGGCAGCCGTGGCCGCCGGCGTCGTCCTGGCGCCGAAGACCTACACCGCTCGCGCAGAGGTCGCCGCGGCCGCCGCCGGCGGCACGACCGGCGATGACCTCGACGCCCTGCGCGGCACCCTCGCCGAGAACGCCGACTCCAGCGAGATCCTCACCGAGGTCCGGGCACAGCTCGACGCCGACCGCAGCGCCGACGAGCTGCGCCGCGCCATCGACGCGCGCTGGGTCGAGGGCACCGTGCTCATCCAGATCGAGGTCGACGACCGCGACCCCCAGGTGGCCGCCGACATCGCGAACCTGGTCAGCGCAGCGCTGCCGCTCAACGACCCGAGCGAGGGCGCCTTCCGCTTCTCCCCGAGCGACCCGGCCCGGGCCCCCGTGACCTTCTCGAGCCCCAACCTGCTCCTGGCCATCGGGGTCGGCGCGCTGCTGGCGCTCGTGCTGGCCTTCTCCGCGGCCCTGGTCCGCGACCGTCGCACCTACACCGTCACCACGGCGGCCACCGTCGAAGAGGTCATCGACCTCCCGGTGCTGGCCCACATCCAGCCGCCCCGCGAGCCCGGCCTGCTCGCGATGTACGCCGGCACCCCCGACGCCGACGTCTTCCGTCGTCTGCGGGTCTCGATGGAGGTCGAGGCCAGCGGCGACCCGGCCGGGATGGTCGTGGTCACCGGCGTGACCGACGGCGACCTCAACGCCTGGCTGGCCGCCAACCTGGCCATCTCGCTGGCGGGCGTCGGGCGGCGCACGCTGCTCGTCGACGCCCGGATGGGCGCGGGAGCCAAACGTCCCACGCAGCTGGAGCCGAGCACCGCGGGCCTCTACGAGGTGCTGCGCGGCGCGCCGCTGTCGTCGGCGCTCAACCCGGGCCCGGTCGAGGGCCTCGAGGTCCTCTCCTCGGGCCGGTGGGGCGCCGAGTCGCACGGCCGCCTGCTGGAGACCAGCTTCGCCGGTGCCGCCGAGGAGATGCGTGAGCGCTTCGACGTCGTCGTGGTCATCGCCAACTCGATCACCGAGAACGACGACGCCGCCATCATGGGCAGCCAGGGGGCGGTGCTGCTGGCCGTCACCGAGGGCGAGCTGCGCCCGCCCGAGCTGACCAAGGTGCACTACCGCCTGGTGGCCTCCGGTTCCCGTCTCCTGGGAGCCGTCCTGGTCGGGCGGAGCAAGGACAAGTGGGCGGCCTGAGCCGTCGTGCGCGGGCCGGGCGGCAGCCCGGCCGGCCCCGCGTCCTGCACACCTCGATCCCCACGAGCGAGGGGACCGCGGGCGTCCTGCTGACCTACGTGCGCGACCAGGTCGAGCGCGACTGGGGGGTCACGGTCGCCTGCCCCTCCGAGGGCTGGCTCGGCTACTCGGCCCGCGAGCTGGGCGCCGAGGTGCGCTGGTTCGACGCGGCGCGCGAGCCCGGGCCGTCCGTCGTCGAGGAGGTCGGCCGGTACGCCCGCCTGGTCGCCGACGTCGAGCCCGACCTGGTGCACCTGCACAGCTCGAAGGCCGGCCTGGTCGGCCGGATGGCGGTGCGCAGCAAGGTGCCCACGATCTTCCAGCCGCACGGCTGGTCCTTCCTGGCCGGAGGTGGCCCGAAGTCCCTGCTGGCCGCGCGCTGGGAGCGCTTCGCCACCCGGTGGACCGACCACCTGATCTGCGTCAGCGACGGCGAGGCCGCCGTCGGGCGCGAGCGCGGGGTCCTCGCACCGATCTCGGTCGTGCCCAACGGCGTCGACCTCGAGCGGTTCACGCTCACCGACGACGACGAGCGTCGCGACGCCCGTCGCGCCCTCGACCTGGTCGTGGACGCCCCCACCGTGGTGTGCATCGGGCGGCTCAGCGCGCAGAAGGGCCAGCAGGTGCTCCTCGAGGCCTGGCCGGCGGTGCTGCGGGCCTGCCCGCGCGCCCGGCTGGTGCTGGTCGGCAGCGGCCCCGACGAGGCGATGCTGCGCGAGCGGGCCGAGGGCCTGAGCGGCGTGCAGATGGTCGGGCCGCGCACCGACGTGCCGACCTGGCTCAGCGCTGCTGACGTGGTGGTCTTCCCCTCCCAGTACGAGGGCGCCGCGCTCGCGCCGATGGAGGCGATGGCGGCCGGGCGCAGCGTGATCGCCTCCTGGATCGAGGGGATCGAGGAGAGCCTGCCCTACGAGTGCGGTGCGATGGTGCGCCCCGACCGTCCCGAGGACTTCGCCGAGGCCATCGTGCGCCGGCTCACCGAGCCGGGCCTCGCCGACGCCGAGGGCATGCGGGGCTGGCGGCACGTGCTGGCCACCCGCGACGCCGCCGAGGCGGCGCGCCGGGTCAGCCAGCTCTCGCTGAGTCTGGTGGAGTCCCGGCCTCGACGATGAGGTCCATCAGCTCCTCGTCCTTGCGGGGCTCGCGGCGAGCGACGGTGCGCACGGTGCGCATCACGATCTTGACGTCGCCCCACAGCGACCAGTTGGTGATGTAGTAGTTGTCGGCGCGGGCCCGGTCGTCGATCGGGGTGTCGCCGCGCAGGTTGTTGACCTGGGCCCAGCCGGTGAGGCCGGTGCGCATCCGGTGGCGGTGCTTGTAGCCGGGGGTGTCCTCGGAGAACTGCGCCACGAAGTGCGGACGCTCCGGGCGCGGACCCACCAGGCTCATGTCGCCGCGCAGGATGTTCCACAGCTGGGGCAGCTCGTCGACGCCGGTGCGCCGGATGAAGCGGCCCACCGGTCCGAGCCGGTCGCTGGTGTCGATGTTCCAGGTGGTGTCGCCCTGCACGCGCGAGGCGGCCATCGAGCGGAACTTCAACAGCTCGAAGGTGCGCCCGTCGCGGCCCACCCGGGTCTGGCGGAAGATGATCGGCGAGCCGAGCTCGCGGCGCACCGCGACCGCGGTGCCGACGAGCAGCGGCGCCAGCAGCACCAGCGCCACCGCGGAGACCGCGACGTCGAGGCTGCGCTTGACGAACATCGAGCCCGGGCGCACGGCCCAGCGACGCAGCCGCACCAGGCTGACGTCGCGCACCACCTCGACGCGCCGGGCACGGTCGAGACCCATCACCTCGAAGAAGCGCGGCACCACGAAGACCTGGTACTGCATCATCTGGCAGTGCCGCACCAGCGCGATCGTCTGGTCGTCGGTGCGCGCGCCCCAGGCGAAGACGACGTCGTGCACGTTCAGGTCGCGCATCACGCGGGGCAGCGAGCGCAGGTCGCCGAGCAGGGGCGCGGGCAGCCGCCGCGGGTCGACGTCGTCGTCGACGAAGCCGACCGGACGCAGGCCGGTCGCCGGGTCGGCGAGCAGGGCCTTGGCCAGGCGGGTGCCGATGCCGTCGGCCCCGACGATCACCACCCGGTGCATCAGGTGCCCGCGTCGCCGGCCCGAGCGCAGCAGCGCGTAGCCCAGCGTGCGGGCGCCGACCAGCACGACGGCCAGCACCGCCGTGAACGAGGACGCACGCGCCAGGGCGTCGGAGCGTGGCGCGGCGGGGTCGAGACCGAGCCCCAGCACGACGAGGCCGGCGGTCAGGGTGACCAGCAGCAGCGCCGGCAGGTCCTCCAGCACCGAGAGCACCAGGCGCGACTGGTAGAGGCCCAGGCTGCGGGCGACCAGGGCCAGCGCCAGCGCGGCGGTGCCCAGCGCGACCGGCCACAGGCCCCGGTCGACGAGGAGACCGGCGCCCAGCACGCAGGCGAGGTCGGAGACGACCAGGAGCGGCCCGATGCCGGACAGGCCGCTGCGGGCGTGGATGGACTGCTGCACGAACTACTACCCCCCAAGGCAGGCGACGCCGCCCCCCATGGAAGACGTCACCGTCGACGATCCTTCCCGGGAGGCCTGGCTTCTACACATCGCGGCGTCTGGGACGTTACACCTGTCTGGACCGGTGGTCACGGGCTCCTTCGCTGACCAACTGGCGGACAGCAGGTCCCGATCCGGTCACGACCTCGGTGGGGTTGCTACGCACCGGTAGGTGAAGTGATCTAGGTTACTGCCGTACCTCGACCGCACCGCCCGCCCCACAGCCAGGAGCGCCATGCCTGCCAACCACGACGCCAGCTTCGTCGACACGATGCCCGCCAACGTCGCCGTCCAGTTCTTCGACCGCGTCGCCAAGTCCTCCTCCGCCGAGGCCTTCCGCTTCCCCGTCGGTGAGACCTGGGAGTCCGTGACCTGGTCCGAGGCCGGTGACCGGGTCACCGCCCTCGCCGCCGGTCTGCTGTCCCTGGGCATCGAGACCGAGCAGCGCGTCGGCATCGCCTCGGGGACCCGCTACGAGTGGATCCTCGCCGACCTCGCCGTGATGTGTGCCGGCGCGGCGACCACCACGGTCTACCCCAGCACCAACAGCGAGGACACCGCCTACATCCTCAGCGACTCCGGCTCCCGCGTCGTCTTCGCCGAGGACGACGAGCAGCTGGCGAAGCTGCGCTCGCACCGCGACGAGCTGCCCGAGGTCATCAAGGTCGTCACCTTCGACGGCACCACCGACGGCGACTGGGTCATCGGGATGGACGACCTGGCCGAGCTCGGTCGCGCCCACCTGGCCGAGCACCCCGGTGTCGTGGAGGAGACGGCCCGCAAGATCGCGCCCGACCAGCTGGCCACCCTCATCTACACCTCCGGCACCACCGGCCGCCCCAAGGGCGTGCGCCTGGTGCACCGCTCGTGGGTCTTCGAGGGCGAGGCGATCAAGGCGCAGGACATCCTGCACGAGGACGACCTGCAGTTCCTGTGGCTGCCGATGGCGCACTCGTTCGGCAAGGTGCTGCTCTCCTCGCAGCTGGCCTGCGGCTTCGCCACCGCCATCGACGGTCGCGTCGACAAGATCATCGACAACCTCGCCGTGGTGAAGCCGACCTTCATGGGCGCCGCGCCGCGCATCTTCGAGAAGGCCTACTCGCGCATCCACATGATGCAGGCCGCCGAGGGCGGGGCGAAGGAGAAGATCTTCAACAAGGCCTTCGAGGTCGGCGCCAAGGTCGACGACCTCAAGCGCCAGGGCAAGTCGGTCCCGCTGGGCCTGAAGGTCCAGCACGGCCTCTTCGACAAGCTGGTCTTCAGCAAGGTCCGTGACCGCTTCGGCGGCCGGGTGCGCTTCTTCATCTCCGGCTCCGCCGCCCTCAACTCCGAGATCGCCCAGTGGTTCCACAGCGCGGGCATCCTCATCCTCGAGGGCTACGGCATGACCGAGAACGCCGCCGGCGCGACCGTCGGGCACCCTGACGAGTACCACATGGGCACCGTGGGCAAGGCGCTCCCGGGCGCCGAGGTGCGCATCGGTGAGAACGACGAGGTGCAGCTGCGCGGCCCGCACGTCATGCAGGGCTACCACAACCTGCCCGAGGAGAGCGCCAAGGCGTTCACCGAGGACGGCTGGCTGCGCACCGGCGACAAGGGCAGCCTCGACGCCGAGGGCTTCCTGACCATCACCGGCCGCATCAAGGACCTGTTCAAGACCTCCGGCGGCAAGTACATCGCGCCGTCGGCGATCGAGGCCAAGTTCAAGGCGCTGTGCCCCTACGTCAGCCAGTTCATGGTCTTCGGCAACGAGCGCAACTACGTCGTCGCCCTGATCACCCTCGACCCCGACGCGATGGCCGGCTGGGCCGAGGAGAACGGGATGGCCGGCAAGGACTACACCGAGGTCGTCCGCTCCCAGCAGGTGCACGACATGATCGGCGGGTACGTCGAGCAGCTCAACGAGCGGCTCAACCGCTGGGAGACCATCAAGAAGTGGGACATCCTCGACCACGACCTCACCATCGAGTCCGGCGAGCTCACGCCCTCGATGAAGGTCAAGCGCAACGTCGTGGAGGACAACAACAAGGAGAAGATCGCCAGCTTCTACAGCTGAGCGAGC
>JBFGFQ010000056.1:0-15041 GCA_041579495.1 Nocardioides sp.
CCGACCCCGACCGGCACCAGCCCGGCCGCGTAGTTGATCGCCGTGTAGGGCACCACCGGCACCAGGCGCACCGCCACCACCGCGACCAGCCCGTGCTCGGCCATCAGCGCGTCGACCCGGTCGAGGCGGCCCCCGATGAGCCGGTCGACGGCCTCGCGCCCTAGCAGCCGGCTGAGCCCGAAGGCGACCAGCGCCGCCAGCAGCGCCGCGGCCCAGGCCAGCACCGCGCCGACGACGAAGCCGAAGAGCACCGCGCCCAGCGCCGTCATCAGCCCCTTGGGGGTCGGCAGCAGCGCGAGGGCGGCGTACCCCAGCACGAAGACGAGGGGTCCCCATGCGCCGGCGTCCTCGACCCGGGCGCGCAGCGAGTCGATGTCGGGCACCTCCCCGGTCGCCCAGGCCACCACGAGCAGCGCGATCACCAACCCCAGCAGCGCCAGCCGTACGACGCTGCCGCGCGACAGGCGCGCCGGTCGCGGCGGCGCGTCGTCGCGGATCGGGTGCATGCCGCCACGCTAGCCCGCCGCGCACCTGCGAGCATCGGGGCATGGCCGACCGAGACGCACGCAAGACCCAGCCGACCGACGGCGACGTCGAGGCCTACCTCGACTCCGTCGAGCTGCCGCGGCGCCGCGACGACGCACGGGCGGCGCTGGCGCTGATGCGCGAGGTCAGCGGCGTGGAGCCGCGGATGTGGGGCGCCTCGATGGTCGGGTTCGGCCGGCAGGACTACACGACCGCCGACGGGAAGCAGCACCAGTGGTTCGCGATCGGGCTGGCGCCGCGCAAGGCGGCGCTGACGCTCTACGGGCTGACCTACTACGGCAGCAACCGCGACCTGCTCGACCGGCTCGGCCAGCACACCACCGGCAAGGGCTGCCTCTACGTCAAGCGGTTCGAGGACCTCGACGCCGACGTGCTGCGCGAGCTCGTCGAGCGGTCCTGGCGGGTCAACCACACCGGCTGAGCGGAGATCTGCGCCGGGTCGGCGCGAGATCTGCGCCGGGTGGGCGGGAGATTCAGGCCGGGTCGAGCTCGAGGTCGACCATCAGCTCGTCGGCGAGACGCTCGAGGTCGGCGCGCACGTCGGCGTCGGTGCCGGCGGGCATGGTCAGGCGGGCACGGGCCTCGAAGAGGGTGCCGCCACCCATCGGGGCGTCGACGACGTCGGTGAGCAGCTCCTCGATCCCGACGCCGCGGGCGGCGAGGGCCGAGGAGATCTCGGCGACGATGCCGGGTCGGTCCTGCCCGACGAGGTGCAGCCGGAAGGAGTGCGCCTCGTTCGCCTGCCCCGGGGCCCGGGCGGCCCCGGCGTCCTCGACGTGCACGACCAGGCCCTCGGCGGCGAGCCCGGCCAGCGCCTCCTCCAGCGAGGCGCGCTGGGGGTCGGGCACCTCGACGAGGGCGATGCCGGCGAACTTGCCGGCCAGGCGGGTCAGCTGGCTGCGCTGCCAGGAGCCGCCGCGGGCCTCGACGAGGGCGGAGACGGCCGAGACCAGTCCCGGCCGGTCGTCGCCGATGACGGTGAGCAGCAAGGAGGCCATGGCAGCAGGCTAGCGGCCCCGGCCGCGCGACGGGGCCCGGTGATTTCACGCGGTCGTGCTGCACTGAGGAGATGTTCGATCTCGTCGACGGACTCCCGGTCCACCCGCTCGTCGTCCACGCGGTCGTCGTGCTGCTGCCGCTGGCCGCCCTGGGGACGGTGCTCGTCGCCCTGCGGCCCGTCTGGCGGGTGCGGCTGGGTCCGTGGGTCCTGCTGCTGGCGGCGCTGGCCACCGCGTCGGTGCCGGTGGCCACCGCGAGCGGCGAGGCACTGGCCGAGCGGGTGGGCGACCCGGGCGAGCACGCCGACCTCGGCGGCCAGCTCCTCTGGGTCGCCCTCCCGATGCTCGTGCTCCTCGCGGCGCTGGTCTGGCTGGAGCGGCGGGCGCCGACCCGCGACCGCGGCGACCGGCCGTCCGACGCACGGCTGCGCACCGGCGTCGCGGTGCTGGCCGTGGTGGCCGCCGTGCTCACGGTCGGGCAGGTCTACCGGGTCGGCGAGTCGGGCGCCCGCGTCGTCTGGGGCGACCGGGTCTCGGCCGCCGACCTCAGGCCAGCGCCAGGAACAGCTTCTCCATCTTCTTGACGTCGACGTCGTCGAGCTCGGCGTCGCCGGCGGCGAGGCACTGCTGCAGGCCGGTGCTCACGATCGCGAAGCCGGCGCGCGAGAGCGCCTTGTTGACGGCGGCGAGCTGGGTGAGGACGGACTCGCAGTCCGAGCCCTCCTCCATCATCCGGATCACGCTGGCCAGGTGGCCGTTGGCGCGCTTCATCCGGGTGATGATCGCCTTGATCTCGGTCGGCTCGAGGTCCATCAGGTCGTTCCTTCCAGGGCGGCGAGGGCGGCGGAGAGCCGCTCGCGGGCATCGGTGGCGACGCTGCGGATCGCGTCACCGGCGGGGCCGTCGGCGTCCCCGAGCCCGACCGTCATCATGACGTCGGGGTCGAAGGCCTCCACGACGGTGGTGTGGTCGTCGAGGGCTCGCACGACCACGTTGCAGGGCAGCAGCGCGGCGATCGAGGGCTCGACCTCGAGCGCCTGGTGCGCCAGCTGCGGGCGGCAGGCACCCAGGATCACCTGGGGAGCCACGTCCACGTCGAGCTTCTTCTTGAGGGTCTCACGCAGGTCGATCTCGGTGAGGATCCCGAAACCGGCCTCCGCCAGCTGTTCGCGCACCGCCGCGACGGTCTCGTCGTACGGGCGGCCCAGCGTGGTGCTCATGGTGTAGCTGCTCATGGACTTCCTTCCGAGTGGTCGCCACCCCGGTGGGGGTGGCACGGTGCCTTCGACCTCGACCATACATCCCCCCAGGGGGTTGTGCTAGGTTTGCGACATAACCCCCCGAGGGGATGCTTCCATCACCACCGTCACCGTCACAGGAGGAGCCGACATGCGCGAGATCGACATCGACCAGGCCGCCACCGAGCTCGAGAAGGGCGCGACGTTCATCGACGTTCGCGAGCCCGCCGAGTACGCCGAGGGCCACCTGCCCGGCGCGGTGAACATCCCGATGGGCCAGCTGCCCGGCCGCACCGACGAGCTCGACAAGGACAGCACCGTGCACGTGGTCTGCGCCTCGGGCAACCGCAGCGGTGCGATGACCGACTTCCTGACCGGCAGCGGCTTCGACGCCGTGAACGTCGCGGGCGGCACCTCCGCCTGGATCCGCGCCGGCCGCCCGACCGAGAAGTGAGGAGCCCCATGAGCGAGCACACCACCGACCAGAGCAACCGGGCCGACCTGACCGTGCGGGTCATCGAGACCCCCACCCTGGGTGACCGCAGCTACGTCGTCCACGACGGCGAGGTCGCGATCGTCATCGACCCGCAGCGCGACATCGACCGGGTCCTCGAGATCCTCGAGTCCGACGGCGTGCGCCTGACGCACGTCCTCGAGACCCACATCCACAACGACTACGTCACCGGCGGCCTCGCCCTGGCGCGCGAGACCGGTGCGGCGTACCTGGTCAACGGCGCGGACGACGTGTCCTTCGACCGCACGCCGATCGCCGACGACGAGGTCGTCGAGGTGAGCGAGCGGATCGCGGTGCGCGCCATCGCGACCCCCGGCCACACCTTCAACCACCTCTCGTACGCCGTCACCGACGGCGGCGAGCCCTTCGCGGTCTTCACCGGCGGCTCGCTGCTCTTCGGCGCGACCGGCCGGCCCGACCTGATGGGCGAGGAGCACACCGACGCCCTGGTGCGCCACCAGCACGCCTCGGCGCACCGCCTGGCCGAGGAGCTGCCCGACGAGGCCGAGGTCTACCCGACCCACGGCTTCGGCTCGTTCTGCTCCGCGACCCAGACCGACGCGACCTCCTCGACGATCGGGCAGGAGAAGACGCAGAACCCCGTCCTGACCCAGGACGAGGAGACCTACGTCCGCGAGCTCCTCGACGGGTTGGGCGCCTACCCGGCGTACTACGCCCAGATGGGCCCGCGCAACGAGGCGGGTCCCGACGCCCCCGACCTGAGCACCCCCGAGCGTGCCGACGCGGCCGAGCTGCGCCGGCGCATCGAGGCCGGCGAGTGGGTCGTCGACCTGCGCAACCGCACCGCGTTCGCGGCCGGGCACGCCCCGGGCACCGTGAACTTCGGGCTCGACGGCGGCTTCGCGACGTACCTGGGCTGGCTCATCGAGTGGGGCACCCCGGTGACCCTGCTCGGCGAGAGCGCCGAGGACGTGGCCGAGGCCCAGCGCGAGCTGGTGCGCATCGGCATCGACCGCCCGGCGGCGCACGCCACCGGCGGACCGAAGGACTGGACCGACGGCGACCTCGGCAGCTTCGAGACCGGCACGTTCGCCGACCTCGCGCAGGTGCGCCACCACCGCCCGGTGGTCGTGCTCGACGTCCGTCGTGTCGACGAGCACGAGAAGGCCGCCATCGACGGCGCCGTGAACATCCCGATCCACGAGATCCCGCGACGCGTCGACGAGGTGCCCGAGGGCGAGGTCTGGGTGCACTGCGCCGGTGGCTACCGCGCCTCGGTCGCCGCGTCCTTCCTCGCCGCCGCCGGCCGGACCCTGGTCTCGATCGACGACAGCTTCGAGAACGCCGAGAAGGTCGGGCTGCACCTGGTCGGCCCCGAGGCCTGAGCGTGACCCCTCTCCTGGTGGTGCTCGCCGTCGCGTCGGGCGCCCTCGTCGGCCTGTCCCTGGGCGCGCTCGGCGGCGGCGGGTCGATCCTGGCGGTGCCGGTGCTGGTCTACCTGCTGGACCAGTCGCCGGCGCAGGCCACCACCGGCTCCCTGGTCGTGGTGGGGGTGACCTCGCTCGCGGGCGCGGTCTCCGCCCACCGCCAGGGCAACGTGCTGCTGGGCCGCGGCGTCGTCTTCGGCGTCGTCGCGATCGGGGGCGCCGCGGCCGGCGCCAAGGGCGCGGCGGCGGTGAGCGAGGACGTGCTGCTGGCGTCCTTCGCGACGCTGATGCTGCTCGTCGGGGCCCTGATGGCCTGGCGCCGGCTGGGCCACGGCGACCCGACGAAGCCCGACCGCGGCGACCGGCCGGGGCTCGACGACCCGATCATCACCTTCAGCCCGTCCTTCGGCTGCAACTGCCCCCGGGCGCTCAAGGTGCTGGTGACCGCCACCGCGGTCGGGCTGCTGACCGGGTTCCTCGGCGTCGGCGGCGGGTTCCTCGTGGTGCCCGCGCTGCTGCTGGCGCTCGCGCTGCCGATGACGTACGCCGTGGGCACGTCGCTGGTGGTCATCACGATCACCTCGGCCTCGGCGCTGGTCGTGCGGGCCGGCAGCGGCACCAGCCCCGACTGGTGGCTGGTCCTGGCCCTCACGATCGCCTCCTCGATCGCGGCCGTGCTGGGCGCCCGCCTGGCCGACCGGATCGACACCGACAAGCTCCAGGGAGCGTTCACGCTCCTGGTCCTGGGCGTCGCGGTCTACACCGCGGCCCGCGCCTTCCCCGCGCTGGTCTGACGCCCCTCCGGCACCGGACGTGCCGGCTCCCTCCCCTGCTCTGACACACAGAACGGACCCCCATGAGCACCACCACCACCCCGAGCCACCAGGCCGGGACGCCCCCCGACGAGACCGCACCGCCCGCGGCCGGCCCACTGGGCCGCCTCGGCCTGTGGGTCACCGGCCACGGCAAGCTCGTGGCGATCGTGTGGGCCCTGCTGATCGTCGGCCTGGGCGTCTTCGCGCCCTCGGTCGAGAAGAACCTCTCCGGGGCCGGCTGGCAGGCCGACAGCTCCGAGTCCGTGGCTGCGCGCGAGCTCGCCCGGGACAGCTTCGGCGGCAACGCCTCGTCGGCGATCCAGGTCGTCGTGCACTCCGAGGGCGGCCCGGTCACCGAGGGTGAGGGCGAGCGCGTCCTCGCCGAGGTCACCGCGATCCTCGAGGACGAGCCGCGCATCGCCGACGTGATCGCCCCGCAGCCGGGCGCGACCCTGTCGCAGGACGGCTCCACCGCGATCGTGCTGGCCGGCGCCGGCGCCGACACCAACGAGATGGTGCGCGTCGCGACCGACATCAAGGAGGAGCTGCAGGGACTGTCGACCGAGACGGTCCAGGTCAACCCGACCGGCTCCTCGCTGCTGTGGTCGGACTTCAACGAGGCCAACCTCGAGGCCATGCTGCAGTCCGAGCTGATGTCGTGGCCGGTGACGATGGCCATCCTGGTGCTGGCCTTCGGCGCGCTGGTGGCCGCCGGTCTCCCGCTCATCCTGACCCTCTCCGGCCTGGTCGCCTCGGCGGGCTCGCTGGTGCTGATCAACGAGCTGGTGCCGGTCTCCATCTGGGCGATGAACTTCGCGATGATGTTCGCCCTGGCGCTGGGCATCGACTACGCGCTGTTCCTGGTCGTGCGCTACCGCGCCGCCCGGGCCGCGCGGCCCCACGACAAGCCCTGGGCGATCGCGCAGATGATGGACACCGCCGGCAAGGCCGTGCTGCTCTCGGGACTGACCGTGCTGGTCTCCCTCTCCGCGGTGATGATCGTGCCCTCGCCGTCCTTCAGGTCCATGGCCGGCGGCATCATGCTCTCGGTCGTCTTCATCCTGGCCGCGACGCTGACCCTGCTGCCACTGGTGCTGCACAAGCTCGACGACAAGATCAACAAGGGCGCGCTGCCGTGGGCGAAGTCCGGTGAGCACCGCTCCCCGCGCTTCGAGGCCTGGGGCGAGCGCCTGTGGAAGCGTCCCCTGGTCTGGGGTCTCGCCTCGCTGGTGATCCTGCTCGCGCTGGCAGCGCCGGTGCTGGGCCTGAAGACCGCGATGCCCTCGATCAAGGTCCTGCCCGAGGAGTCCTCGGCCCGCGTCGGCTACGACCAGGTCCAGGAGTCCTTCGGCGAGGGCGCCCCCGGCACCCTGCAGGTCGTCGCCGACAAGGCCGACGCCGAGGCGACGACCGAGGCGCTGGACTCCGACTCCGGCATCGCCGGGGCCATGCCCCCGATGCCGGCCAGCGACGACAGCGACCTGGTGCTCATCCAGGCCGTCCCGACCGTCGACCCGTCCGACCCCGAGCTCGGCGAGACGGTCGACCGACTGCGGGCCGACCTGCCCGAGTCCGCCCTCGTCGGCGGCGCCGCGGTCGAGAACCTCGACCTCAAGGCCCAGCTCGACGAGTCCACCCCCCTGGTCATCGGCATCGTGATGGTGCTCGGCTTCCTGCTGCTGCTCTTCGCCCTGCAGGCACCGCTCATCTCGCTGCTCGGCACCCTGGCCAGCCTGCTCTCGACGGCTGCCGCCTTCGGCGTGGCCCGGCTGATCTTCCAGGAGGGCTACGGCTCCGACCTGCTCGGCTTCGAGCCCCAGGGCTTCCTGGACGCCTGGGCGCCGGTGTTCTTCTTCGCGATGATCTTCGCGATCGCGATGGACTACACGGTCTTCCTCCTGGCCTCGGCCAAGGAGCACTACGAGCGCACCGGTGACCCCAAGGACGCCATGGTCGGATCGCTGGCCCACTCGGGCCGGGTGATCTTCGCCGCCGGCGCGGTGATGGTGGCGGTGTTCTTCACCTTCGCCCTCTCCGGGCCGATCCCGCCCAAGGAGATGGGTGTCGTCCTCGGCATCGCGGTGCTGCTCGACGCCTTCCTGGTGCGACTGGTGCTGCTGCCGGTGATGCTGCGCCTGACCGGCAAGGCCGCCTGGTACACCCCGGCCTGGCTGCGCAAGGTGCTGCCGAACATCACCTTCGCCCACGACTGATCCCCTTCCCCACCCGCGGCTGACGCCGCAGAGAGGAGGGCACCATGTGCCGTCCCACCACCTGCAAGACCTGCAAGAAGACCACCTGGGCCGGCTGCGGCAACCACGTCGCCCAGGTCAAGGCGAGCGTCCCGGCCGGCCAGTGGTGCCCGGGCCACTCCAAGGCCGAGCTGCAGGAGGCCCGGGCGTCCCAGGGCTCCCAGGGCGGCTGGTTCAGCCGCCTGCTCGGGCGCTGACGGGCGGCCCGGGAACAACGACGAGGCGTCACCTGTTGGGACCAGTAACCCCCCTAGGGGATCATCACTCCCCCCGGGGCACGCACTTCCCACTGAACAGGAGAGCACCGATGGCCACCACCGACCTGACCGCCGCCACGTTCGAGAGCACCATCACCGAGAACGAGATCGTCCTCGTCGACTTCTGGGCCTCCTGGTGCGGCCCGTGCCGCCAGTTCGCGCCGGTCTTCGAGAAGGCCTCGGAGGAGAACTCCGACATCGTCTTCGCCAAGATCGACACCGAGGCCGAGCAGAGCCTGGCCGCGGCCGCCAACATCACCTCGATCCCCACGCTGATGGCGTTCAAGGACGGCAACCTCGTCTTCGCCCAGCCCGGCGCCCTGCCGGCACCTGCCCTGGGTGAGCTGATCGAGGCCGTGCGCGCCCTCGACGTCGAGAAGGCCAAGGCCGAGGCCGCCGCGCAGTCCGGCTCCTGAGCCGCCGCCGCCGCACCACCACCCACCCGCCCGGAGGACCCACCACTGGTCCCCCGGGCGGGTGAGTGCGTTCCTGGCTAGGGTCGTCCTCACCGTCGTACGGATGAGCGGACGAAGGAGGGCCGGGTGCTGCACCTGCTGGCGATCGGGACCCTCGTGGGCCTCGGACTCCTCACCCTGGCCACGCTCCACCGCGCCCTCGTCGTCGACACCGCCCCCCTGCTCGTGCTGCCGCACGCCTCGGGGCGGGTGCCGCTGCAGCACGCGCTCTCGCGCTACCACCCGCGCTGGTACGCCGCCAGCGTCGTCTTCCTCGCCTTCGACGTCGAGATGCTCTTCATGTACCCCTGGGCCGTGGTCGTCGAGGACCTCGGCCCCGGCGCGGTCATCGAGATGTTCGGCTTCCTGGCGATCCTGCTGGCCGCCGTCGCCTGGGCGCGCCGCGAGGGGGCGTTCCGGTGGGCCTGAGAGACCTCGCCGTCCGCGCCGCGACCGCCCGCCCCCGGGTCCTGGTCGTGGAGATGCCCGGCGGTGCGCTGGTGCGGATGGCGGCGGAGCGCGAGCTCGACCGCCGTGGCTGGCCGGTCGGCACCGCCCCCGGGAGCGCCGACGTGCTGCTGCTCGCCGGCCCGGTGCCCGAGTCGCTGGCCGAGGCCGTCGGGCTGCTCTGGGACCAGCTGCCGGGCCCTCGCGCCCGCGCCTGCCCGGCCTCCCCCGACGACGTCGCGCGCGAGCTCGACTCCGCCCAGGCGTCGCTGCGGGACGACCCGCAGCAGCGGGCCGACGCCCGCGAGCGCGACCGCGAGCCCGCGAGCTCGTGGGTCGAGGACGACATGGACCACGGCGACATGGACCACGGCGACCACGACATGGACCACGGCGACATGGAGATGGCGCCGGGGGGGATACCCCTCGCCGAGGGCGACGACGATCGCGACGGCCTCGAGATGGACGTCCTGGTCCACCCGCTCGGACCCCTGCTCGACCGCTGGCCCGGCGGCCTCGAGCTGCGCACCCGGCTGCACGGCGACGTCGTGGCGGAGGCGGAGGTCCACCGCCCGGCAGCGGAGGCCG
Organism: Nocardioides sp.; assembly: GCA_041579495.1. Lineage (GTDB taxonomy): Bacteria > Actinomycetota > Actinomycetes > Propionibacteriales > Nocardioidaceae > Nocardioides. Next base: position 9,499 of record JBFGFQ010000056.1, read on the forward strand.
CGGACGACGTACCGGCCCCCGTGGCGACCTGGGACGCTGTGGCCACCGTGCTGGCGCTGGTCGGCGACGAGGTCTGGGCACGGCGGGCGCGCGGGGTGCGCGACCAGCACCTCGGGCTGGGTTACGCCGCGGGTGACGAGCGCTCGGTGCGCGCGCACCTGTCCCGGTTGGCCCGTGCGCACGTGCTCCCCCACTCCGTGGCCGACGTGCTCGGGCGGCTGCTCGACGGGCGGCTCGACCCCGCGGCGCACCGGCTCGACGACGCGGCGCTGTCGTCGCTGCTCGCGGGTCACGACCTCGGCGACGTCCGGCTCCTGGTCGCCGCGCACGCCCCTCTGCTCCCCCTCGTCCGGTCCGCGGGGGTGGGCCATGGCTGACGTCCTCGCCGCCCTGGCCGGCTCCTCGGGGGTGCTCCTGGCCACCCTGCTGCTGGCCTGGACGGCCAGCGCGTCGTACGTCGTCGCCACCGGTCGCCCCGGCGGTGACGCGCTGCTGCACGCCCCGCGCGAGACCGCGCGGCTGCTGCGCCAGCGCCGCCGCACGACGCTCTCGGCCGACCGCCTGCTGTGGCGCGGCAGCGGCTGGTCGCTGCTGCTGGTGGCGGCACTGCTGGTCGCGCTCGTGCCGTGGGGCGGCTCGGCCCTGCTGCCCGGCTCGCTCGGCGTGGTCTGGGCCAACACGCTCGACATCGTCGTCTGGGCGCTGGTGTGGCTGCTGGGCTGGGGCGCCAACTCCGTGGTCGGTCTCGTCGGCGGCTACCGCTTCCTCGCCCTGGCGCTGGCCTACGAGCTGCCGCTGATGTTCGCGCTGGTCGCGCCCGCGCTGGCCGCCGGCAGCCTCGACCTGGCCGTGGTCGCCGATGCCCAGGGCACCCTCTGGTACGCCGTGTGGATGCCGGTGGCGTTCGCGGCCTACCTGTTGGGGGTGCTCGGCTTCGCCGTGCTCGGCCCGCTCGCGGCGCCTGCCGGGCCGGAGACCGGCTCCGGAGTGCTGGCCGAGCTGTCCGGCCCCGACCTGCTGGTCGTCGACGCCGGACGCTACGCGCTGCTGGGCGCCGGCGCGGCCGTCGCGGTCCCGCTCTTCCTCGGCGGCGGCGCGGGGCCGTGGCTGCCCGGCGCGGCCTGGGTGCTGCTGAAGGCGCTGCTGCTGACGGCAGCCCTGGCCTGGGTGGCCGGCCGGCTCCCGGTGCTGCGTGTGCACCGGCTGATGGAGCCGCTGTGGACCGTGTGGCTGCCGCTGGTGGTCGTGCAGGACCTGGTCGTGGCCGTCGTCGTGGTGGCGGGGAGGTGAGGTGCGATGAGTGAGGCCGGCTGGCTGGTCGACCACCTCGTCGACATCGCGTTCTGGGCCTGCGCGCTCACCGCCGTCGCGACGGGCGTCCTGGTCTTCGTCGTCGACTCCATGGCGCGGGCGACGTACGCGCTCGCGACGTCGTTCGTGGCCACGGGCGGGGCGCTGCTGCTGATGCAACAGTCCTACCTGGGGGTCGTGGTGGTGCTGATGATGGTCATGGAGATGGCCGTGATGGCGGTCTACATGGTGATGTTCATGGGCATGAACCCGGCGCTGATGCCGATGAGCATGGTGCACTCGCACCGCGCCGCCATCGGCGTCGCCGTCGCCGTCTTCGTGGCGCTCGGGAGCGGCGCGGTCCTGGTGCCCTGGCCCGAGCGGCGCGGTGCGCCCTCGCCCGACGTCACCGAGGCGCTGGGCAACGCGATCATGGAGAGCCACATGCTGGTGATGATGGTGGTCGGTCCGGTGATGGTCGCCACGATCGTCGTCGGCGTGCTGCTGTCCAGCTCCCGCACCCGCTACGACCGGATGGGCGACGACCTCGACCGGCGCCCGACCGACCCGCCGGAGGAGCGCCGATGACGCTGGAGACCGTCCTGCTCGTCGCCGCGGCCCTGCTGGCCGTCGGTGTCTACGGCGCGCTGTCGCAGCAGGTCGTGGTGATGGTGATGATGGGCCTGGAGCTGATGATCGCCGGGGTGCTGCTCGCCCTCGGCGGGTTCTGGTGGTTCCTGTCCCCCGACCCCTCCGGCCAGGTGCTGCTGCTGGTCGTGCTCGCCGCGATGACCGTCGAGATGGCGACCGGGTTCGCGATCGCCACGCTGCTGCACCGCCGCGCCGGCTCCGACATGACCGACATGGCCACGGAGCTGCGCGAATGAGCGCTCCCGACCTGCTCCTCGTCCTGCTGGTCGCGGTGCCCGCGGTCGTGGGGGCGCTGCTGGTCCTGGCCGGCCCCGGCGGCCTGCCGGCCCGTCCGTCGGCCTGGGCGGGCGTCGTCACGCTCGCGCTGGCGGCCCTCGCGTCGGCGCCGGTGGTGCTGGCCGGTGCCGAGGTCGGCGTCGGGTTCGTGGCCGGCTCGCGGTGGGGTCTCGAGGCGACAGGTCCCGCCGTGCTGCTGCTGCCCACCGTCCTGGTCGTCGCCACCCTGGTGCTCGTCGTGGCCGGCGGCACCGCCGAGACCCGTGAGCCGCGCTTCACCGGCCTGATGCTGCTCTTCACCGCCGCCGCGGCCCTGACCGTGCTGGCCACCAGCCTGCCGGGCCTGCTCGTGGGCTGGGAGCTGATGGGGGCGGCGTCGTACGCGCTGATCGGCTACCGCTGGACCGACCGGCACCGCGTGTCGTCGGGGGCCACCGCCTTCCTCACCACCCGCGCCGCCGACCTCGGGCTCTACCTGGCCACGGCGGCCGCGCTGGCCGGCGGCACCGACCTCTCCCTCGACGCCCTGGCCGGCATCGAGGGCGGCTGGCGCGACGTCGCCGCTGCCGGGGTGCTGGTCGCCGCGCTCGGCAAGGCGGCCCAGCTGCCGTTCTCCTTCTGGCTGGCCCGGGCCATGGACGGGCCCAGCCCGGTCTCCGCGCTGCTGCACTCGGCGGCCATGGTGGCGCTGGGCGGCTACCTGCTGCTGCGCCTCTCCCCCCTGCTCGCCTCGACCGGCTGGGCGGGGCCGGCCACCGCCTGGACCGGCGCGGCGACGGCGGTCGTCCTCGGCGCGGTCGCGGTCACCCAGACCGACCTCAAGCTGCTGCTGGCGGCCTCGACCAGCGCCCAGCTCGGCTTCGTGGTCCTGGCCGCCGGGGTCGGCGCCACCGCGGCCGGCACCGCCCACCTGGTCGCCCACGCCGCCGTGAAGGCGCTGCTGTTCCTGGCGGCCGGGGCCTGGCTGGAGGCGCTGGGCAGCAAGCGGCTCGACGTGCTCGGCGGGGCGGCCCGGCGCTGGCCGGCCCTCGGGGCGCTCGCCGTCGCCGGGCTGCTCGCGCTGTCGGGCCTGCCCCCGTTCTCGCTGTGGGGCACCAAGGACGCCGTGCTCGCCGGCGCGCACGCCGAGTCGACCGCGCTGTACGCCACGGGGCTGGTCGCCACGGTCCTGGCGGTGGCCTACGCCGTGGTCGCGCTGGTCCACGTCGCCGGCCCTCCGGCAGACCCCCGGCGCGTCCCCGCACCGGAGGACCGCGAGGAGGAGGCGAGCGGCAGCGTGCCCGCGCGGGTCCCCGCGGCCCTCGCCCCGCTGGGCGCCGGCGCCCTCGTGCTGGGCGTCCTGGCGCTGCCCACGGTCCTCGAGCGCCTCCCGGGTCGGGTACCGGCCGAGCCGTCCCTGGTCGAGCTCGTCGGCTCCTCGGTGCTCGTCGTGGCCACCGCGGCCGTCGCCGCCGCCCTGGTCCGGCGCTCCTCGCACCGCCGCAGCCGGCGGCGCACGGGCACGGTCGTGCGTCTCCTGCGCGGGTGGCTGCACCTGGAGACCGCGGCGCACCTCGTGCTCGTGCGGCCCACGACGCGTCTCGCCGACGCGGCCGCCCGCCTCGACGACCGGGCGCTCGCGCCCGCGGTGCGCGGGGCCGGGGCCGCGGCGCTGCGCCTCGCGCGTGGCACCGCCCGGGTCGACGACCGGGTGCTCGCCCGTGCCGTCGACGGCGTCGGCGTCGCCGGGCTGCGCGCCGCGCGTGGCAGCGACCGCGCCGACGCCGGCACCGACCGATCGGTCCACGGCGTCGCCGGCGCCCTCGCCCGGGCCGGTCGCGCGGTGCGCCGCAGCTCGGCGTCGGGCCAGCTGCACCACTACTACCTGCAGCAGGTGGGTCTGCTGCTGCTCGTGCTCGTCGTCGTGTCCCTGGTCGTCGTCATCGGAAGTCCGAGGTAACGCGTGCTCTCCGTCCTGGTGCTCCTGCCCCTCCTGGCCGCCGCCGTGCTGCTGGTGCCCGCGGTCCCCGACCGGTGGGCGCGGTGGGCCTTCGTGGTCGTCACCGTCGCCGAGGTGGTCCTGGCCGCGGTGCTGTGGGCGCGCTTCGAGGATCCCGGCGTCAACGGCCTGGCCTTCGAGCAGCAGGTCTCGTGGATCCCCGGCCTCGGCGCCAGCTACCACGTCGGCCTCGACGGGCTGTCCCTCGCCCTGGTCGTGATGACCACCGTGGTCTTCGCCGCGTGCGCGGTCTACGCGCTGGGTGACGAGCAACGACCGCGGCTCCAGGCCGCGCTGTTCCTGGCCCTGGAGACCACCTGCCTGGGGGTCTTCGCCGCCGCCGACCTGATCGTCTTCTTCCTCTTCTTCGACCTGTCGATCGTGGGCATGTACTTCGCGATCCACGGGTGGGGGCACGGCGACCGGGCCCGCTCGGCCCTGCAGTTCTTCCTCTACACCTTCCTCGGCTCGCTGGCCCTGCTGCTCGGCTTCATCGGCCTCTACGTCGCCTCCGAGCCGCACACCTTCGACATGGTCGAGCTGGCGGCGGCCCCACCACTGCAGGGCAGCGGGACCACCGGCGTGCTCGTGCTCGGGGCGGTGCTGCTCGGGCTGGCGGTCAAGACCCCCACCGTGCCCTTCCACACCTGGTTGCCACCGGCCCACACCGACGCCCCCACCATCGGGTCGGCGGTGCTGGCGGGCGTGATGCTCAAGCTCGGCACCTACGGCTTCGTGCGGATCGCGATGCCGATGCTCCCGGAGGCGTGGCGCGCCTGGGCGCCGGTGCTGGTCGTCGTCGGCATCGTCTCGGTGCTGTGGGGCGCGCTGGTGGCGCTGGCGCAGAGCGACCTGAAGCGGATGATCGCCTACACGTCGGTCAACCACATGGGCTACGTCGTGCTCGCGGTGGGTGCGGCCGGGATGCTGGCCGACGGTTCCGGCGACGCCGAGGCCGCCCGCACCACCGCCGTCACGGGCGCGGCCACGCAGATGGTCAGCCACGGCCTGCTCACCAGTGCGCTCTTCCTGCTGGCCGGCGTGGTCTGGAGCCGGCGCGGCAGCTACGCCCTCGCCGAGTACGGCGGCCTCGCCGCCCCGGCCCCGCGCTTCGCCGCCCTGCTGGTGCTGGCGGCCCTGGGCTCGCTGGGCCTGCCCGGTCTCTCGGGCTTCATCGCCGAGCTGCAGGTCTTCGCCGGCGCGGTCGCCGTCGTCCCCTGGAGCGCGGTGGCCCTGCTCGGCATCCTGCTGATGACCGCGGTGCTGCTGCGCGCGCTGCAGCAGCTGCTCACCGGCCCGGTGCACGGGCTCGCGGAGGGCTTCACCGACGTGCGGGCCCGCGAGGGGC
>JBFGFQ010000057.1:0-14657 GCA_041579495.1 Nocardioides sp.
GCCGACAGGATCGTCATGGCGAAACCGGCCTGGATCCAGATCAGGATCACGATCAGGAAGAGCGTGTTCCACGGCGAGTAGAACAAGAAGTTGTAGGTGTCGAAGCCCAGCGCCTTGAGGACGCCGTTGAGCAGGCCGATCTGGGTGTTCTCGGTGCCCTTGTACTCGTAGACGAACTTCCAGATGATCGACGCGCCCACCAGCGAGATCGCCATCGGCAGGAAGACCAGCGCCTTGGCGAGCTTCTCGAAGCGGGAGCGGTCGACCAGCACGGCGTAGACCAGGCCGATGAAGGTCGAGAGCGTCGGCACCAGCAGCACCCACAGCAGCGTGTTGCGCAGCACGACCAGCAGGCCGGAGTTGGTGAAGATGTCGACGTAGTTCTCCAGGCCCACGAAGCTCTCGCCGTTGGCGCCGAAGAACGACTGGTAGGCGGTCTTCACGGCCGGGTAGAGCAGGCCGACCGCGACCAGGAAGAGCGCCGGGCCGACGAACGCGACCGCCTGGATGCGTTCGCCCCGCCGCGATTTGAGCCGCTGGGTCAGCAGGAGGATCGCGGCCATCACGCCGACGAACAGCGCGATGGCGATGACCATCTGGATGAGCTTCTCTGTCGTGGTCACGTCCTACCGCTCCCCTTCTTCCGTGCCCGGCTCGACGGTGCCCCCACCTCGGTGGGGTCGTGCGACTCGTACGCCGGGCCGGTGGGGACCGTGGGCCCCTGCCGGCCCGGCGTACGAGCGAGGTGGATCAGTTGGGCCAGGACTCCTCGATGTTCTGCAGGGCGTCCTCGCTGTCGTCACCGGTGATCCACGAGGTCATCTCCTTCCAGAACGAGCCGGCGCCGACGGCGCTGGGCATCAGGTCGGAGCCGTCGAAGCGGAAGACGGCCTCGGGGTCCTGGAAGGTCTCGGCCGACAGCTTGTCGATCGGGCTGTTGAGCAGCTCGATGTCGAGGCCGGTGTTGGCGCTGACCCAGCCGCCGCCCGGGGTGGCCTTGGCCTTCTCGTTGGCCCACACGTCGCTGGAGAGGTAGGTCTGGAAGGCCTGCACCTCGGGACGGTCGTCGAAGGCGACGGTGAACTCGCCGCCGCCGAGCACCGGGCGGCCGTTGTCCTCGTTGGTGACCGGCAGGTAGAAGGCGAACACGTCGCCGTTCTCCGAGACGTCGGTGCCCTCGGGCCACTGGGCGGCGTAGAAGCTCGCCTGGCGGTGCAGCGCGCAGTTGCCGTCGAGGATCGGCAGGCCGCCGTCCTGGAAGGTGGTGGTGGCGATGGAGTTGACGTCGCCGTGGCCGCCGTTGACGTAGTCGGAGTTCTTCAGGATGCCGCCGACGCGGTCGAGGGACTCCACGACCTGCGGGTCGTCGAAGGGGATCTCGTGGTTGACCCACTGGTCGTAGGTCTCGGGGCCGACGTCGCGCAGCAGCGCGTCCTCGAGCCAGTCGGTGAGCACCCAGCCGGTGCCCTCACCGGACTCGATGCCGGCGCACCAGGGCTTCATGTCGCCCTTCTGCGCGATCTCGTCGGAGAGCTCGAGCATCTCGTCCCACGTCTCGGGGACCTCGTAGCCCTCCTTCTCGAACATCTTCGGGGAGTACCAGACGAACGACTTCACGTTGGCGCCGAGCGGGGCGGCGTAGAAGGTGTCGTCGACGCTGCCGTAGTTCTTCCAGTCCTCGCCCCAGAACTCGTCGACGTTCTCGGCGGTCGGCTCGGGAGCCGGCACGACCGAGCCGGTGTCGACCAGCGTGCCGAGCAGGCCCGGCTGCGGGACGTAGGCGATGTCGGGGGCGTTGCCGCCGCGCACGCGCACGATGAGCTGGGTCTCGAACTGGTTGGAGCCCTCGTAGGCGACCTCGGCCCCGGTGCACTCGGTGAACTTCTCGTACGACGCCTTGTGGGCGTCGGACTCGGGCTCGATGATCGAGGTGTAGACGTTGACCTCGGTGCCACTCAGGTCACCGAACTGGGTCAGGTCCTCGCAGCCCTCCACGCCCTCGCCGGGCGAGGTGCCCTCGGCGGTGTTCGTCTCGCTGGTGCTGGTGTCGCTGGCACAGCCGGCCAGCACGAGGCCGGTGGCGGCCATGGCCGCGAGCGTGGCCTGCCGGATCTTGCGTGAGCGCATGGGGCTCCCTCTCTCTGGTTCCTCCGCTATGTCGTGCGTCACACACATGCAAGCGCTTACGCATGCCGGAAGTCAAGACACAGGGGGTCACGATGGGGTAACACGCCGGGGCCGACCGGTGCTGGGGCCTGCCGCTCACACGGCCACGGCCATCTCCTCCATCTCAGCGCGCAACGCCCGCAGCCCGTAGAAGACGCGGCTGCGCAGCGTCCCGACCGGCACCCCGAGCTCGGCCGCGACCTCCTCGTAGGGCCGCTCGCGCAGGTGGGTCTGCACGATGGCCACCCGGTGCTGCTGCGACAGGCGCAGCAGCGCCTCCTCCACCACCCACCGGCCCACGAGCCGGTCGGACGGGTCGTCCGCGGGGCCCCCGACGTGGTGCACCGCCGCCTCCACGACGTCGTCACCGGCGAGGGCCGACTGCCACGGACGCGCTCGGGCGGCCCGCACGTGGTCCGTCACGGCGTTGCGCGCGATCCCGAAGAGCCACGTCCGCAGGGAGGCCAGCCCGGGGTCGTAGCGCCCTGAGTGGCGCCAGGCCTTGAGGAACGTCTCCTGCGTGACGTCCTCGGCGGCACCGGGGTCGCCGAGCGAACGCAGCACGAACCGGTAGATCTCGGGACCGTGCCGCAGGTAGGCCCGGTGCACGGCGTCCTCGTCGTGCAGTCCGACGTCGTACGGCGTGCGTGCTCTCCGTGCGGGCCGTGGCCGTGCGGCCGCCCGCCCCTCGACCTGCGTCCCCATGTGGCAGCCGCCGTCCTCTCCGGGACCCGTCGCGCCCACCTCTGACGACGGGCGCGGGGGCGACCCGCTCGACGTTCATTCGGAGCCGGACGCCCAGGAGATGGCCGGGTCCGTGCCGGACGTGTCCGGAGCAGGCACGGCCGTCAGCCGGATGAACGCGGCGCTCGCGAGCGGCGTACCCACCTGTGAGGAACCAACGCGTCCCTGGTCGGGGGCGCGTCCGCGCGGCCGTCGGGTCGCACCGCACCAGAAGGGCACGACATGACGACACCCAGGACCCGAGGCGCCCGGCTGCTCGGCGGCGCCGCAGCAGGAGCGCTCGCGCTGGCCGCGGTCGCGGGCGGCCCCACCGCCGCGCAGGCGGCCGAGCGGCCGGATGCCGAGCGCTCGTCGAGGGCCGGCAGCGAGGCGGGGCTGCGCGCGGCTGTCGCCAAGGCCAACCGCAAGGGCGGCCTCGACCGGCTCAGGCTGAGCGACGACGTGCGCTTCAGCGGGCGTCTGGGCGGGGCCATCGAGGTCGAGGACGACCTCGTGCTCAACGCCCGCGGCCGCACGATCGACGCCAACGGTGTGGACCGCGTCTTCAACGTCGCCGACGGCGCCCGCCTGGTGGTCAAGAACGCCCGCCTGCGTGGCGGCGCACCGGACGTCGGCGAGAGCGGCGGCGCGATCCTCGTCAACGGTGAGCTGGTGGTGCGCAACACCTCCCTGCTGGCCAACGAGGTGACCGGCACCGGCGCCTCGGGCGGCGCCATCTTCAACGACGGCGGCAAGGTGCTCGTCGCCGACTCGCGCCTGGCCCGCAACACCGCCTCCCGAGCCGGCGGGGCGATCGAGGCGAACGAGGGGCTGACGCAGCTCATCGGCACCCGCATGGTGAAGAACTCGACGGGCGACGAGCCCGGCAACGGCGGCGCACTGCACCTGACCGGCGCCGGCGCGGTCGAGATCACCAGCAGCTGGGTGGGCGGCAACTCCGCCGGGGCCGAGGGCGGTGGGCTCTGGAACTCCGCCGACGGCCTCCTCGTCGTCGAGCGCACCCGCATCGAGGGCAACACCGCCGGCGGCGCGGCGGCCGACCAGGGTGGCGGCGGGATCTACAACGACGGCGGCCTGCTCCAGGTCACCGGCTCGCGCATCACCGACAACATCGCGGCCGGCGCGGCCGGCTCCGGTGGCGGCATCCTCAACAACCTCGGCACCCTCGAGGTGGTCGAGTCCACGGTGGCGGACAACGAGGCGCCCCGGGCCGGCGGCGGCATCGAGGCCGTCGGCGGCGACACCACCGTGCGCCGCTCCTCCCTCGACGACAACACCGCCGGGGCGGCGCCCGGCAACGGCGGCGGCCTGCACCTGACCGGCACCGGCACCGTCGACGTCGTGGGCTCGACGGTGCGTGGCAACACCGCCCTCGCCGAGGGCGGCGGTCTGTGGAACAGCGCCGGCGGCACCTTCACGGTGCGCGGCTCCGAGGTCACCGACAACGTCGCCGCGGGCGCGGCCGCCGACCAGGGTGGTGGTGGCCTCTACAACGAGATGGGCGACCTGACCGTGCGCGGCAGCACCGTCAGCGACAACACCGCCGCCGGCGTCGCCGGCTCCGGTGGCGGCATCTTCAACAACCAGGGCGACCTCAGCGTCGTGCAGAGCGACATCAGCGGCAACGACGCGCAGCGCGCGGGTGGCGCGATCGAGGCCAACGTGGGCACCACCTCGGTGCTGCGCTCCTCGCTCAACGAGAACTCGGCGGGCGCAGCGCCCGGCAACGGCGGCGCCGTGCACCTCACCGGCCCCGGCGACGTCGACGTGCGCGGCACCGAGGTCCGCGGCAACACCGCCAGCGCGGAGGGCGGCGGTCTGTGGAACAGCGCCGGCGGCACCTTCACGGTCTCCGGCTCCGACATCGTCGGCAACACCGCCGGCGGTGACGACGCCGATCAGGGTGGCGGCGGCCTGTACAACGACGGCGGCACCCTCACGCTGACCGGCTCGACCGTCAGCGCCAACAGCGCCACCGGTGCCGCGGGCTCCGGCGGTGGGCTGCTCAACAAGGGCACCCTCGAGGTCACCGACACCGTCTTCGACGCCAACGACTCGGTGCGCGCGGGTGGGGCGATCGAGACCACCGACGCGACCACCGTCACCCTGCGCGGGGTCGACCTGACCGGCAACGACACCGGCGCCGCCCCCGGCAACGGCGGTGGCCTGCACATCACCGCGGCCGGGGTCGTGACCTACGACGGCGGCCGGGTCACCGGCAACAACGCCGACAACGAGGGCGGTGGTCTGTGGAACAGCGCCACCGGCGTGCTGACCGTCACCGACGTGGTGGTGGCCGGCAACACCGCCCCCACCAACCCCGACAACCACAACGACGGTGGCGCGTTCACCATCGACGGCGTACCGGTGCCGGCGACCCCCTGAGTCCGTGCGACCCGCCGGCCCTTCCGGGGTCGGCGGGTCGGCGGGTCGGCTACTTCAGCTCGGCGGTCAGCAGATCGCCGGCCAGCTCGGCCAGCGACGGGGCGCTCAGCTCCGGCGCCAGCAGGTACGCCGGGTAGGCGCCGCGCCCGCTGCGGTCGATCCAGCCGGTGCGCAGCCCGGCGCGGGCCGCGCCGTCGACGTCCCACGGGTGCACCGCGACCAGCATCGCCTCGTGCGCCTCCACCCCGCACTCCTCCAGCGCGTGCGCGTACGCCGACGCTGCGGGCTTCCACGCCGGCGCGTCCTCGACCGACAGCACCAGGTCGACGTGGTCGCGCAGGCCGGCGCGCTCCAGCAGGCCCTCGGCGATCCCTGCCGAGCCGTTGCTCAGCGTGACCACCCGCAGCCCGGCCGCGCGCAGGGCGCGGATGCCGGGCGCCACGTCGCGGTGCACCGACAGCTGTGTGAAGCGGCCCATCACCGTCTCGACCGCCTGCTCGACCGCGTCGGGGTCGGTGCCGTGCTCGAGCAGCCGCACCCGCAGCGCTCCCGCCGCGACGTCGGCGAAGGTCGCCGACGTGCCGGCCAGCCCCAGCCCGAACCCGTCGCGCAGCACGCCGGCGAACCAGGTCTGCCGCTCGTGGGCGGCCAGGCCGACCTCGGTGAAGGCATCGTCGAGGGGCGAGAGGTCCGAGAGCGTCTCGTTGACGTCGAGGACCACCACGCGGGGGGCACCGGTCTGCTCGTCCATCCGTCGACCCTAGCCAGGCGGGGCGGCCGGCCCACCACCCCGACGGTGCCGCCCGGGTGGTGCCAGACTGCGCAGGTGGTCTCACCCCTCCTCAACGACAGGTACGAGCTCGGCCCGCTGCTGGGCTCGGGCGGGATGGCCGACGTCCACCGCGCCACCGACCGGCTGCTGGACCGTCAGGTGGCGGTCAAGGTGCTGCGCGACGTCGCGGGCGACCCCGCCGACCGCGCCCGCTTCACCGCCGAGGCGCGCACCCTGGCCAACCTCTCGCACCGCGGCCTGGTCACGGTGCTCGACGCGGGCATCGACGAGCAGCACCCGTTCCTGGTGATGGAGCTGGTCGAGGGCCGCTCGCTGTCCCAGGCCCTCGACGACGGCCCGCTGGGCGCCGACGAGACCGCGCGCATCGGCGCCGAGCTGGCCGCCACCCTCGCCCACACCCACGACCGGGGCGTGGTGCACCGCGACCTCAAGCCCGGCAACGTGCTGCTCGGCAGCGACCGGCGCGTCAAGCTCGCCGACTTCGGCATCGCCCGCCTGATCGGCGACACCGTGCGCCACACGCGCACCGGCACCGCGATCGGCACCGCCGCCTACCTCTCCCCCGAGCAGGTCCGCGGCGAGGACGTCAGCACCGCGGTCGACGTCTACTCCCTGGGGCTGGTGCTGCTGGAGTCGCTCACCGGTGAGCGCGCCTTCCCCGGCTCCCCCACCGAGTCGGCGCTCGCCCGGCTGCACCGCGACCCGGAGGTGCCCACCACGCTCGACGACCGCTGGCGACGCCTGCTGCTGGCGATGACCGCCCCCGCCGCCGCGGACCGACCGACGGCGCGCCAGGTCGCCGCCTCGCTCGAGGAGCTGCGTACGCCGCCGGCCGCGACGACCCACGGCGACGACGCCACCGCGGTGATGACCGCCCCGGTCGCGGTGACCGCGCAGGTGCCGCCGGCCCCGTCCACGCCTCCGTCCGAGGAACCCGCGCCGGACCCGGCGCAGGACGCGACAGAGGACGGACGACCCGACGAGCGACCCGCCCGGGTGCCCGGCGAGAGCTTCGCCGACCGTGCGGGCGCCGCCATCGCCCACGCGCCCGGCAGGGCGCTGGCCCGGCTGCGGGAGACCCCGGCGCACCAGCGGGGCGTGGCCGGCGCGGTCGCGGCGATCCTGCTGCTGGTGCTGGTGGCCGGCCTGGCGTCGGGCGACGACGAGCCGGCCGGCGAGCGGCCCGACGAGCAGCGCGGCCAGAGCCAGCGGCGATGAGCGGCTCCGACGGACCGCTGCACCACGCGGTCGACGTCGCCTGCGGCCCCGAGCGCGCCTTCGCGGTCTTCACCGACCTGGGCGCCTGGTGGGACCCCGCCTCCACGCCGCACCCCGGTGCCTACGCCGGCCTCGAGGTGGCCCCACGGGTCGGCGGCGAGGTCGCGCTCCTGGCCGACGGCGGGCGCCACCGCCTGGGCGAGGTGACCGCCTGGGAGCCCGGGGCCCGCTACGCCCAGACCTGGCTGCCTCCCTGGGAGGCGGACGAGGGCGCGCACCCGACGTGGCTCGACGTCACCTTCACCGCCGAGGGCGGCGTCTGCCTGGTCGACCTGCGCCACGGCGGCTGGGATCCGACCAACCTGCACCTGCGCCGGCGCTGCACCGACTGGCCCGACCTGCTCGGCCGCTTCGCCCTCGCCTGCGCAGGGCTCGACCGGGGGCACTGACGTCCCGCGGCCCGCGTCGTACGGTGGAGGCATGGCAACCATCGAGCTGACCAAGGCCAACTTCGAGACCCACGTCAAGGAGGACGACATCCTCCTCGTCGACTTCTGGGCCGAGTGGTGCGGGCCGTGCAAGCAGTTCGCGCCGACCTACGAGGCCGCCTCCGAGGCGAACCCCGACATCACCTTCGGCTCCATCGACACCGAGGCCGAGCAGCAGCTCGCCGCGGCCGCCGGCATCCAGTCGATCCCGACCCTGATGGCCTTCCGCGAGGGCGTGCTGGTCTTCGCGCAGCCCGGCGCGCTGCCGGCCCCCGCGCTCGAGCAGGTCATCAAGGCCGTGCGCGACCTCGACATGGACGAGGTGCGCAAGCAGGTCGAGGCGCAGGAGGGCTGACCCGCCCGCCGTCCCCGGAGGCCTGGCCGGCCGCGGGTCAGCGGTCGGCGTCGTCCCCGGTGCCGGGCTCCGGCTCGGCCGGGACGTCGCCGTACACACCCGTCCTGCGGCCGCGCTCGACCTTGCGCAGCTGGCGCGTCAGGCTCCAGCCCAGCAGCGCCACGGCCAGCGCCATGCCGGCGAAGATCGCGAGCGCGCCCCAGCCGGCCTTCACGTCCTCGGGCTCGGGGACCTCGTCGGTGAGACGGACCAGGTCGAGGACCGGGGCGAGGTGGACGACGAGCTCGGGCAGCAGCATGCTCACAGCGTGCCACCCGGGCGCTCGATGCCGGCGAAGAGGTCGTCCTCGGGGGTCGTCGACGCGACGTGGCTCACCACGAGCTCGTAGTCCTCGGTGGGCCACACGTCCACCTGCAGCTCGCGCGGGATCGCGAACCAGTGCCCGTCGGGGTCGATCTGGGTGGCGTGGGCCATCAGCGCCTGGTCGCGCACGCCGAAGTAGGCGCCGCACTCGACCTTCGTGGTGATCCGCTCGTCCCACTCGGGCTCGGGCTTCCAGTCCTTCAGCCGCTCCTCCCACGGCGACTCCAGGCCGTGCTCCTGCATCGCGGCGTGCAGCGCCTCCATCCGGGGGCGGTTGAAGGAGTGGTGGTAGTAGAGCTTCAGCGGCTGCCAGGCCTCGCCGGCCCCGGGGAAGCGCTCGGGGTCGCCGGCCGCCTCGAACGCCGCGACGCTCACCTCGTGGCAGCGCACGTGGTCGGGGTGCGGGTAGCCGCCGCGCTCGTCGTACGTCGTCAGCACGTGCGGGCGCACCTCGCGGATGATCCGCACCAGCGCCTCGACCGACTCCTCCATCGGCGCCACGGCGAAGCAGCCCTCGGGCAGCGGCGGCTTCGGGTCGCCGTCGGGCCAGCCCGAGTCGACGAAGCCCAGCCAGTGCTGGGTGATGCCGAGGATGTCGCGCGCGCGCTCCATCTCCTGGCGACGTACCTCGGTGATGTTGGCCAGGATGTCGGGGCGCTCCATCTTGGGGTTGAGGATCGAGCCCCGCTCCCCGCCGGTGCAGGTGACCACGTGCACCTCGGCGCCCTGGTCGACGTAGCGGGCCGTCGACGCGGCCCCCTTGCTCGACTCGTCGTCGGGGTGGGCGTGGACGTGCATGAGACGCAGGCCGACGTACGGCCGCTCCTGGGGGTGCTGCGACATGTGCTTCATCGTAGGTGTCACCATGGAGGAGTGACCTCGCAGGACCTCCTCGCCGAGCGGTACGGCGCCCCCTCGCCGTGGCGGCGCCGCTCGCTGCTCGCTCTGGTCGCCGTCGTCGCGGTGACCTCGCTGGGCTGGCTGGCGTGGACCACGCTGGTGCACGCGAGCCCGTCGGTGCGCTCCGACATCGTCGGCTTCGAGGTCGTCGACGACCACACCGCCACCGCGGTGGTCGACGTGCGGGTCCAGGACGACGCCGCCGACGTGCAGTGCCTGGTGCGCGCGTACGCCACCGACAAGGTCGTGGTCGGCGAGCGGGTCTTCACCCCCACCGGCGACGGCCGCACCGAGGTCAGCGTGCGCACCGAGCGGCTCGCGACGGCCGTCGAGAACGTCGGCTGCACCGCCGAGGGGCAGCCCCGCCCCCGCTGACCCAGCGGGGGCGAGGCACCGCCTCCTGCCGAGGCCTGCCGAGCACTACGGCATGGACGGCTCGTCGTCGTCCTCGTCGTCGTCCTCGTCGTCGTCCTCGTCGTCGTCGTCGTCCTCGTCGTCGTCGTCGTCGTCGACGTGGCTCGCACCGTCGGACAAGTCGCCCTGGACGGTCTTGATCTCGTCCTTGGCCGTGCTCGCGGTGATGAGGCGGAGCATCTCGCGCACCGACTCGATCAGCGCCGCAGCCTGGGCGAGGGCGTCCTGGGTCGCCTGGTCGTTGCCCGGGTTCGCCTGGGCGGCGGCGATCGCGGCGGCCACCTGCTCGGCCTCGCGCATCAGGTTCACCGCGAGGCGGTAGTTCTGGGCACGCTCCTGCTTGAGGTCCTTCGAGATGGCCCGCAGGTCGCTCCTGGTGGTGGCCGCCTCGATGCGCGCCGCGTACTCGTCCAGGGCGGCCTTGTCGCTCTCCACGTTCGCGACGAGCGCCTCGCGGTCCTCCGGGGCCAGCTTGGCGACCCGGGACTGCTTGACGGCCTTGTCCAGGCGCATCGCCACCTTGTCCAGGTCCCGCTGCGCCTTCTGCTTGGCCTTGCCGACCTTGTCCCCACCGCGCTCTTTGCCGGCCTCCAGCGAGGCGGAGCCCGCCTGCCGGCCCTGCTCGGGACCGACGCCGGCCGAGGCGGGGGCCGAGACCGCCAGCACGCTGAGCGCGGTCATCCCTGCGACGGTGAGTCGCACCTGGTTCTTCTTCATGTTCGTGTCCGTTCCGGCCGACGGGTGGGTCGACCTCTGGGTCATCGGTGCGGACCACGGCCGACACCACGGGGGGACCGCCCTGAGGCGGTTGAGCACAGCATCGGAGCATGCCCTCGCGTGCGTGCGCGATGGGCGCGGATTTGACCCGTCGGCGCCCATTCTCGTCCGTTCGGCGCGCAGGACTGGCCCGTTCGGGGGAGGCCGCGACGCCCCTGTCCCCCCACCAGCCTGTGTTTTGGCCGAGAGATTGTTAAGGTGGAGGTTCTGACGCTCCCGCCGGGCCCGCCAGGACGAAGGCCCGCGACCACCGTCGAGCGCCTCGCCGGCGCCACCGACGCCGTCAGATCCGCACGACGCACACCCACGACAACGGGTGCGGACGACCACACCCTGACGCACCCCCCGTAGGAGCCACCCATGACGCAGTCGACCGAGCCGGGCAAGATCTGGCTGACCAAGGACGCCTTCGAGAAGCTCAGCGCCGAGCTGGAGGAGCTCAAGGGTCCGGTGCGTGCGGATGTCATCGAGCGCATCAGCAACGCCCGCGACGAGGGCGACCTGAAGGAGAACGGCGGCTACCACGCCGCCCGCGAGGAGCAGGGCCGCATCGAGGGCCGCATCCGCCAGCTCGAGGACATGCTCCGCCGCGCCGAGATCGGCGAGACCCCTCCCGACGACGGGGTCGTCGAGCCCGGCATGAAGGTCACCTACAAGTTCGTCGGCGACGACGACGACGAGGCCGAGACCTTCCTGCTCGGAGCCCGCGAGATCGAGGACTCGGTCGAGGACCTGAAGGTCTACTCGCCGCAGTCCCCGCTCGGCCAGGCCATCAACGGCGCCAGCCGCGGCGACACGGTCTCGTACGAGGCCCCCAACGGCAAGATGCTCGAGGTCGTCATCCTCGACGCGGTGCCGTACACGATCTGAGCCACGCACGACGCGCGAGCCGCCGATGTGGACCGGCCGGCTCGCGCGTTCTGACGTCGTGGGCGCGTGGCCTACTGCAGGACGCGGTAGCCGTGCTCGCGCAGCCGCGCCAGCACGGTGTCGGAGTGCGCGGGGCCGCGCGTCTCGAGCTGCAGGTGCACCTCGACCTCGTCCATCGACAGGGCCGGGGAGATCCGCTCGTGGGCGACCTCGAGCACGTTGGCGCCCGCGGCGCTGACCTCGGTCAGCAGCCGGGCCAGGCCGCCGGGCGCGTCGGGGATGGTCACGTCGAGGTTGAGGTAGCGCCCGGCCGCGGCCATGCCGTGGCGGATCACCTTGCCGAGCAGCAGCGGGTCGATGTTGCCGCCCGAGAGCACCGCCACCACCGGCGCCTCGAAGGCGTCGGGGTGGTCGAGCAGGGCCGCCACCGCGGCGGCCCCGGCCGGCTCGCAGACGAGCTTGGCCCGCTCGGCCAGCGACAGCACGGCCCGGGCCAGCGAGTCCTCGCTGACCGTGACCACGTCGTCGACGTGCTCGACGACCGCCGCGAAGGTCAGGTCGCCGGGGCGCCCGACCGCGATCCCGTCGGCCATCGTGCGCATCACCGCCAGCGGGGTGGGCCGGCCGGCCTCCAGGGACCCGGGGTAGGCCGCGGCGTCCTTGGCCTGCACCCCCACCACGCGCACACCGGGGCGCAGCGCCTTGACCGCCAGCGCGACCCCGGCCAGCAGACCGCCGCCGCCGGTGGGCACCACGACGGTGGCCACCTCGGGCAGCTGCTCGATGATCTCCAGGCCCACGGTGCCCTGCCCGGCGACCACGTCGGGGTGGTCGAAGGGGTGGATCAGCACCGCGCCGGTGCGCTCGGCGAACTCGTGGGCCGCGACCAGGGCGTCCTCGAGGTACTGACCGGTGAAGACGACCTCGGCGCCGTAGCCGCGGGTCGCGCGCTCCTTGGGGATCGGCGCCCCCTCGGGCATGAAGACCGTGGCCGAGATGCCGAGCAGCTGCGCGGCCAGCGCCACGCCCTGGGCGTGGTTGCCCGCCGAGGCCGCGACGACGCCGCGCGCGCGCTCCTCGTCGCTGAGGCGCGAGATGCGCACGTAGGCGCCGCGCGCCTTGAACGAGCCGGTGCGCTGGAGGTTCTCGGCCTTGAGGCGCACCTCCCCGCCGACCAGGTCCGAGAGCCAGCGCGACTCCTCCATCGGCGTACGCACCGCGACGCCGGAGAGCACCTCGCGGGCGGCCTCGATCTCGGCGAGGCCCACGACGGGCAGGTCGTTCACGACGGCTCCTCCTCGGGGTGATCCTGCACGTCGACCCTGGCCCCGCTCTCCTCGTAGTCCTCGGCGAGCTCCTCCTGTGGATCGTCGCCGGGCGCGGTGTTGGCAGCCAGGTGCTGCACCACGGCGTTGACGGCGGCGGCCAGCGGCACGGCGACCAGCGCACCGGCGATCCCCGCGACGATGACCCCGGCCGCGATCGCGAGGATCACCGCCAGCGGGTGCACCGAGACCCAGCGCCCCATCAGGAACGGCTGCAGCACGTGGCCCTCGACCTGCTGCACGACGATGACGCCGACCAGCATCAGCAGCGCCGCGACGGGGCCCTGGTCGACGAGTGCGACCAGGACGGCCACGGTGCCCGCGATCGTCGCCCCGATCATCGGCACGAACGCGCCGAGGAAGACCAGCACGCCGATGGCGGCCACGAACGGCACGCCGAGGAACCAGGCCCAGCCGGCGATGCCGATGGCGTCGACGAGCGCCACCACGACCGTGGCGCGCACGAACTGGGTCAGCGAGATCCAGGCGACGCGGCCGGAGGAGTCGACGCGGGGGCGGGCTGCGCGGGGCGCCAGGCGCACCACCCACGACCAGATCCGGCGCCCGTCAGCCATGAAGAAGTAGGTCGCGAACAGGACGATGAAGAAGCCGGCGACGACGTGGGTCAGGGTGGTGCCCACCTCGGTGAGGCGGCTGACGACCTGCCCGTCGCTGGTCTGGTCGGTGATCAGCCGCTGCGCGTCGTCGATCCAGCTGTCGATCTGGGAGTCGCTGGCGTTGAGCGGTCCCTCCTCGAGCCAGGTGCGGATCTGGCCCAGTCCCGCCACCGTCTGCTCGCCGAGGTCGCTGGCGCCGTTGGCGACCTGCTGGCCCACGAAGGTGAGCAGCGCGCTCACGCTCGCAAGGCCGCCGACGACGACCAGCAGCGCCGCCAGCCCACGCGGCACCCGGACCCGGGTGAGCAGGTCGACGGCGGGCACGGCCAACGCGGTGACCAGCAGCGCGACCACGATCGGCAGCACGATCACCGAGAGGTAGCCCACGGCCCAGGCGATCACGGCGCCCGCGGCGACGATGACCAGGAAGCGCCACGCCCAGGCGGCCGCGAGCTCGACGCCCGGGGGCACGTGGGCGCGTGGGTAGGCGTCGGCGCCGCTGACCAGCTCGGGCGGGGTCAGCCGGCGCTCGCGCTCGTCGCGCAGCTGGCTCCACTGCTGGAAGAGCCGGTGGGCCAGGCCCTCCTCGTCCTCGACCGAGCGGGGGCGCAGCGCGCGGCGGCGCAGTCGACCGCCGGGCGCGGGGGCCGCAGGGTCCGGCCGGGCCACCGCGACGTCCCCCGCCACCTGCCGCACGGGGCCGGGTCCGGCGGGGTCCGGGCCGGCGGCGTCGGGGCCGGTCACCTGCTGCTCGTCCACGCCGGTCAACCTATGCGACCCGGGCCCCGGCGACGCTCATCCGAGGGCGCGGTCGAGGTCGGCGACGAGGTCGTCGGCGGTCTCGATGCCGACCGAGAGCCGCACCAGGTCGGCGGGCACCTCCAGGTCGGTGCCGGCGACGCTGGCGTGGGTCATCCGGCCGGGGTGCTCGATGAGCGACTCGACGCCGCCGAGCGACTCCCCGAGGGTGAAGACCTCGGTGCCCTCGCAGACCGCGAGCGCGGCCTGCTCGCCGCCGGTGACGCGGAAGGAGACCATGCCGCCGAAGCGCTTCATCTGGCGCGCCGCGACGTCGTGGCCCGGGTGCGACTCCAGACCGGGGTAGACGACCTGCTCGACCTTGGGGTGGTCGAGCAGGAAGTCGACGACCTTCTCGGCGTTGTCGCAGTGGCGGTCCATCCGCACACCCAGGGTCTTCAGCCCGCGCAACGTCAGCCAGGCGTCGAAGGGCCCCGCCACCGC
>JBFGFQ010000058.1:0-14623 GCA_041579495.1 Nocardioides sp.
TCCCGCCCACCCGGCCGAGATCTCGCCCCGACCCGGCCGGAACCCTCAGATCAGGGGCAGGCGCTTCTGGCTGCGGGGCAGCTGCTCGTAGCCGCGGCGCACCGCGGTCTCCAGGTGCCGGGGGTCCCAGGGCCACTCGCCCGTCGCCAGCGCCTCGTCGACGGGTACGCCGCGCCCGGCCAGGTCGCGGATCGTCTCGGCGACGATGCCCAGCTCGTTGCGCTGCACCTCGACGAAGTCGCGGTCCACCACGGCACCGTGGCCGGGCACCACCGTGCTCGCGCCGGTCGTCAGGCCCAGCACGATGTCGAGGGAGAGCGGCCACTGCATCGGGAAGCTGTCCTCGCCCAGCGCCGGCGGGCCGGACTCCTCGACCAGGTCGCCGGCCAGCAGCACGTGGGCGTCGGGCACCAGCACGACGAGGTCGCCGGCGGTGTGGGCGGGCCCGGGGTGCACCAGCTCGAGCAGGCGGTCGCCGAGGTCGAGGACCGTGGCCGAGGAGAACGTGTGGTCGGGCAGCACCACCTCGGTGGCCAGCACCTCCGCGCGGCGGGGGTCGTCGGCGCCGGCGGCGTACGCCGCGGCCACGGCCTCGACGGTGGTGGTGCGCAGCTGCGCGAGGGCCTCCTCGTGGGCGTGCACCGGCACCGAGGGGTCGGCCTCGCGGAACGCGGCGTTGCCGAGGGCGTGGTCGAAGTGGGCGTGGGTGTTGACGACCGCCACGACGTCGCCGGCGCCGAGCGCCCGGACCTCCTCGAGGACGCGTCGCCCCGCCGCGGCCGAGCCGTGCGTGTCGACGACGACCAGCCCGCGCTCGCCGGCGACGACGCACACGTTGACGTCGTACCACTCGTGGCGAGCCACCCAGACCCGGTCGGCGACCTCGGAGAAGACCATGGGCTCACCCTAGGGGCGCGCCGATGCCCTCCCGCAGGAGCCGCCCCAGGTCGGCGGTGCCGGCCGCGCGGCGTGGGAAGCGCAGCCGCACCTGGTGGGCGCCGTCGGGGTCGACCCAGCGCAGCGTGACCCCGCGGACGTCGAGGTCGCGCAGGCTGACGGCGACCACGTCGGCGAGGCGGGTGCCGGTGGCAGCGGCGACGCTGCGGCGCAGGTCGTCGTGGTGGTGGTCCTCGACGTGCTCGAGGCTGCGCTGCAGGTAGCCGCGGTTGAGCTGGTGGGTGGGGGAGAGGTAGTCGGCCAGCGGCAGCGGGTGGCGGTGGCCCGACAGCGTGACCAGCGCCGCGGCGGGGTCGAGGCCGACCACCAGGTGCTCCTGGGTGCAGGAGCGGCAGGTGGCGCTGTCGAGGAGGCCCAGGCGCCCGCTCAGCACCAGCACGTCGCCGCCCTGCCCGCGCACGCCGCTGGCCAGCCGCAGGCGTGCCACCGAGCGCGCGGCCGCAGCGCGGGCCAGCGCCGACCCGGCCTCGCAGGTCAGGCTCGGGCGGCCGGCGGCGTCGTGGAGCACGGCGTCGTCGAGGGGCAGCGGGCGCTGGTCGACCTCGAGGCCGGCCGAGGCGGGGCAGGCCAGGATGCTGCGCGCGGCCGCGGCGACGGCGTACGACGCGGGCCCGAGAGGGGAGGGAACGTCCATGAGGGTTAGGTAAGCCTAACCTTGGTGTCGTGGTCAAGAGGTGAAGCCACCCGCGACTGCCTTGTAGGATTGGCACTCCGCAGTGACGAGTGCCAACCTCGTGCCCCGAGGGACCGGCGAGCAGGACCAAGGAGGCGACGTGCAGGAGGACCGCAGGCTCGCCGTGCTCCGCGCCATCGTGGAGGACTACGTCCACACCGAGGAGCCGGTGGGCTCGAAGGCGCTGGTCGAGCGCCACGGGCTGGGCGTGTCGCCGGCCACGGTGCGCAACGACATGGCCGTCCTCGAGGACGAGGGCTACATCACCCAGCCGCACACCAGCGCCGGGCGGGTGCCCACCGACAAGGGCTACCGGATGTTCGTCGACCGGCTCACCACGGTGAAGCCGCTGAGCTCGGCCGAGAAGCGCGCCATCTCCAGCTTCCTCGACGGGGCCGTCGACCTCGACGACGTGGTCCAGCGCTCGGTGCGCCTGCTCTCCCAGCTGACCCGACAGGTCGCCGTCGTGCAGTACCCCACGCTCTCGCGCTCGACGGTGCGCCACGTCGAGCTCGTGGCGCTCGCGCCGCGACGCCTCCTGGTGGTGCTGATCCTCAGCACCGGACGCGTCGAGCAGCGCCTCGTCGAGCTCGGCGAGGACCTCTCCGACGAGGCGCTGGCCGAGCTGCGCCACCTGGTGCTGCGGGCGGTCACCGGCCAGACGATCGCCGAGGCGATGACCGCGCTGCGGGCGCTGCCGACGCCGCCCGACGACCCGGCCCGCCCCGCCCCGGCGAGCGGCCCCGTGGTCGAGGTCCTGCTCGACGCGCTCAGCGACGACCGCTCCGACCACCGCATCGCGGTCGGCGGCGCGGCCAACCTGGCCCGCTACGGCGACTCGTTCGACTCGGCCGTGCGACCGCTCCTCGAGGCGCTGGAGGAGCACGTCGTGCTGCTCAAGCTCCTCGGCGAGGCCGGCACCGGTGGCCTGGTCACCGTCCGCATCGGCGCCGAGGGACCCTACGAGGAGCTCGCCTCCACCAGCGTCGTCTCCACCGGCTACGGCCCGCCCGACGAGTCCCTGGCCACGCTGGGCATCGTCGGGCCGACCCGCATGGACTACCCCGGCACGATGGCTGCGGTGCGCGCCGTGGCCCGCTACGTCTCCCGCATCCTCGACGAGGCCTGAGCCCCGTCCGCGCACGACCCGCACACAGCACCCCCGTTCAGACCCTGTTAGGAACATGGTGAGCCAGGACCTCTACGACCTCCTCGGTGTCTCCCGCGACGCCGACGCCGACGCGATCAAGAAGGCGTACCGCAAGCTCGCGCGCCAGTACCACCCCGACGTGAACCCCGACCCCGCCAGCAAGGAGAAGTTCGGCGAGGTCTCGCGCGCCTACGAGGTGCTCTCCGACCCGCAGAAGCGAGCGGCGTACGACCGTGGCGGTGACCCCTTCGCCGGTGCCGGGGGGGGTGGTTTCGGCCAGGGCGCCGGGTTTTCCTTCACCGACATCATGGATGCCTTCTTCGGAGGAGGCGGTCAGGGCGGTGGCCAGGGTCGTGGTCCGCGTCCGCGCGTACGCCGCGGCCAGGATGCGCTGATCCGGCTCGAGATCGACCTCGCCGAGGCCGCCTTCGGCGTGGCCCGCGAGATCAAGGTCGACACCGCGGTCACCTGCACCCTCTGCGGCGGCGACGGCGCCGCCCCGGGCAGCCACCCGGTGCCCTGCGAGACCTGCCGCGGCCAGGGCGAGGTCGCCCACGTGCAGCGCTCGTTCCTCGGTGAGATCCGCACGCTGCGTCCCTGCGCGGCCTGCCGGGGCTTCGGCACGGTCATCCCCGAGCCCTGCCGCGAGTGCTCCGGCGACGGCCGGGTCCGCTCGCGCCGCTCCCTGACGGTGAAGATCCCCGCCGGCGTCGACACCGGCACCCGCGTGCAGCTGGCCGAGGAGGGCGAGGTCGGCCCGGGAGGCGGGCCCGCCGGCGACCTGTACGTCGAGATCCACGTCGCGCCGCACGACGTCTTCACCCGCCAGGGCAACGACCTGCACTGCACGGTGACCGTGCCGATGACGGCGGCCGCGCTGGGCACCACGCTGACGATCCCGACCCTCGAGGCCGACGTGGCCTCCGAGGACAGCGACCCCGAGCTCGAGACGTCCTTCGAGCTCGAGGTGCGCCCGGGCACCCAGTCGGGCATGGAGCAGGTGCTGCGCGGGCGCGGCGTCCCCGGGCTGCGTGGCGGCCGGGGCGACCTCGTCGTCACCGTCGCCGTCGAGACCCCCGGCCGGCTCGACGCGCGCCAGGAGGAGCTGCTGCGCGAGCTCGCAGCCCTGCGCGGCGAGGAGGCCCCCGACGGGCAGGTGCGCCCCGGTGGCGCGAAGTCGGTCTTCGGCCGCCTGCGCGACGCCTTCAACGCGCACTGAGGCCACGGTGAGCCTCCCCGTCCACCTGGTGCCGAGCCTCGACGCGGCCACACCCGGCTCGAGCGTCACCGTCGAGGGCGACGAGGCCCACCACGCGGTCGCCGTACGGCGGCTGCGCGTGGGGGAGCGGGTCGTGCTCACCGACGGGCGGGGACGCTCGGTGGTCGGCGAGGTGACCTCGACCGGCAAGCGCGTCTTCGCCGTCGAGGTCGTCAGCGCCGAGGACGTGCCCGAGCCGGCCCCGTCGCTGACGGTCGTGCAGGCGCTGCCCAAGGGCGAGCGCGGCGAGCTGGCCGTCGAGGTGCTGACCGAGGTCGGGGTCGCCCGGGTCGTGCCCTGGGCCGCCTCGCGCTCGGTGGCGGTCTGGAAGGGCGAGCGGGCGACGAAGTCGCTGGCCCGCTGGCGCTCCACCGCCCGCGAGGCCGCCAAGCAGGCGCGTCGTGCCTGGCACCCCGTCGTCGACTCCCTGGCAGGCACCGCCGAGGTGGTCGAGCTGCTGCGCGGCGCCGACCTGGCGGTGGTGCTCCACGAGGACGCGACCGAGCCGCTGGCCGGCCTCGACGTCCCCGCCGCCGGCCACCTCGTGGTGGTCGTGGGCCCCGAGGGCGGCATCTCGCCCGACGAGCTGGCCGTGTTCGCCGACGCCGGCGCGCGCGCCGTACGGCTGGGCGACGAGGTGCTGCGCACCTCGACCGCCGGGCTGGCCGCTTGCGCCGCGCTGCTCGCCCGCACCCCGCGCTGGTCCTGACCCGACGGAGCCGCCGCGCGGTTCCGGGCAGGGGGTGGGCGGTCCTAGGCTGTGGTCGGGGTCACCGCTCGGGTGGCGCCGGTCCCGCCCGTCGTCGTGTCCTGGAGGTCCCCGTGAGCTCGTCCGTCGTCGCCGAGGAGGAGCAGCGTCGCGGCGCGTTCTCCTCGAGGCGGGTCTTCATCCTGGCCGCGATCGGCTCGGCCGTGGGGCTGGGCAACATCTGGCGCTTCCCCTACGTCGCCTACGAGAACGGCGGGGGAGCCTTCGTCATCCCCTACCTGGTGGCGCTGCTGACCGCGGGCCTGCCGTTCCTGCTGCTCGACTACAGCATCGGCCACAGGTTCCGCGGCTCCCCGCCGCTGTCGTTCGCGCGGCTGCGCCGCGGCGCCGAAGGCTTGGGCTGGTGGCAGGTCGGCATCTGCGCCGTCATCGCCATCTACTACGCCGCCGTGCTGGCGTGGGCGGTGCGCTACACCTTCTTCAGCTTCACCAAGGCCTGGGGCTCGGAGCCGGCCGACTTCTTCATCGGTGAGTTCCTGCAGGTCAGCGATCCGGGCGTGACGGCCGACCCGGTGGCCGGCGTGCTGGTGCCGCTGGTGGTGATGTGGGCGCTGGTGATCGGGCTGCTGGCCCTCGGCGTGCAGAAGGGCATCGGTGCCACGGCGATGGTCTTCATCCCGGTGCTGGTGCTCAGCTTCGGCGCCCTCGTGGTCGTCTCGCTGTTCCTGCCGGGCGCCGGCAGCGGCCTCGACGCGCTCTTCACGCCCAGCTGGAGCGCGTTGGCCGAGCCGACCGTGTGGGCGGCGGCGTTCGGGCAGATCTTCTTCTCGCTGTCGATCGGCTTCGGCATCATGATCACCTACGCCTCCTACGTGCACCGCCACACCGACATGCCCGGCTCCGGGCTGGTCGTCGGGTTCTCCAACTCCGGCTTCGAGCTGCTGGCCGGCATCGGCGTCTTCGCCGCACTCGGCTTCATGGCCCAGGACAGCGGCCAGGCCGTGGGCGAGGTCGCCGGCGAGGGTGGCGTCGGGCTGGCGTTCATCGCGTTCCCGGCGATCATCAACGAGGCGCCGGCGGGTGCGCTGATCGGTGTGCTGTTCTTCGCCTCCCTCGTGCTGGCCGGCATCACCTCGCTCATCTCCATCACCGAGGTGGTGATCTCGGCGGTCCGCGACAAGTTCGAGCTCGGCCGCGTCTCCGCCACCCTGGTCGTGGCGCTGCCGATGGCCGTGCTCAGCGTGGCGTTCCTGGGCACCACCAGCGGGCTCTACGTGCTCGACATCGTCGACCACTTCATCAACCAGTTCGGCATCCTGCTGGTCGCGGTGGTCTCGATGGTCGTCGTCGTGTGGGGCCTGCGCGCGCTGCCCCAGCTGGCGGCCCACCTCAACGACCACACCTCGGTGCACATCGGGCTGTGGTGGCGGGCGCTGGTCGGGGTGGTGACGCCGGTGGCGCTGGGCTACGTGCTCGTCGACGCGCTCGTCACCGACCTGCGCACGCCGTACGAGGGCTACCCGACCTGGATGCTGGTCGTCTTCGGGTGGGGCTCGGCGCTGGCCGTGATCGTGGTCGGCTTCGTGCTGGCGCGGCTGCGCTGGCGCGACCCCTGGACCGTCGACGCCCTGGGCGCCGAGGACGAGCTGAGCGAAGGAGCACAGCGATGAGCACGACGGCGATCGTGATGATGGTCGTGGCCATGGTGGTGATCTGGGGCGGGCTCGCCCTGGCGATCCTCAACCTGAGCAGGTCGCGCTCGACGCCGAGGGCGAGCGAGGTCCACCGCGACCTGTAGTCGCGGCGGCCCCGCTCGTCGTACGCCGGCGTCCGGGTCGAGTCGGGTCGGTGCGGGCTCAGCCGACCCGGATCACCTTGGTGTCCTCGAACGGGCCGGGGCCCTCGCCGCCGGACGGGTCGTCGGTCAGCGCGGCGAAGGTGTACTCGCCGGGGGCCAGCCCCGACACGTCGACCTCGCTCTGCCAGGGGTACAGGCGATCCATCCAGCCCTCGGCGGTGGCGAAGCCGTCGAGCACGACCGCGCCCGAGGCGTCCCGGACCTCCCACGGCACCGTGGCCTCGAACGACGACGCGACGCCGCTGGCGGTGAACGTGGCGGGCACCTCGGCGTCGGACTCGGGGCTGGTGATGCTGACCAGGGACAGGACGTCGAGCTGGTCGGCGTTGGCGACGCCGCCCTCGGTGTCGATGCCGAAGAGCGGCACCGCCGGGCCGCCCGGCTCGCCCACGACCTGCACGGGCGCGCGGCTCTGCAGCGCCCCCTGGACTGTGTAGACCAGCGCCTGGACGGCGAGCCGCGCCTGCTTCCGCGACATGTCGGCCGGGCGGTCGGCCCAGCGGTCGTCGGGCACCTGGGCGAGGATCAGGCCGGCCTCCTCGTCGAGGCGCACCGAGGAGAAGCTGCCGTCGACGGGGAAGGCGGCGCGGTAGTCGGGGTCGGCGGGCACGCCGGCGGCGACCATGTCGGCCGCGCCGAGCGCCGGGTCGCCGCTGACCCTGCGGAACTCGCGGTAGAGCCGGGGGCCCATCGGGGTGTCGCCGACGTAGTAGACGGGCACGGTGCTGGTCGTGCCCGGGTCGGGCTCGGCGCCCACGCTGCCGCTCGCGTCGTCGCTGGGCTCGGTCGGCTCGCTCGGCCCGGTGGGCGACGCGCTCGCGCTGCTGGTGCCGCTCGCCGGGGCCGGGTCGTCGGCGCGGTCGCTGCCGTCGTCGCCGCAGCCGGCGAGCACGCCCAGCGCCAGCGCCGCGGTGGCGGCGCCGGCCAGGGTGCGGTGCAGGCCGGGGCGGCCGGTGCGCCGGGTGCGGCTGGTCTGGGTCGTGGTGGTCATGGTGCTCTCCCTGGTGCTCACGGGACCACGATGGTCCGTGTGTCGGTGAACGGCCCGCCCGACTCGCCGCCGGAGGGGTCACTGGTCATGGCAACGAACGTGTAACGGCCGGGGGCGAGGGCGGAGACGTCGACCTCCGCCTCCCACGGGTGCAGGCGATCCATCCAGCCCTCGGCGGTGGCGAAGCCCTCGACGAGCACGGCGCCGGCGTCGTCGCGGACCTCCCAGGGGACGGTCGCCTCGAACGACGAGGCGCGCCCGCGCGCGGTGAAGGTGGCCTCGACCCGCTGGCCCTCGGCGGGGTCGCTGATGCTCACCAGGGCCAGCATGTCGAGGTCGTCGCCGGGGGCCAGCGGCTCCGAGACGGGTACGCCGAGCAGCTGGTCGGTGCGCTCGCCGTCGAGCAGCAGCTGCACGGGGGCCGGCGAGCCCAGGGCCGCCTGCGCGGTGCGGACCAGCTGCTCGACGGCCAGCGCCGCGAGGTCGGGGTCGAGCGTGGCGGGGCGGTCGTGCAGGTCGCCGGCGAGGTCGAGGGTGACCAGGTCGTCGTCGCCGGTGGCGCTGCGGAGCGTGGCCCCGGTGCCCGCCCACGGCGACGCGTAGTCGGGGTCCTCGGGCACGCCCTCCACCGCGGCGCGCACGACCGGCCCGAGCGGCTCGGAGTCGTCGACCGCCAGGGCACGGAACTCGCGGTAGAGCCGGGGCCCCATCGGGGTCTGCCCCACGAAGTACACGGCGCCGGTGGCGGTCTCGGGCGTCGCTGTCGGGGACGGGTCGGCCGAGGACGGGTCGCTCGAGGTCGGGCCGGCGGAGGGCGGGGCCGCGGGGTCGGGCGCCGTGACGGGTGCGCTGCCGGGCCCGAGCACCGCGACGGCCGTCACGGCCGCGGCCGCGGCCAGCGCCGCGCCGCCGGCGTACCACCAGCGGCGGCCGGTGGTCGCGCCGCCGGTGCGGGCCCGGATCTCGTCGAGCCGGTCGGTGGGCTCGACGTCGTCGACGGCCTCGCCCAGCAGCCGCGCGAGGTCGGCGTCGCGCTCGTGGGTGCTCATGAGGGGTCCTCCAGGGAGGGCGCGAGCAGCTCGCGCAGGCGGGCGGAGCCGCGGGAGGCGTGGCTCTTCACCGCGCCGCGGCTGATGCCCAGCGCGTCGGCGATCTCGGCCTCGGACAGGTCCAGGTAGTGCCGCAGCGCGAGCACCTCGCGCTGGCGCTCGGGCAGCGCGCGCATCGCGTCGAGGACGGCCGCGCGGCGGTCGGCGACGAGGCTGCGCTCGTCGGCACCGGCGGCCGTGGCCGGGGGCGGCTGCGCCGCGAGGTGACGGCGTACGACGGCACGGTGGCGCAGCGAGGAGCGGGAGCGGTTGACGACGCTCTGGCGCAGGTAGGCCAGCGCCTTGGCGGGGTCGCGGAGCCGGTCCCAGCGCGCGTGGGCGGCCACGAAGGCGTCCTGCACCACCTCCTCGGCGGCGCCGACGTCGCGCAGCAGCAGCACCGCGAGCCGCACCAGCTCGCGCCAGTGCGCGGCGTACAGCTGCTCGAGAGCCTCGTCGGCGCTCCAGCGCCGCGGCTCGCCGCTCACGGCGCCGGGGCGTCGTGGGGGAGCGCTCGCATGGGTGGTCACGCTAGTGCGACGCCCGGGACCCCCTGGGGGTTTACCGCGGCGCGGCAACGGATTTGTGGGACGATGCACCGCGGGAGGCATCAAGTGGAGGACTGTCTGTTCTGCAGGATCGTCGCGGGGGAGGTCCCCGGCGACGTCGTGCACGTCACCGAGGGCACCGTCGCGTTCCGCGACGTGGCGCCCCAGGCGCCGACGCACGTGCTGGTGGTGCCGCGCACGCACTACGCGAACGCCGCCGAGCTCGCAGCCGGCGACCCCGCCGTGATGAGCGAGCTCGTCACCGCCGCCGCGGCCGTGGCGGCCGCCGAGGGCCACGACGACTACCGGCTGGTGCTCAACACCGGGGAGGGTGCGGGCCAGTCGGTCTTCCACACCCACCTGCACGTGCTGGCCGGCCGCTCGTTCGCCTGGCCGCCGGGATGAGCCCGACGCCCGAGGGCCGGCGTCGTCCGGGCGTGCGCCGCCTGGTCGTCCTCGGCCTCACCGCCGCGCTCGCCGTCGCCGGGGTCGTGGCCGGGGTGGCCGTGCTCGGTGGCGAGGACCGCCGCGACGGCGACCCGGCCAGCGTGCTCTCGCCGGTCGAGCCGCCCGAGGTGGTGGCCGAACAGCTGTCGTCGCTGCCCCCGGGCAAGCAGCTGCCGCTGCGCCGCGGGGAGCGCCGGATGACCCTGGAGATGGCCGACGACTACACGCCCTCGGCGCCCGGCGACGCCGGCACCGACGACTACCGCTGCTTCCTGCTCGACCCCGGGCTCGAGGAGGACGTGTGGCTGACCGGCAGCCAGGTGCTGCCCGGCAACCCCGAGGTCGTGCACCACGTCATCCTGTTCCGCGTCGAGCCCGACCAGGTCGAGCAGGCGAAGGCGCTCGACCACCGGACCGTCGACCCGGGCTGGACCTGCTTCGGCGGCAGCGGCGTCGAGGGCAGCGCCACGAACATCTCCGACGCCTCCTGGCTGGCCGCGTGGGCGCCGGGCGGCGACGAGACCCGCATCCGCGACGGCCACGGCGTACGCCTGGAGGCCGGCTCGCAGGTGGTGATGCAGGTGCACTACAACCTGCTGCGCGGCCAGTCGGCCGACCGGTCGGCGGCCCAGCTTCGCTGGATGCCCGGCAGCCGCGACCTCACGTCGCTGCACACCTACCTGATGCCGGCGCCGGTCGAGCTGCCCTGCCGGGCCGCGCGCTCCGACGGGCCGCTGTGCGAGCGCGACGCCGCGATGAGCGACCTGCGCCGCCGCTTCGGCGGGGCCGCCTCGACCGCCGACGTGCTGCACCTGCTGTGCGGGGAGGGCCAGGGGCCCTCCGAGACGACCACCTGCACCCGTCGGGTCCAGCAGCCGATGACCGTGCTCGGCGCGGCCGGCCACATGCACCTGCTGGGCCGCGAGATCTCGGTCGTGGCCAACGCCGGCACCGACGACGAGCGCACCCTGCTCGACATCGACCAGTGGGACTTCGACGACCAGGGCTCCAAGCCCGTCGAGGCGCTGCGCCTCGAGCCGGGGGACACCCTGACCGTCACCTGCCGCCACACCCAGTGGCTGCGCGACAAGCTGCCGGCCTTCGCGGGCCAGGAGGAGAAGTACGTCCTGTGGGGCGACGGCTCCACCGACGAGATGTGCCTCGGCATGCTGCAGGTCGCCTACGACGGGGAGCCCACCGGCGCGCTGTGAGGGCGTCGTGCCGCGACTCGTCGGGGCCTCAGAAGAGGTAGACGAGCCGCATCACGGCGAAGACCACCGGCAGCCCGAAGACGACCAGCAGCGCCCACGCCGTCCAGTAGTGCACCCGCTTGGCCGGGTCGAGCCGGCCGCCGAAGTCGAGCAGCGCGCCCTCGACGGTGTGGTGGGTCAGGCCCATCGCCCGGGCGTGCGGCGGCAGGTGCTCGCCGGGGAACCAGTAGGGCACGGAGTCGTCGTCGTGGGAGTCGGGGTCCTCGTCGTCCCACGAGCGCAGGTCGTGCTCGCCCCCGGCCATGCGTCCAGCCTACGCGCCCCGCTGGCTTTACTGAGTGGGTCCGTGTCGGGCCCACGCCGTAGCATGGAGGGGCTCCACCCACCGTCCCCGCGACAGAGAGGCGCCCTCCGGGCATCCATGTCCCACTCCGATGACCGCAGCACCCCCACCGAGAGCCCCGCGAGCGGCTCGGCGCGCAGCCACCACACGGTCGTGGTGCCCAACAGCATCGACATGGTCAGCCTGCTGGGCCCCGGCGACGAGCACCTCGCGCTGATCGAGAAGTCCTTCGACACCGCGGTGCACGTGCGCGGCAACCGGATCACCCTCGAGGGCGACCCCGGCGAGATCGCGCTGGTCCAGCGGCTCCTCGACGAGCTGGTCACCATCATCCGCACCGGTCAGGGCGTCACCACCGAGACCGTCGAGCGGGTGCTGGGGATGCTGCGCACCGAGACGACCGAGCGCCCGGCCGACGTGCTGAGCCTCAACATCCTCTCCAACCGCGGCCGCTCGATCCGGCCCAAGACGGTGAACCAGAAGAAGTACGTCGAGTCGATCGACAAGCACACGATCACCTTCGGCATCGGCCCCGCCGGCACCGGCAAGACCTACCTGGCCATGGCCAAGGCCGTGCAGGCGCTGCAGTCGAAGCAGGTCAACCGGATCATCCTGACCCGCCCCGCGGTCGAGGCCGGCGAGCGCCTCGGCTTCCTGCCCGGCACGCTCAGCGAGAAGATCGACCCCTACCTGCGCCCGCTCTACGACGCGCTGCACGACATGATCGACCCCGAGACGATCCCCAAGCTGCTGGCCGCGGGCACCATCGAGGTCGCCCCGCTGGCCTACATGCGCGGTCGCTCGCTCAACGACTCCTTCATCATCCTCGACGAGGCGCAGAACACCACGCCCGAGCAGATGAAGATGTTCCTGACCCGGCTGGGCTTCGGCTCCAAGATCGTGGTCACCGGCGACATCACCCAGACCGACCTGCCCGGCGGCACCCGCTCGGGGCTGCGGGTCGTGGAGGAGATCCTCACCGGTGTCGAGGACATCGGCTTCAACCGGCTGACCAGCAGCGACGTCGTGCGGCACCGGCTCGTGGGCCGCATCGTGGCGGCGTACGACGACTTCGACGCGCGCAGCGAGCGCGCCCGACCCGTGCAGGGGAACCGACCATGAGCATCGAGGTCCTCGACGAGTCCGGCCAGCAGGTCGACGTGCGCCGGCTCTCCACCCTGAGCCGGTTCGTGATGGACCGCATGCACGTGCACCCGCAGGCCGAGCTGTGCATCAAGGCCGTCGACGAGGCGACCATCGCCGAGCTCAACGAGCAGTGGATGGACAAGGAGGGCCCCACCGACGTGCTGGCCTTCCCGATGGACGAGCTGCGCCCGGGCCTGGCCGACGAGGAGCCCGAGGAGGGCGTGCTCGGCGACCTCGTGCTGTGCCCCGAGATCGCCCGGCGCCAGGGCGAGACGGCCGGCCACGGCACCGTGGCCGAGATCGAGCTGCTCACCGTCCACGGCATCCTGCACCTGCTCGGCTACGACCACGCCGAGCCGGAGGAGCACCGCGAGATGTTCGGCCTGCAGGACGAGCTGCTGGCCGCGTGGCGCGCCACTGACGACGCATGACCGGGGGTGACGTCGGGCTGCTGGTGACGGCGGCCGCGCTGGTCGTGCTCGCGGGCATCTTCTCCGCGGCCGACGCGGCGCTCGCCTCGTTCTCGCACGCGCGCGCCGGCGAGCTGCTCGCCGAGGGCCGGGCCGGGGCCAAGCGCCTGCTCGGGCTGCTCGACGACCTGCCGCGCTACCTCAACACGGCGCTGCTGCTGCGGATGGCCGCGGAGGTGTCGGCGATCGTGCTGGTGGCCCTGCAGGTCGACGAGCTGATGCACGGCGCCTGGTGGGCCAGCGTGCTGACCGCCATCGCGGTGATGCTGCTGGTCTCCTTCGTGGTCGTCGGGGTCGCGCCGCGCACCATGGGGCGCCAGCACGCCGAGACCGTCGCGCTGCTCTCGGCGGCGCCGCTGACCCTGATCACCCGGGTGCTCGGCCCGATCCCGCACGTGCTGATCGCGCTCGGCAACGCGCTGACCCCGGGCAAGGGCTTCCGCGAGGGACCCTTCTCGACGGAGTCGGAGCTGCGCGAGCTGGTCGACCTCGCCGAGGCGTCCTCGCTCATCGAGAGCGAGGAGCGCCGGATGATCCACTCGGTCTTCGAGCTCGGCGACACCACCGCGCGCGAGGTGATGGTGCCGCGCAACGACGTCGTCTACGTCGAGAAGCACAAGAACCTGCGCCAGGGCCTCTCGCTCTTCCTGCGCAGCGGCTACTCGCGGCTGCCGGTGGTCGACGAGAACCTCGACGACATCGTCGGGATGGCCTACCTCAAGGACATCGTGCGCCGTGACTTCGAGGCCCCCGACGTGGAGTTCGTCGAGCGCATCGAGTCGGTGATGCGCCCCGTGCACTGGGTGCCGGAGTCGAAGGCCGTCGACGGGCTGCTCAAGGAGATGCAGGCCCGCCGCCAGCACATCGCGGTCGTCGTCGACGAGTACGGCGGCACCGCCGGCCTGATCACCATCGAGGACATCCTCGAGGAGATCGTCGGCGAGATCACCGACGAGTACGACGAGGACGAGATCGAGGTCGAGCACCTCGCCGAGGGCGTCGTGCGGGTCTCCTCGCGCTTCCCCGTCGACGACCTCGAGGAGATCTTCGGCGACGACGTCGAGGAGGAGGACGTCGACTCGGTCGGCGGCCTGATGGCCAAGCACCTGGGCCTGGTGCCGATCCCGGGCTCCTCGGTCGAGGCGCACG
This sequence comes from Nocardioides sp., assembly GCA_041579495.1. GTDB lineage: Bacteria > Actinomycetota > Actinomycetes > Propionibacteriales > Nocardioidaceae > Nocardioides. Next base: position 13,999 of record JBFGFQ010000058.1, read on the forward strand.
GGCTGCGCTTCGTCGCCGAGGACAGCGCCGGGCGGCGCAACAAGATCGTCACCGTCCTGATCTCGCGCATCGAGCCCGACGACGACGCCGACGACGAAGAGGACCGACCCGACAACCGGCGCGACGACAGCCGCGACCACCGAGAGGACGACGAGGACCAGTGAGCACCCCCGAGGGCCCCGCGCCCGCCGAGCTGGCCGCCGAGGACAAGAAGCTGGTCACCCTGGCCCGCGCCACCCGGGCCCGCACCCGGGCCGCGGAGGGCGCCGCGGTGCGTGACGCCGACGGGCGCACCTACGCCGCCGCCACCGTCGACCTGCCCTCGCTGCAGGTCTCCGCGCTCGGGGTGTGCGTGGCGATGGCGGTCGCCTCGGGGGCCACGGGCCTCGAGGCCGCCGTGGTGCTCACCGACGCAGGAGCGGTGACGGCGCGCGACCTCGACGCCCTGCGCGACCTGGCCGGCAGCGGCGTACCCGTGCACCGTGGCGACGCCAAGGGCGCCCTGCACGGCACCGCCACCACCTGACCCGCCCCAGATCCTCCGCCGACCCGTCCCAAATCCCCCGCCGACCAGTCCCATATCTCACGCCGACCCGTCCCAGATCTCCGTCCGACCCGACCCACA
>JBFGFQ010000059.1:0-14577 GCA_041579495.1 Nocardioides sp.
CCGGGCCTCCTCGCCGCCGGTGAGCACCTCGGGGCGCACCCCGAGCCGCTGCTCGACCCCGTCGGCGAACTCCTCGGCGTTGGCGGCGTCGCGGGTCGCCGAGGTCGCGCAGAAGCGCGTGTGCGCCGGGTCGACCCCGTGCTCGCGCACCAGGGCGGCGTACTCCTCGACGGCGGCGAAGGTGCGCTCCAGCGCGCCCTCGAAGAGCCGTCCGGTGCGGTCGACGCCCTCGCCGAGGCGCACCATCCGCGCCTCGCGCACCAGCTCGGTGGTGGTGCCGGTCCCGACGTCGACGTCGGCGACGAGCAGCTTGATGGTGTTGGTCCCGCAGTCGACCGCGGCTACACGCACGGGCCCGGCTCCCACCAGGGGCCGAGCGCGTCGAGGACCTCGTCGCCGAGCGGGTTCACCCCGCGGCCCTGGGCCAGCGCCTGGCCGGCCAGCACGTGCAGGCACTTCACGCGGTCGGGCATCCCGCCCGCGGAGATGCCCTCGATCTCGGGCACGTCGAGGCCGGCGGCCCGGCCGATCTCGGTGCGCGCGGCGAGGTAGCGCTCGTGGGCGGCGGCGTACGCCGCGGCCAGCTCCTCGTCGTCGCCGAGCCGGGCCTCCATGTCCTTCATGACCCCCGAGCCCTCGAGGGTGCCGATCCGCGACGCGGCCCGCGGGCAGGTGAGGTAGTAGGTCGTGGGGAACGGCGTGCCGTTGGGCAGGCGCGGCACGGTGGTGACCACGTCGGGGTTGCCGCACGGGCAGCGGTGGCCGACCTCGGCGATGCCGCTGGCCGACCGGCCGAGCTGCGCGTCGACGACCGCCTGGTCGGCCTCGCTGATGCCGGGCAGGTCGTGGGTGCTCACTGCTGCTCCTCGGAGCCGTCGATCTCGGTCACGGGCGGGGTGCCGGTGTTGCGCGGCGGGTTGCCCGCCAGCAGCACCGAGGCCCAGGCGTCCTCCCAGAAGGCCGGCTCGACGGCCGGGCCGACCTCGTCGGGGTCGGCCAGCTCGGCGGCCGGCTCCAGCGGCTCGCCGTCCTCGTCGAGCACGACGTACGACGTCTCGCCGGGCATCACGTAGCCGAGCTCGCGCGCCTCCTGGGTGACGTAGGCGGGGTCCTCCCAGCGGCGCATCTCGCGCTCGAGGTCGGAGATGCTCGCCTCCTTCTCGGCGATGTCGGCGCGCAGCGCGTCGAGCTCACCGCGCTGCTGGAGGTAGGCCCGGGCCGAGCTGGCGTAGGAGACGGCCAGCACGGCCACCACCAGCACCAGCACCGCGGCCCGCCCGGTCAGGCGGGGCCGGCGGCGACGCGAGGTGCCCGGCCGCGGGGTCGACCCGGCCGCGGGGCGCGCGGCCGGGCGCGGGGCGCCGCCCCGGCCCGGGCCGGTGCGCCCGCGGGGGCCGCTGCCCCGCGACGGGGTGCGTCGGTTCTCGGGCATGTGTCCCAGGGTCGCTCAGGAGGAGTAGCGCGGGAACGCCGACACACCGGCGTAGCGCGCGGCATCTGCCAGCTCGTCCTCGATGCGCAGCAGCTGGTTGTACTTCGCGACCCGCTCGGAGCGCGCGGGCGCACCGGTCTTGATCTGGCCGCAGTTGGTGGCCACGGCCAGGTCGGCGATGGTGACGTCCTCGGTCTCGCCGGAGCGGTGGCTCATCATGCAGCGGTAGCCGTTGCGGTGCGCGAGGTCGACGGAGTCGAGGGTCTCGGTGAGCGAGCCGATCTGGTTGACCTTGACCAGCAGGGCGTTGGCCTGGCCGCCGCTGATGCCGCGCTGCAGGCGCTCGACGTTGGTGACGAAGAGGTCGTCGCCGACGATCTGGATCTTGTCGCCGAGCTGGTCGGTGAGGGTCTTCCAGCCCTCCCAGTCGTCCTCGTCGAGCGGGTCCTCGATCGAGACGATCGGGTAGGCCTCGCACAGCTCGGCGTAGTAGGCGGTCATCTCCTGGGCGGTCTTCGACTGCCCCTCGAAGGAGTACACGCCGTCGGTGCAGAACTCGGTGGCGGCCACGTCGAGGGCCAGCACGATGTCGGTGCCCAGCTGCTGGCCCGACCGCTCGACGGCCTCGGCGATCAGGTCGAGGGCGGCGCGGTTGGAGTCGAGGTTCGGTGCGAAGCCGCCCTCGTCGCCCAGCCCGGTGCCCAGCCCGCGCTCCTTCAGCACCGCCTTGAGCGCGTGGTAGACCTCCGCGCCCGAGCGCAGCGCCTCGCGGAAGGACGGCGCGCCGACCGGCGCGATCATGAACTCCTGGATGTCGACGTTGGAGTCGGCGTGCGAGCCGCCGTTGAGGATGTTCATCATCGGCACCGGCAGCACGTGGGCGTTGGGGCCGCCGACGTAGCGGTAGAGCGGCAGGCCGGCGGAGTCGGCGGCCGCGCGGGCCACGGCCAGCGAGACGCCGAGGATCGCGTTGGCGCCCACCTCGGCCTTGTTCGGGGTGCCGTCGGCGGCCAGCATCGCCTGGTCCACGAGGCGCTGGTCGTCGGCGTCGAGGCCCTCGACCGCCGGACCGAGCACGCGGATCACGCCGTCGACGGCCTGCTGGACCCCCTTGCCGGCGTACCGGTCGCCGCCGTCGCGCAGCTCCACGGCCTCGAAGGCCCCGGTGGAGGCACCGCTGGGGACCGCCGCGCGGGCGAAGGTGCCGTCGTCGAGGACGACCTCGACCTCGACGGTGGGGTTGCCCCGGGAGTCGAGGATCTCGCGGGCGCCGACTGCTTCGATGGATGCCACTTGGGGTGCTCCTGAACGGGTCGAGGGTGCTGCGTCATGACTGGTGGACGGGCTCGTCGGCGCCGAGCCTAGTGCGTGGCGGGCCCCGCAGGTCGCGCGGTCCGGCCCCGCGGCTGGCCGCCGGTCACTACGGTGTGCGCATGCGCGACTACGCCGACCACGACGCCACCGCCCTCGCCGCCCTCGTGCGCGAGGGCACCACCACCGCCGAGGAGCTGCTCGCCGCGGCCCGGGCCCGCGCGGCGGAGGTGAACCCGCGCATCAACGCGATCGTGCACGACGTCGAGCCGCCCGCACCGACGGGCCCGGCGCCCGAGGGGGGCCGTCCCTTCGAGGGCGTGCCGTTCCTGCTCAAGGACCTCAACCAGCGCCTGGCCGGCGTGCCGACCAGTGGCGGCAGCAAGGCCCTGGCCGGACACCCCGCCGCCGAGACCGCGGCCGTGGTCGAGCGGTGGATCGAGGCCGGGCTGCAGGTCTTCGGCAAGACCAACAGCCCCGAGTTCGGCGCCAAGGGCGTCACCGAGCCGCACGTCTTCGGCCCCACCCGCAACCCCTGGGACCTCGACCACACCCCCGGCGGCTCCTCCGGCGGCTCCGCGGCCGCCGTGGCCGCCGGCATCGTGCCGTGCGCCGCGGCCAGCGACGGTGGCGGCTCGATCCGCATCCCCGCCTCGGCCTGCGGGCTGTTCGGCCTCAAGACCAGCCGGGGCCTGCTCCCCCACGGCCCCGAGTTCGGCGAGTCCATCGGCGGCACCAGCACCGACGGCGTGGTCTCGCGCAGCGTGCGCGACAGCGCCGCGATGCTCGACGTGCTCGCCGGCCCGACCCCCGAGTCGCCGTACCTGACGGCGCCGGGCCCGGTCGACGGGTACGCCGCCGAGGTCGGCCGCGACCCGGGCCGGCTGCGCGTGGCGCTGAGCTGGCACAGCGGCGTCAACCCCGACCCGCACCCGGAGGCCAAGGCGGCGGTGCACCGCGCCGCCGAGCTGCTCGCCGCCGCCGGGCACGAGGTGGTCGAGCTCGACGCCGCCCCCGTCGACGACGCGCAGCTGGCCGAGGACTTCCTGACCACGTGGTTCGTGCACTGCGCGGTCTCCGTCGACCAGGCCCGGGCGCTGACCGGGGCCGGCGAGGACGACTTCGAGCCCGACACCCGGGTGATGGCCGCCCTGGGCCGCGCCACCCGCGCCACCGACTACGTGCAGGCCACCGAGAACCGGCACGCCCACGTGCGCCGCCTCGCCGCGCTGCACGCCGAGCACGACCTGCTGCTGACCCCCACCACCGCGACCCCGCCGCCGCGCGTCGGCGCCCTCGACCAGCCCGGCCTGGTGCAGCTGGCGCAGAAGGCGCTGCTGACCGCCCGCGCCGGCGGGCTGCTGCGCTTCACGCCCCTGGTCGACCAGATGATCAGCGAGAACCTCGGCTGGGTGCCCTACACCCAGCTGGCCAACCTCACCGGCCGCCCGGCCATGAGCGTGCCGCTGCACTGGACCCCCGAGGGCCTGCCGATGGGCGTGCAGTTCGTCGGGCGCCTGGGCAGCGAGGCCCTCCTGCTGCGCCTGGCCGCCCAGCTCGAGGACGCCGCCCCCTGGTTCGACCGCCGCCCGCCCCTCTGACCCGTCCCGAATCCCCCGCCGACCCGTCCCATATCTCACGCTGAGTCGGCCCATATCCCCCGGGTGGGTTCTAGGTAGTGATGCAACACCTCGATGACTGAGGAGTTGTGCCATGGCTCGTCCGATGCGGCCCAGGGAGTTGGATCGTCCGTTCTGGGAAGCGATCCGTTCGGGGTTGGGGGTGAAGTCGGCGGCGCGGGTCTCGGGCATGTCGTCGAGCACCGCGAAGCGGGTCTTTCGCAAGGCTGGCGGGGTGAACCCTGTTCCTGTGCACCCGCCGGTGGGGCGGTACCTGTCCTGGGTCGAGCGTGAGGAGATCGCGGCGCTGACCCATGCCGGCCACGGGGTGCGAGAGGTCGCGCGTCGTACCGGGCGCAGCCCGGGCACGATTAGCCGCGAGCTGGCCCGCGGTGCGACCGGTCGCGGGTACCGGGCCTCGGTGGCCCAGGCCAAGGTCGACCGCGGCCGCACCAGGTCGCGGGGCGCGAAGCTGGCCACGAACCTGGTGCTGCGCCGAGTGGTCCAGGAGTACCTGGTCCAGCACCTGAGCCCCGAGCAGATCGCTGGCAGACTCATCCTCGACTTCCCCGAGGATCCGGAGATGCGGGTGTCGCCCGAGACGATCTACCAGTCGCTGTACATCCAGGCCCGCGGCGGCCTCAAGCGCGAGCTGACAGCGCATCTGCGCACCGGGCGTTCGATGCGCAAACCGCATCGCCGCGAGGCCGAGCGCCGCGGCCGGATCCCCGACATGATCATGATCAGCGAACGCCCCGCCGAGGTCGAGGACCGAGCGGTGCCCGGGCACTGGGAAGGCGACCTGATCCTCGGCTCGACCGCCTCGAGGTCCGCGGTAGGCACCCTGGTCGAGCGCAGCACCGGGTTCGTGATGCTGCTGCACCTGCCCGGCGACCACGGCGCCCTGGCGGTCCAAGAGGCCCTCGTGGCCAAGATGGCCACCCTGCCCGAACAGCTGCGCCGCTCGCTGACCTGGGACCAAGGCGGCGAGATGGCCAACCACGTCCAGATCGCCGAGGCCACCGGCCTGGAGATCTACTTCTGCGACCCCCACTCACCCTGGCAACGCGGCTCCAACGAGAACACCAACGGACTGCTGCGCCAGTACCTGCCCAAGGGCAGCGACCTGTCCTTCTACGGCCCCGGCCTGCTCGACAAGATCGCCTCCGAGCTCAACGCCCGCCCCCGCAAACGCCACGGCTTCCGGACCCCAGCCGAAGTCCTGGACCAACTACTCTCACAACCCACCACCAACCACGGTGTTGCGTGACTACCTAGATTCCACCCCGCCGAACCGGCCCGAATCTCACGCCCAGCCGTCCCACATCTCGCACCGACCCGGTCACGTACGACAGGGGCGACACCGGGTGCGATCTGCGCCGGCTCGGCGGAGGATCTGGGACGGGTCGACGGGGGATCTGGGACGGGTCAGACGCGCTCGATGATGGTGACGTTGGCCTGGCCGCCGCCCTCGCACATGGTCTGCAGGGCGTAACGGCCGCCGGTGCGCTCGAGCTCGTTGAGCATCGTGGTCATCAGCCGGGCGCCGGTGGCGCCGATGGGGTGGCCCAGGGCGATGCCGCCGCCGTTGACGTTGACCTTGTCGTGCGGGGCGCCGGTCTCCTTCATCCAGGCCAGCACCACCGAGGCGAAGGCCTCGTTGCACTCGAAGAGGTCGATGTCGTCGATCGCGAGACCGGTGCGCGCCAGGGCGTGCTCGGTGGCGCGGATCGGGCCGGTGAGCATCCACACCGGGTCGTCGCCGCGCACCGAGAGGTGGTGCACCCGCGCCCGCGGGGTCAGCGCGTGCTCGGCCACCGCGGCCTCGGAGGCCAGCAGCAGCGCCGCGGAGCCGTCGCAGATCTGGGAGGCGACGGCGGCGGTGATCCGGCCGCCCGGCGCCAGCGGTTGCAGCCCGGCCATCTTCTCCAGCGAGGTCTCGCGCGGGCACTGGTCGGTGTCGACGACGGTGCCGTCGGGCAGCGTCACCGGCTCGATCTCGTCGTCGAACCGGCCCTCCGCGATGGCCGCGCGGGCCCGGTCGTGGGAGGCCAGCGCGAAGGCCTCCATCTCCTCGCGGCCGATGCCCCACTTCTCCGCGATCATCTCGGCCGAGCGGAACTGGCTGACCTCCTGGTCGCCGTACCTGGCCTGCCAGCCGGGCGACTCGGCGAACGGCGTCGAGAAGCCGTACTGCTGCCCCGCGAGCATCGCCGCCGAGATCGGGATCGCCGACATGTTCTGCACGCCGCCTGCGACCACGAGGTCCTGGGTGCCGGACATGACGCCCTGCGCGGCGAAGTGCACCGCCTGCTGCGAGGAGCCGCACTGGCGGTCGATGGTCACGCCGGGCACGTGGTCGGGCAGCCCCGCGACCAGCCACGCGGTGCGGGCGACGTCGCCGGCCTGCGAGCCGAGGGTGTCGCAGCAGCCGAGCACCACGTCGTCGACGGCGCCCGCGTCGATGCCCGTGCGCCGCACCAGCGCGGCGATCGAGTGCGCGGCGAGGTCGGCGGAGTGCACGCCGGCCAGGGCTCCCCCGCGCCGGCCGACCGGGGTCCGCACGGCGTCGATGATGTAGGACTCGGGCATGTCAGGGCCTTTCGCGCGGGGAGGGGGGCTGCGGGTCGGTGGAGATCCCGTCGAGCAGGATCGTGAGGTACTGGTCGGCGACCTCGACGTGGCTGTGCCGGCCGCCGGGGCGGTACCACTTCACCGCCACCCACACGGTGTCGCGGATGAAGCGGTAGGTGAGCTCGATGTCGAGGTCGTGGCGCAGCACGCCGCTCCCGACCCCCTCGGTGAGCAGGGTGACCCAGACCTCGCGCGACTGGGCGTTGCGCTCGGCGAGGTAGCCGAAGCGCTCGAAGCCGCCGAGGTAGCCGGCGTCGTTCTGGAAGATCGCCACCTCGTGGGGGTGCTGGTCGATCGCCTCGAACGACAGCCGCACCGCCCGGTCGATCTTGGTGCGGGCGTCGACGTCGCTGGCCAGCACGGCGTCGTACGCCGCGAAGAGCTCCTCCTGGAAGGTCGAGAGGATCTCGTCGACCATCGACTCCTTGGAGTCGAAGTGGTGGTAGAGGCTGCCCGAGAGGATGCCGGCGGCCTCGGCGATGTCGCGCACCGTGGTGTTCTTGAAGCCCTTCTCGGCGAAGAGGCCCGCGGCGATGCCCAGCAGCTCGGTACGACGGGTGGGCGCGGTGGCGGAGGGCTCGTTGCTCGCGGGGCTCATGGGGGCAGTCTCCTAGGCCTGCTGGCTGCTGACCGCGACGACCTCGCCGGTCATGTAGCTGGCGTAGTCGCTGGCCAGGAAGACCATCACGTTGGCGACCTCCCACGGCTCGGCGGCGCGGCCGAACGCCTCGCGCTGCTTGAGCTCGTGGAGCAGCTCGTCGGAGGTGACCTTGGCCAGGAACGGGTGCATCGCCAGGCTCGGCGAGACCGCGTTGACGCGGATGCCGTGCGGGGCCAGGTCGATGGCCGAGCAGCGGGTCAGCGCCATCACCCCGGCCTTCGCGGCGGCGTAGTGGGCCTGGCCCTCCTGGGCGCGCCAGCCGATGACCGAGGCGTTGTTGACGATGACGCCCCGTCGACCGGCGGCCGCCATCCGCTGCCCGGCCGCGCGCACGCACCGGAACGTCCCGGTCAGGGTGATGTCGAGGACCCGGCTCCACTGCTCGTCGGTCATCTCGAGCACCGAGGCGGTGCCGCCGAGGCCGGCGTTGTTGATCATCACGTCGACACCGCCGAGCTCGTCGGCCACGTCGAGCAGGGCGGCGACCTGGGCCTCGTCGGTGACGTCGCAGACCAGCTGGCGCACCCGGTCGGCGCCGAACTCGGCGGCCAGCGCCTCCTCGGCCTCGGCGAGCCGGCGTGCGTGGGTGTCGCTGAAGACCACGGCCCGGGCCCCCTCCTCCAGCACCCGTCGCACGACGGCGGCGCCGATGCCGGCACCCGCCGCGGCGGTGACCACGACGACCTTGCCGGCCAGCAGGTCGTGGCCGGGCACGTAGTCGGGGACGGGCTGCTCGGGGCGTTCGGCGGTCATCGGGCTCCCTGCGTCGAAGCGGTCGGGGTGGTCGGTCGGGATTCGCGCGGCAGGCCGAGCACCCGCTCGGCGAGGATGGTGCGCTGCACCTCGTCGCTGCCGCCGTAGATCGTGTCGGCGCGGCTGAAGAGGAAGAGCCGCTGGTGCGGGTCGAGGTCGTACGCCGGGCCGCGCGCGGTGAGCCCGTCGGCGCCGGCGACCTGCATCGCGAGCTCGCCGAGCCTGCGGTGCCACCCGCCCCAGACGAGCTTGGCGATCGAGGCCGCGCCACCGCCCGCGGCGGAGTCGGAGCCGGCGGTGACCCCGGAGAGGCCCCGCAGCGCGTTGACCCGCATCACCTCGAGCTCGACGCGGGCCTGGGCGAGGCGGTCGCGCAGCACCGGGTCGTCGTACGAGCCGTTGGCGCGGGCGCGCTCGACCACGGTCTCGAGCTCGCGGGCGAAGCCGACCTGCTGGCCCAGGGTCGAGACGCCGCGCTCGAAGCCGAGCAGGCCCATCGCCACGCCCCAGCCGCGCCCGGGCTCGCCGACCACCATGGCGGCGTCGGTGCGGGCGCCGGTGAGGAAGACCTCGTTGAACTCCGAGCCGCCGGTGATCTGCTCGATCGGACGGACGTCGACGCCCTCCTGGTCGAGGGGCACCAGCAGGAGCGAGAGGCCCTCGTGGCGCTGCGAGCCCGGCTCGGTGCGCGCCAGCACGAAGCACCACTGGGACAGGTGGGCCAGCGACGTCCACACCTTCTGGCCGTCGACCACCCACTCGTCGCCGTCGGGGCCCGGCGCGAGGCGGGCGCGGGTCTGCACGTTGGCCAGGTCGGAGCCGGCACCGGGCTCGGAGTAGCCCTGGCACCACAGCTCGGTGGCCGCGACGATCGGCGGCAGGAAGCGCTGCTGCTGCTCGGGGGTGCCGAAGGCGATGAGGGTGGGGCCGAGCAGCTCCTCGCCGAGGTGGTTGACCCGGGCGGGGGCGTCGGCGCGGGCGTACTCCTCGTGGAAGATCACCTGCTGCATCAGGCTCAGCCCGCGACCGCCGTGCTCGACGGGCCAGCCCAGCGCGGTCCAGCCGTGCGCGGCGAGGTGCTGGTTCCAGGCCAGCCGCTCCTCGTGCGCCTCGTGGTCGCGCCCGGGCCCGCCGAGCCCCTTGAGCGCGGCGAAGTCGCCGGTGAGGTGGTCGCCGAGCCACGCGCGCACCTCGGCGCGGAAGGACTGCTCCTCGGCGGAGTAGCTCAGGTCCATGGTTCTCCTCTCGACGACCAGGCGCTAGGCTAGCCTACCAAGCACTTGTTTGGTCGACGCGAGGAGCGCCCGTGCCCCACCCCCGGACCGTGCCTGCGGCCCTGCAGGCGGTCGCGCACGCCCACCCGACGCACCCGGCCGTGGTCGACGGCGCCACGACCCTGACCTTCGCCGAGCTGCACGAGGCGGTGCGCGCGGCCGCCCGCGGCTACCTCGCCCTCGGCCTGCGTCCCGGCGAGCGGGTCTGCGTGTGGGCCCCCAACAGCTGGCGCTGGGTGGTCGCCGGGCTCGCGGTGACGTACGCCGGCGGCGTGCTGGTGCCGGTCAACACCCGCTACCGGGGCGAGGAGGTCGCCGACGTCGTGACCCGCGCCGAGGCCCGCGTGTGCGTGGTGGCCGACGGCTTCCTGGGCCGCTCCCAGCTCGCCGAGCTGCGCTCCGCGCTGCCCGGGCTCGACGAGCGGGCGGCCGTCGTGGTGATCGGCACCGACGACGAGCCCCACCCCGGCACCACGTCGTACGACGACCTGGCGGGCCTGGGCGCGCAGGTCGCCGACGCCGACCTCGACGCACGCGTGGCCGGTGTCGGCCCCGACGACGTCGCCGACATCCTCTTCACCTCCGGCACCACCGGGCGCTCCAAGGGGGTGCTGACCGCGCACCGCCAGACGCTGATGGCCGCCGAGCGCTGGACCGGCACCTGCCGGGTCACCGCCGACGACCGCTACCTGGTGATCAGCCCCTTCTTCCACTCCTACGGCTACAAGGTCGGGATCGTCTCGAGCCTGCTGACCGGCTGCACCCTCTACCCGGTGGCGGCGTTCGACACCGAGGAGGTGCTGGCGATGATCGAGCGGGAGCGGCTCACGATCTGCCCCGGCGCCCCGACGATCTTCCACTCGCTGCTGGAGTCGCCGTCGTTCCCCACGACCGACACCTCGTCGCTGCGGCTGGCCAACATGGGCTCGGCCAGCATCCCGCCGCGGCTGATCGAGCGGATGCTCGACGAGCTCTCCTTCGAGCTGGTCGTCCCGGCGTTCGGGATGACCGAGTGCGTGGTCGCCACGATGTGCCGCCCCGGCGACCCCGACGAGGTGGTCGGCACGACCAACGGGCGGGTCGTCGAGGGCGTCGAGATGCGGGTCGTCGACCCGCAGTCGGGCGCAGTGCTCGACCCGGGCGAGGTCGGCGAGATCCAGCTGCGCGGCGAGATGGTGATGCTCGGCTACCTCGACGACCCCGAGGCGACCGCCGAGGCGATCGAGCCCGACGGCTGGCTGCACACCGGCGACCTGGGCACCGTCGACGCCGACGGCAACATGCGCATCACCGACCGGCTCAAGGACATGTACATCTGCGGCGGCTTCAACGTCTACCCCGCCGAGGTCGAGGCCGTGCTGGCCCGCCTCGACGGCGTGGTCGAGGCCGCGGTGGTCGGGGTCCCCGACGAGCGGATGGGCGAGGTCGGCGCGGCGTACGTCGTCGCCCGCGCGGGCCACGCCCTGACCCCCGACGACGTCGTGGCGTTCCTGCGCGAGCGGCTCGCGAACTTCAAGGTGCCGCGCCACGTCGAGCTCGTCGACGAGCTGCCCCGCAACGCCTCCCTCAAGGTGCTCAAGGCTGAGCTGCGAGCCCGCACGACCGCGAAGGACGACCGATGGACCTGACCCTGGGCCCCGACGAGCTGGCCTTCCAGGCCGAGGCGCGGGCGTGGCTGGCCGCCAACGTGCCGGCGACCCCGCTGCCCTCGATGGACACCGAGGAGGGCTTCCGCGCCCACCAGGAGTGGGAGGCCCGGCTGGCCGAGGCCCGCTGGTCGGTGGTCTCGTGGCCCGAGGAGCTCGGCGGCCGCGGCGCGTCGCTGGTCGAGTGGGTCGTCTTCGAGGAGGAGTACTACCGCGCCGGCGCGCCCGGCCGGGTCTCCCAGAACGGGATCTTCCTGCTGGCCCCGATCATCTTCGACCACGGCACCCCCGAGCAGCAGCGCCGCTTCCTGCCTCCGATGGCCACCGGCGAGCAGGTGTGGGCGCAGGCGTGGTCGGAGCCCGAGGCCGGCTCCGACCTGGCCTCGCTCACCTCGACCGCGCGGCGCGACGAGGACCGTGGCGGCTGGGTGCTCAACGGCCAGAAGACCTGGTCGTCGCGGGCGGCGTACGCCGACCGGGGCTTCGGGCTGTTCCGCTCCGACCCCGCGGCCCAACGGCACGCCGGGCTGACCTACTTCCTCTTCCCCCTCGACGCCGAGGGCGTCACCGTGCGCCCGATCGCGCAGCTCGACGGCGAGCCGGGCTTCGCCGAGATCTTCTTCTCCGACGTGTTCGTGCCCGACTCCGACGTGCTCGGCGAGCCCGGTGACGGGTGGCGGGTCGCGATGAGCACCGCCGGCAACGAGCGCGGCCTCTCGCTGCGCTCCCCCGGCCGGTTCTGCGCCGCCGCCGACCGGCTCGTCGACCTGTGGCGCGAGCACGGCGACGCGGTGCCGTCGGCGGCCGACGGGGTGGTCGACGCCTGGGTCCGCGCGCAGGCCTACCGGCTCTACACGTGGGGCACCGTGACCCGGCTGGCCGGTGGCGGCGAGATGGGCGCGGCCGGCTCGGTCAACAAGGTGTTCTGGTCCGAGCTCGACATCGCGCTGCACGAGACCGCCCTCGACCTGCTGGGTCCCGCCTCCGAGGTCGACTCCGGGTGGCTCGACGGCTACCTCTTCTCGCTGTCCGGGCCGATCTACGCCGGCACCAACGAGATCCAGCGCAACATCGTCGCCGAGCGCATCCTCGGCCTGCCGCGCGAGCCGAAGGGAGCCGGTCGATGAGGTTCGTGCCCACCTCCGAGCAGGAGGACTTCGCCTCCTCCCTGGCCCGTCTGCTCGGCGGCGCCGACACCGTCGCCGCGGCCCGCGCCTGGGCCGCCGACGACACCGGCCCCGGGCTGGCGCTGTGGCGGCGGCTGGCCGAGCAGGGGGTGCACGCGCTGCTGGTGCCCGAGGAGCACGGCGGGATGGGCGCGAGCCCGGTCGAGCTGGTGCTGGCCCTCGAGGCGCTCGGTCGCCACGCGGTGCCGGGCCCCTGGGCCGAGTCGGTGGCCTACCTGCCGGTGGCGCTGGGTCGCGGCGGGGTCGTCGAGTCGCTCGCCGCGGGCGCGCTCGGCACCGTCGCGCTGGCCCCGCACGTGCCCTACGCCCTCGACGCCGACCTGGCCGAGCACCGGTACGCCGTCGTCGACGGCACGCTCGCCGCCGCCGCCGCCGGCGAGCGGCACGCCTCGGTCGACCGGACCCGCCGCCTCTTCTCCCTCTCGCCGGACGGCGCCGCGGTCGAGGCCCCCGGCGACCTCGACCGCGCCTTCGACACCGCCGTGCTGGCGACCGCCGCCCAGCTGCTCGGCGCGGGCGAGCGGCTGCTCGACGACGCCGTCGCCTACGTGACGCAGCGCCGGCAGTTCGGCCGCGAGATCGGCTCCTACCAGGCGGTGAAGCACCGGCTCGCCGACGTGCGGATCGCCCTCGACTTCGCCCGGCCGCTCGTGCACGGCGCCGCGCTGGCCGGGCCCGACACGCTGCCCCGCGACGTGTCGGCGGCCAAGCTCGCCGCCGCCGACGCGGCGTACCTCGCCTCGCGGGTCGCGCTGCAGGTGCACGGCGCGGTCGGTTACACCCTCGAGCTCGACCTGAGCCTGTGGATCACCAAGGTGCGCGCGCTGGTCGCGGCCTGGGGCACCACCGCGTTCCACCGCGAGCGGGTGCTGGCCGCGATCGTCGCCGAGCGCGGGGCGGTGTCCTGATGCGGCTCGGGCTCAGCGAGGAGCAGGCCGAGCTCGCCGCCACGCTGCGCGCGCTGCTGGCCAAGCGGGCCGACAGCGGCGCCGTACGGGCCGCGGCGGACTCGGCCACCGGCCACGACCCCGCGCTGTGGCGACTGCTGTGCGAGCAGGTGGGGGTGGCCGCGCTGGCGGTGCCCGAGGAGCACGACGGGGCCGGCGCCTCGGCGTTCGAGACCTGCGTGGCGCTGGAGGAGCTGGGGCGCTCGCTGGCGCCCAGCCCGCTGCTGGCCACGCTCGTGGTCACCGAGACGCTGCTGGCCGCGGAGTCCGACGACGCGTGCGCCCGGCTGCTGCCGCGCGTGGCCGCCGGCGAGGTCGCCACCCTGGCGTGGGCGGGGGTGACCGGGCCCGGGCGGGTCGAGCCGGTGCGCGCGGCCGGCTCGCGGCTGAGCGGCACGGTGGGGCCGGTGCTCTTCGGCGACCTGGCCGAGGTGCTGCTGGTCGCGGCCCGCACCGAGGAGGGCATGGCGCTCTTCGAGGTCGACCCCTCGGCCGCGGGCCTGACCCGCACCCCCGTGCAGGCGATGGACCCCACCCAGCGCCTCGCGACGCTGGTGCTCGACGACGTCGAGGCCACGCCGGTGGCCGCCGACGCGACCGCGGCGCTGGCCCGCGCCCACCTGGTCGGCACCGTCGGGGTCGCCGCCCTGCAGGTCGGCGGCGCCCAGCGCGGGCTCGACATGACCGTCGCCTACTCCAAGGAGCGGGTGCAGTTCGGGCGCCCGATCGGCTCCTTCCAGGCGCTCAAGCACCGGATGGCCGACATGCTGGTGCTCGTCGAGACGGCGCGCTCCATCTGCTGGGCGGCGGCGTACGCCGTCTCCGTCGACAGCGAGGACGCCCCTCGGCTGGTGGCGAGCGCCGGCTCGTACTGCTCGGACGCGCTGACCCAGGTCGCCGCCGAGACGGTGCAGCTGCACGGCGGCATCGCCATCACCTGGGAGCATGACGCACAGATGGTCTTCAAGCGCGCGCACGCCCTGGGCCAGCTCTTCGGCCAGGCCCACGAGCACCGCCGCGCGGTCCTGGCCTGACGCACCGCCGGGAGTTTCATCGGCCGCCCGATGAACCTGGTGGCGGGACGATGAAGTTTCATCGTCCCGCCGGGAGTTC
>JBFGFQ010000060.1:0-14266 GCA_041579495.1 Nocardioides sp.
CTCGCGCCAGCGTGCCAGCACGTGCTCGACGAGCGCGGCGCCGACGCCCTGGCCCTGGGTGCCGGGGGCGACCGACAGCATCCGGAACTCGCCCTCGCCGTCGACCGCGACCTCCCGCCACGGCGAGCCCGGCGGGCAGTCGGTGACGCTGCCGAGCACCTCGTCGGAGTCGTCCGGCGAGGCCACCCACAGCTCCGCCTCCCGGGCGCGGGAGGCGGCGTCGCGCAACCGGGCGACGTACGGGTCGTCGGGGCCGTCCAGGTACGGCGCGTACGCCGCCGCCGTCACGTCACCGACCTCGACCAGGTCGGCGGGCCCCGCCAGCCGGATCCGCACGCGACCGGTGCTCAGATGCCGAACGTGGCGCGGGGGTAGGCCGCCTCGACGTCGGTGATGACGTTGACGAGGTAGGGCACGTTCGAGGCGAACGCGCGGTCGAGCGCCGGCCCGATGTGGCGCGGGTCGGTGACCGTCTCGCCGGCCCCGCCGAGTGCCTTGACGACCTCGTCGTAGGCCGTGCGCGGCGCCAGGTCGGCGGCCACGTCGTAGCCGTAGAGCATCTGCATCGGGCCCTTCTCCAGGCCCCACGCGGAGTTGTTGCCCATCACCATCACCACGGGCAGGTCGTGGCGCACCAGGGTGTCGACGTCCATCAGCGAGAAGCCGGCGGCACCGTCGCCGAGCAGCAGCACCACCTGCGCGGAGGGCCGGGCGATGCGCGCCGCGATCGCCGCGCCCAGGCCGGCGCCGAGGCAGCCGTAGGGGCCGGGGTCGAGCCAGCCGCCGGGCCGCTTGGGCTCGACGAACTTGCCGGCGAAGGAGACGAAGTCGCCGCCGTCGCCGATGACCACGGCGTCGTCGGCCAGGCGCGGCACCAGCTCGCCGTAGATGCGCGCGGGGTGCACCGGGTCGGCCTCGGCGCCCAGCAGCGCCCGGTCGCGCTCGGTGGCGGCGGCCACGGTCTCCTGCAGGCTGCCGGCCCACGCGGCGTACGACGTCTGGCCGCGGCGCTCGAGCGCGCCCAGCAGCCCGTCGAGGACGGCCGTGAGGTCGCCGCTGACCGAGGCGGCGAGCTCGGCGTGGCCGGAGAGCTGGCCGGGGGAGTCGGCGACGTGCACGACCCGCGCGGCCGGGGCGCCGTCCTTGCCGCCGAAGACGCCGTAGCCCAGGCGGAAGTCGAGCGGGGTGCCGACCACGATGACGAGGTCGGCGCCGCCGAGGGCCTGCCCGCGAGCCTTGGTGACCAGCAGCGGGTGGCCGCCCGGCACGACGCCGCGGCCCATGCCGTTGGTGATGGCGGGGACCCCGGTGGCCTCCACGAAGCGCAGGGCGGCCTCCTCGGCCCGGTCGGCCCACACGTCGGTGCCGAGCACCAGGACCGGGCGCTGCGCCGCCGCCAGCAGGCCGGCGACCCGGTCGATGGCGTCGGTGTCGGGGTCGGCGCCGCGCTGGGCGCCACCGGTGGGCACCACCCCGCTGGCGGTGTTGAAGAACTCGTCCATCGGCACGTCGACGAAGACCGGGCCGCGGTGCGAGGAGCCGGCCACGGTGAACGCCTCGTCCATGCCGCCCATCACCTCGGCCGCGGTGGGCAGGGTGCGGGCCAGCTTCGAGACCGGCGCCAGGATCGGCGGCTGGTCGAGCTCCTGCAGGCTGCCGCTGCCCCAGCGGTTCTGCGGGGCGCGGCCGCCGACGACGACCATGGGGGAGCCGGCGAACTGGGCCTGCGCGATGGCGCTGACCCCGTTGGTCACGCCCGGCCCGGCGGTGAGCACCGCGAGGCCCGGCACCCGGGTCAGCTTGCCGGTGGCCTCGGCCGCGAAGGCCGCGGTCTGCTCGTGGCGCACGTCGAGCAGCCGCATCGGCGGGTCGGCGGTGACCGCGGCGTCGTACATCGGGAAGACGTGGGCGCCCGAGAGGGTGAACATCGTCTCGACACCGTGGGCGCGGGCCGCGGCGGTGGCCAGCACGCCCGCGTGGCCGGTGAGCTCCTCGCCCGCCCGCGCGGTCGTGGTGGCGGCGGGGCGGTCGGTGGCCTGGTCGGTGGTGGTCTGCTCACTCATGTGACGCAGGCTACCCAGCCGGCTCAGCCGAGGTACGCCAGGTTGGTCCGTCTGAGCGCGTCGGCCACGACCAGCACCAGGTCGGCGCGCACCGCGGGGGGTCGCGGGGTCAGCGCCAGCTGCACCCACAGCGCGCGCAGGAAGCCCTCGGCGTGGTTGCGGCGGGGGAAGGGATCGACGTCGGCGGGGCCGGCCATCGCCTCCTCGGCCGCGGTGGCCACGCGGTTGACCCAGGGCTCGAGCACCGAGAGCGGCAGCAGGTCGCGGCGCAGCAGGCGCAGCGTGGCGATCGCGAGGCGGTCGAGCTCGCCGTGGTCGAGCGGCGGCTGGCCGGGCAGCGGCTCGGCCAGCACCCGGTCGGCGAGCACGTCGAGCAGCACGGTCAGCTCGGGCGCGCCGAGGTGGGGGGAGCCGGCCAGGGCGCCGATGGCGTCGGCGCCGTGCGCGACGGCGTGGGCCCAGCCCTTGCCCTCGACCCAGCCGCGCAGGTCCCGCTCGCGCAGCAGCCAGGTCGCGAGCCGGTCGCCCCAGTCGAGGACGGTGGACTGCCCGAGCAGGCCCTCGGCGTTGGCGCGCTCCAGGCACGCGGCCAGCACCAGTGCGGAGAAGCTGCGCCGGAAGACGTCGTCGGTGCCCGGGGTCTCGAGGCCCACCTTGAGCCCCTCGCTCATCCCGTCACCCAGGCCGACCAGGAGGTCGTCGTAGACCCCGCGCTCGATCCAGGTGGCGAGCGCGGGCAGGGCGATCTCGTCCCGACGGCCTGGGTCCGGGTCGCCGAGCATGCGCGTGAGCTCTGCCGTCAGGTCCCCGAGAGGACGGTCCTCGGGGACCGTCAGACCGTCGGCGAGCACCTGGTTCCAGTACGACGCCGACATGGCGCACATCTTGCCAAACGCCACCCCCGGACGCACCCGCGGACCGGTCCTGGGCGCGACCCGCCGGGGTGCGGGCCTAGGGTGGCGGGCGTGTCGTCGTTCAGCGAGCTCGTCCGCAGCCACACCGACCTCGACGACGACGACGTCGCGTGGCTGCAGCTGCTGCAGGCCGACTGGCAGATCATCGCCGACCTGTCCTTCGCCGACCTCGTGCTGTGGGTCCCCGACCGCAGCGGCGCCGGCTTCTGGGCGGCCGGGCAGATGCGTCCCACGACCGCCCCGACGGCGTACGTCGACGACGTGCTGGGCGACTTCGTGGCCGCCGGCGAGCGGCCGCTGCTCGACCGGGCCCGGGCCGAGGGGCGGCTGGTGCGCGAGGGCGACCCGGAGTGGCGCGACGACGTGCCGGTGCGCGTCGAGACGATCCCGGTGCGCCGCCGCGGCCGGGTGATCGCCGTCGTCGCGCGCAACACCAACCTGCTGGGGGTGCGCACCCCCAGCCGTCTCGAGCTGGCCTACCTGCAGTCGGCCGCCGACCTGACCCGGATGATCGCTCAGGGCCACTTCCCGCCGCCGGGGCAGCGCAGCGACCACGCCGACTCGCCCCGTGTCGGCGACGGGTTCGTGCGCGTCGACGCCGCCGGGCGGGTGGTCTACGCCAGCCCCAACGCGCAGTCGGTCTTCCGGCGCCTGGGTCTGTCGGGCGACCTGGCCGGGCACGTGCTGCCCGACCTGACCCGCTCGCTGGTGCCGCCGCGGCGCCGGGTCGACGAGGAGACCCTCAGCGCCGTCATGGGCGGTCGGGTGCACCGCGACACCGAGCTGGGCGGAGAGGGCGTGGCCCTGATCGCCCGCTCCATCCCGCTGCGCTCGGAGCACGAGCACCTCGGCGCCCTGGTGCTGGTGCGCGACGTCACCGACCTGCGCCGCCGCGACCGCGAGCTGATCACCAAGGACGCCACGATCCGCGAGATCCACCACCGGGTGAAGAACAACCTGCAGACGGTCGCGGCGCTGCTGCGCCTGCAGGCGCGCCGGATCGGCTCACCCGAGGCCCGCGACGCGCTCGAGGAGGCGGTGCGGCGGGTGGGCTCGATCGCGATCGTGCACGAGACGCTGAGCCAGGCGGTCGAGGAGGACGTCGACTTCGACGAGATCGCCGACCGGCTCGGCAAGATGGTCACCGAGGTGAGCGCGGCGCCGGGCCGGGTGCGGGTGCGCCGCGAGGGTGCCTTCGGCCGGCTGCCCTCCGAGTCGGCGACCGCGCTGTCGATGGTGCTGACCGAGGTGCTGCAGAACGCCGTGGAGCACGGCTACGACGCCGGGGTCGACGACGCGCGGGAGGGCACGGTGACGCTGCGCGTGCAGCGGCCGGGGACCAGCCTGCACCTGACCATCGACGACGACGGCCACGGGCTGCCGGCCGACTTCGACCTGGCCTCCTCGACGAGCCTGGGGCTCTCGATCGTGCGCACGCTCGTGGAGTCCGAGCTGGGCGGTCACCTGACGCTGGGCCAGGTGCCGCACGGGCCGGGCACCCGCGTCGACATCGACCTGCCGATCGACTAGCGCGCGGGGGTGGTGGCGTACCGGCGGGGCCTCAGGCGGTGCGCACCCGGGCCCGGGCGTTGCGGCGCTTGAGCGCGCGACGCTCGTCCTCGCTCAGGCCACCCCACACGCCGTGGTCCTGGCCGGCCTCGAGGGCCCACTGCAGGCAGAGCTCGCGCACGTCGCAGCGTCGGCAGACCTGCTTGGCCTCCTCGATCTGGAGGATGGCCGGGCCGGTGTTGCCGATGGGGAAGAACAGCTCAGGGTCCTCGTCGAGGCAGGCCGAACGGTGGCGCCAATCCATGGCTGGGGTGTCCCTCTTTCTGTACGTCGTGCAGGCCAGGGGTGGCAGGGCCTGCGAGGCTGCGACGACAGGCACGTGAAGGTGCACGGGTCGACGAGCGCAGCGACCAGCGTCCCAACGTTTGGACCGTTAAACAACCCCTAACGGCACAACTGGACGGGTCTCCTACGTCACAGCCGCCACAATTTGCCAAGCAGGGCGTGCGTGGGGCTGGTGGGAGGCACTCTAGGCTCGGCGTCGTGGACCCCGTGACCCGCCCCGACCGCGACCGCGCACCGGCCCCCCTGGTGGTGGCCGCCTCCATCGGTGCCGTGCAGGGCCTGGTCCTGCTGCTGCTGGCGGCCGCCGAGCTGGCCAGCCTCTCGAGCGAGCGGCTGGCGCTGGGCACCAC
Organism: Nocardioides sp.; assembly: GCA_041579495.1. Lineage (GTDB taxonomy): Bacteria > Actinomycetota > Actinomycetes > Propionibacteriales > Nocardioidaceae > Nocardioides. The sequence continues at coordinate 5,182 of JBFGFQ010000060.1, forward strand.
GACGTCGGCGTTCTTCGCCCTCTTCGGGCTCCTGCTGCTGGCCTGCGCGTGGGCGCTGACCCGCGCCGCCACCTGGGCCCGGGGCCCGCTGCTGCTGGCGCAGCTCATCGGGCTCGGCCTGGCCTTCAGCTTCCGCGGCAGCTGGGCGCTGGTCGTCGTCCTGGCGCTGAGCAGCGGCATCGCCATCGCCGGCCTGGTGCACCCCGAGACGATGCGCGCCCTCGGCGACGAGCCGGCCGCCCGCGACTGACCGGCCGCCGAGTGCGCTAGTCCTGGGTCTCGAGCGAGGCCCGCAGCTGGTCGAGGGTGCGGCTGAGCAGCCGGGAGACGTGCATCTGCGAGACCCCGATCTCCTCGGCGATCTGCGACTGGGTCTGGTTCTTGAAGAAGCGCAGCAGCAGGATCCGCTTCTCACGGGGCTCGAGCCGGTCGAGCAGCGGCTTGAGCGACTCGCGGACCTCCACGTGCTCGAGACCGGCGTCGTCGACGCCGATGGCGTCGAGCATCGAGGTCGCGCCGTCCTCGGAGTCGTCGGTGGCGTCGAGCGAGAGCGTCGAGTAGGCGTTGGAGGACTCGATGCCCTCGATGATCTCCTCGACCGAGCAGCCGACCTGGGCGGCCAGCTCGGAGGCGGTGGGGGAGCGGCCCAGCGTCTGGGTGAGCTCGGCGGTGGCGCTGCCGATCTGCATCCGCAGCTCCTGCAGGCGCCGCGGCACCCGGATCGCCCAGCCCTTGTCGCGGAAGTAGCGCTTGATCTCGCCGATGATCGTGGGGGTGGCGTACGTCGAGAACTCCACGCCGCGCTCGGAGTCGAAGCGGTCCACGGACTTGATCAGCCCGATGGTGCCGACCTGCACGAGGTCCTCGAAGGGCTCGCCGCGGTTGCGGAACCGGCGCGCGCAGTGCTCGACCAGCGGCAGGTGCAGGTGCACCAGCGCGTCGCGGGCGGCCTCGCGGGAGGCCGGGCTGGCCTCCTCGTCGCGCATCTCGACGAAGAGCTCGGCGCTGCGGCGCCGGGTGCGCTCGATGCCCAGGCGCCGCTGGGCGGCGTCGTCGCTCTCCGGCGGGTCGGGAGGCGCCTCGCTGGGGAGCAGGGTGGGCGCCGCGACCGGCGGGTCGGGCGGCAGGGAAGCGGGCACCGACTACCTGCCCTCGCCCAGGGCGGTCGGGTGCATCACCATGGTCACCACGAAGCGGCCCTCGCTGGTGCCCACGGAGGCCGAGTCGGCCAGCGTCGTGAGCACCTGCCAGGCGAAGCTGTCGTAGTCGGGGGCGGCGGCCTCGGTGGCGGCGACCGAGACCGAGACGGTCAGCTCGCCGGGGCGCAGGTGGAACTGGCCGACCAGGTCGGAGACCTCGTCGGCCTCCGGCAGCACCATCGCGCACGCCTCGCCCACGGCGATGCGCAGGTCCTCGATGTCGTCGATGGTGAAGTCGAGACGGGCGGCCAGGCCGGCGGTGGTCGTGCGCAGCACCGAGACGTAGGCACCGTCCGCCGGCAGGCGGATCTCGACGTCCGGGCGGTCGGTGACCGAGCCGGTGGGCGCTGGGGTGGCAGACATGGAGCCGTCCTTCACAAGTGTGGGTGGCTCGCACCCTAGTGGTCGTGCGCGGACAGGCGGGCGACGGCACGAGGGTCGGCCCGGGGGTCTGCTACCCCGGGACCGACCCTCGCAAACGCGTCGGTGCGCGGCCGCCGCGGCGGCCGGCCGCCTCAGCCCTTCTTGGTCTCCCAGAAGATCTCGGCGATCTCGTCGATCTTGGCGAGCAGCTGGTCGGCCACCTCGGCGTCGAGGGCGCCCTTGGCGCCGGACGCGCCGGCGAGCTTGGTGGCCTCGTTGAACAGCTGGTGCAGCTGCGGGTACTTCTCGAAGTGCGGGGGCTTGAAGTAGTCGGTCCACAGCACCCACAGGTGGTGCTTGACCAGCTCGGCGCGCTGCTCCTTGATCAGGATGGCGCGGGTGCGGAAGTCGGCGTCGTCGTTGTCGGCGACCTTGGCGATGATGCCCTTGATCGACTCGGCCTCGATGCGGGCCTGCGCGGGGTCGTAGACACCGCAGGGCAGGTCGCAGTGGGCAGACACCTCGACGGTGGGCGCGAACAGCTTGGCGAACATGCAGGTCCTCTCGTACGTCGTGTGGATCTTGGCTGGGACACTACTCCGCGTGAGCCACGCGACCCCACCCGCTCGGGCGTCCCGGCCGGGTCCGCTCCTGCCGTGGGGCTGGGCGCTGGTGCGTGGCGGGTCCATGCGCCCCGGCCTGCGCCCCGGCGACCGCCTGCTGGTGTCCTACCGGCGGGCCGTGCGTCCGGGGCACGTCGTGGTCGCGCGGCTGCCCGACGGGACCCTGGCGGTCAAGCGCGCCGCCGAGCGCCGGCGTACCGCGTCGGGTGCCGCGGGGTGGTGGCTGCTCAGCGACGACCCCTCCGTCGGCGTCGACTCCCGCCACCGCGGCCCGGTCGCCGAGGGCGACGTCCTCGGTGTCGTGGTGGCCCGGGTCTGGCCCCGCCCGCGCGCCGGCCGGATGTGAGCCACCGCACCGTGGGACGCCCCCGAGGGCTCGCGACCGCTGTGCCAGACTGCGAGCACGCGCACCCCGCCCGGGTCCCGGCGCTCCGAGGCACCACCCCGCCCGTCGAGCCGGATCCGTCCCCGACGGCCCTCAGCCTGGAAAGACCTCAACGAGATGTCCTCAGTCCCCGAGCCGCCCCAGCCGGCCACCGCCACGTCCCACCCCTTCGAGGGCGACCCCGTCTTCGACCTCCACGTGGGCGGCAAGATGGAGGTCGCGGCGACCGCACCGCTCAAGGACGCCGCCGACCTGTCGCTGGCCTACACCCCCGGCGTCGCGCTGGTGTGCGAGGCCATCGCGGCCGACCCGAGCATGACCCAGCACTACACGTGGGTGCCCAACACCGTCGCGGTCGTCACCGACGGCACCGCGGTCCTGGGCCTGGGTGACATCGGCCCGGCCGCCGCGATGCCGGTGATGGAGGGCAAGGCGGTGCTGTTCAAGCAGTTCGGCGGCGTCGACGCCGTGCCGATCTGCCTCGACACCACCGACACCGAGGAGATCATCGAGACCGTGGCCCGGCTGGCGCCGAGCTTCGGCGGGGTCAACCTCGAGGACATCTCCGCGCCGCGCTGCTTCGAGATCGAGGACCGGCTCAAGGAGATGCTCGACATCCCGGTCTTCCACGACGACCAGCACGGCACCGCCGTGGTCGCGCTGGCGGCCCTGAAGAACGCGCTCAAGATCACCGGCCGCGAGGCCGCCACCACCCGCGTGGTCATCTCCGGGGCCGGCGCCGCCGGCGTGGCGGTCGCCAAGATCCTGCTCGAGGCCGGCATCACCGACCTCGCCGTCACCGACCGCAAGGGCGTCCTGCACTCCTCGCGCGGCGACCTGACCCCGGTGAAGCGGGCGCTGGCCGAGATGACCGCCGACAAGACCGGGCGCACCGGCTCGCTCTCCGACGTGCTCGCGGGCGCCGACGTCTACCTCGGGGTCTCCGGCGGCACCGTGCCGGAGGAGGACGTGGCGCGGATGGCCCCCGACGCGATCATCTTCGGCCTGGCCAACCCCACGCCCGAGGTGCACCCCGACGTCGCCCACAAGTACGCCCGCGTGGTGGCCACCGGCCGCTCGGACTTCCCCAACCAGATCAACAACGTGCTGGCCTTCCCGGGGATCTTCCGCGGCGCGCTCGACGTGCACGCCACCGCGATCACCGAGGGCATGAAGCTCGCGGCCGCCAACGCGCTGGCCGACCTGGTCGGCGACGACCTCAGCGAGACGCTGATCATCCCCTCGCCCTTCGACGAGCGGGTGCCCGGCGCGGTCTCCAGCGCGGTCGCCGAGGCGGCGCGCCGCGACGGCGTGGCGCGGAGGTAGCCTCGGCCCATGTTCGCCGTCTACGCCGACTCCTTCTCCTCCGACGACCCGCTGTCCGGCCTCCGGGTCGGTGAGCGCCCCGACCCGGTCGCCCCCGACGGGTGGACCACCGTCACCGTCAAGGCCGCCTCGCTGAACCACCACGACGTGTGGTCGCTGCGCGGCGTGGGCCTGAAGCAGGAGGCGCTGCCGATGATCCTCGGCTGCGACGCCGCCGGCCTCGACGAGGACGGCAACGAGGTCGTCGTGCACGCCGTGGTCAGCGACCCCTCGTGGAGCGGCGACGAGACCTTCGACCCCAAGCGCTCGCTGCTCTCCGAGCGGCACCAGGGGACCTTCGCCGACAAGGTGGTCGTGCCCCGGCGCAACGTGGTGCCCAAGCCGGCCTCGCTGTCCTTCGAGGAGGCCGCCTGCCTGCCCACCGCCTGGCTGACCGCCTACCGGATGCTCTTCACCCGCGGCGGCCTGACCCCCGGCGACACCGTGCTGGTGCAGGGCGCCGGCGGCGGGGTCGCCACCGCCGCGATCATCCTGGCCCGCGCCGCCGGCCTGCGGGTGCTGGCCACCAGCCGCGACGAGGCCAAGCGCGCCCGCGCCCTGGAGATCGGCGCCCACGACGTCTTCGAGTCCGGCGCCCGGCTGCCGGTGAAGGTCGACGCCGTCATGGAGACCGTCGGACGCGCCACCTGGTCGCACTCCGTGCGCTCGCTCAGGCCCGGTGGCCGGCTCGTCATCTCGGGCACCACCTCGGGCCCGCAGCTCGACGACGCCGAGCTGACGCGGATCTTCTTCCTCCAGCTCTCGGTCGTCGGCTCCACGATGGGCACCCGCGACGAGCTCGCCGCGCTGGTCTCGATGCTCGACGCGACCGGCGCCCGACCGCTGCTGGACCGCACGCTGCCGATGGACCAGTCGCCCGAGGGCTTCGCCGCGATGATCGACGGCGACGTCTTCGGCAAGATCGTCCTGACCCGCTGAGGCCGTGGTGAGCCCCCGCACGCACCTGCTCACCGGGGCCGGCTCGGGCATCGGCGAGGTCCTGGCCCACCGCCTGCGCGAGCGCGGCGACGAGCTGTGGCTGCTGGCGCGCTCCGAGGAGCGCGCCGGCGAGCTGGAGGCCGCCTTCCCGGGCGCCCGCACCCTGGTCGCCGACCTCGCCGACCCCGCCGCCGTCGAGGCGCTGGGGGACCGGCTGCCGTGGCGGCTCGACTCGCTGGTGCACGCCGGCGGGGTCGTCGAGCTCGGGCCGGTCGCCGAGCTGTCGACGGCCGCCTGGGTCGAGCAGGTCACCGTCAACCTGGTCGCCCCCGCGGTGCTGACCAGGCTGGCGCTGCCGGCTCTGCGGGAGGCGGCCGGCACCGTGGTGCTGGTCAACTCCGGCGCCGGGCTGTTCGCCCACCCGCACTGGTCGGCGTACGCCGCGAGCAAGCACGGGCTGAAGGCGCTGGCCGACTCGCTGCGCGCCGAGGAGGCGGCGCACGGGGTGCGTGTCACGTCGGTCTACCCCGGGCGCACCGCCACGGCCATGCAGGAGAAGGTGCACGCCCAGGAGGGCAAGGACTACGACCCGTCGCAGTGGATCGACCCGGCGACGGTCGCGGGCTCGATCCTGCACGCGCTCGACCTGCCCGCCGACGCGGTGCTCAGCGACCTGACGGTGCGGCCCCGGGGCTGAGGTGCTCAGTCGGGGGTGCGCGAGCGCCAGTTGAGCGCACCCACCAGCACCATCCGCAGCTGGGTGCGGGCCTTCTGCACGATCTGCTCCTCGACCTCCGGACGGCCCGCGGCCGCCAGGATCTCCTCGGCCACCGCGACCATGGCGGAGACGATGAGGGCCGAGAGGATGCGCAGGTCGTCGCTCGACCAGGCCGCGGTGCCCGGCAGCCGGGCCAGGTCGGTGGCCAGCTCGCGCTCGCACAGCTCGATCTCGTGCCGGATCGCCTCGCGCACCGCGGGCTGGCCGGCGGTGCGCTCGCGCGCGATGAAGGCGAAGTGCGCGCGCTGCCGGTGCACGTGGTCGACCAGGATCGAGACGGAGCCGTCGACGATGTCGGAGGTCGACCCCTGGTCGCGACGCACGTCGCGCAGCAGTGCGCGCAGCGAGGCGAACGACTCGTCGACCAGGCTCAGCCCCAGCGACTCGATGGAGTCGAAGTGGCGGTAGAAGCCGGTGGGGACGATCCCCACCTCCTTGGCCACCTGGCGCAGCGAGAGCGCTACCAGGCTGCTGTCCTCGCACAGCTCGAGCGCGGCGTCGAGGATGGCCCGCCGGGTGCGTTCCTTTCGCTCGACGCGTGTCTCGGTCACGTGGTCGATGCTATCGCCGGGCCGCGGGGCCACGGGCCCCGGTGCGGCGTGAGGCAGCGCACCTGGTCAAGGCGGCCGCCGGCGGCGAGACTGTGCCCATGAGCCAGACCCCGGAGCAGCGCGGCGAGGAGCGGTTGAGCCGCGCCGAGATCGGCAAGGACGCCGCCCAGAGCGCCATCGAGGCCACCGCCGGCACGGTCGCCGAGGTCACCACCATCGTGACGACCGCCGTCAGGGGCGTGGCGAGCGCGCTCGGTGGTCTGGCCACCGAGGTGTTCGAGATCCGCGAGGCCGCCCGGCGCGCGGCGCGGCGCGCCGAGGACTGAGCGGGCCTCAGCCGAAGGAGAGCGTGAAGTCGCGCTGGCGGAAGGACAGCAGCGCGCGACGGCCGGCCAGCCAGCCCAGCGGGCCGGCCGGGTCGAAGGTCCACCGGGCGGTGCAGGGCGCGAGCCTGGAGCGGCCGGTCATGTCGGTCTCGACCGGCACGGTGTGGGCGTCGATGGGCGCCTGCCAGACCCCGCCCCTGGCCGGCACCCGGGGCGCGATCGCGGACAGGTCGCTGAAGCGGGCGCTCGCGACGGCCACGCCGTCGGTGTCCATCGACCAGGTCGCCCGCGCGAGGGGACCTCGCTGCGAGGTCGAGGACGCGAACTCGCCGAGCCCCTTGGGGATCGCCCACAAGCCGCGCCCGCCGGCGACGGAGGCGGGGGAGTCGACCCAGATGTCGGTGATGCTGACCCGGCGCTGCCCGGCCGGCGTGCGCAGCACCCGGGCCACGAGCAGCTCGGAGTAGGTCAGCGGGCTGCCCTCCTCGTAGGAGACGAAGGCGGCGCCGTAGACGCCCCGCGGGTGCGTGGCGTCCACGTCGTCGGCGACCCGGAACACCGACAGCCACATCTGCCCGACCATCCGCCAGGGCGCCGGGGGGTACTCCACGGCGGGGCTGCCGGGGGCGGGGGAGGGGCCGGCGTCCGTAGTCATGGCCGCAGTGTAGCCACGCTCCCGCCCCCGCAGGCCCGGTCTGACAGGTCAGTCTTCCGGATCGTCGAGACGGGCCAGCCAGGTCGCCAGCCGCTCCACCGCGGTCTCGAACTCCGGGTGGGTGTCGGTGAAGGCCTGCAGCTGCTCGGCCAGCCACGCCAGGGTGACCTCCTCGTCACCCCGGCGTCGCTCGAGCTCCTCGATGCCCCGGTCCGTGTAGTACATGGCTCAGCTGAACGCCCGGTCGAGCAGGTCCTTCTGCTCGGCCTGGTGGCGCTTGGCGGTGCCCACCGACGGGGAGGAGGACTCCTCGCGGGTGACGGGCTCGACCTGGGCGTCGACCTCGGGCCAGACGTTGAGCTGGTAGTGCGGCCACGGACCCATGTTGCGGGGCTCGTCCTGCACCCAGCGCACCGTCTTCAGGTGCGGGTAGCGGGCGATCTCGGCCTTGATGTCGTCGACCGGGCGCGGGTAGAGCTGCTCGATCCGCGCGATCGCGAACCGCTCGGAGCCCTCGCGCTTGGCCCGCTCCACCATCAGGTCCCAGGTCACGCGACCCGAGCAGATGAGCAGCGTGTCGACCTTCGAGGCGTCCGCGTCGGCGTCCCCGATGAAGGGCCGGAACGTGCCGGAGGTGAAGTCCTCGGGCTGCGAGGCGGCCTCCTTGCGCTTGAGCATCGACTTCGGCGTGAAGACGATCAGCGGCCGGTGCGCCTCGCCCAGCGAGTGCTGGCGCAGCAGGTGGAAGTACGACGCCGGGGTCGAGGGCTGCGCCACCACGAACGCCTCGTCGGCGGCCATGGTCAGGAAGCGCTCGATGCGCGCGGACGAGTGGTCCGGGCCCTGGCCCTCGTAGCCGTGCGGCAGCAGCAGCACGACGCCCGACTGCTGGCGCCACTTGGTCTCGCCGGCCGAGATGAACTCGTCGATGACGGTCTGAGCGCCGTTGACGAAGTCGCCGAACTGCGCCTCCCACAGCACCAGCGCCTCGGGACGCGCCACGGAGTAGCCGTACTCGAAGCCGAGCGCGGCGTACTCGGAGAGCAGCGAGTCGTAGAGGTAGAGCTTGGCCTGGTCCTCGGTCAGCGACGACAGCGGCGTCCACTCGTCGGCGTTGACCCGGTCGATGATCGTGCCGAAGCGCGAGACGAACGTGCCGCGGCGCGAGTCCTGGCCGGCCAGGCGGACCGGGCGGCCCTCCATCAGCAGCGCGCCGAACGCCAGGACCTCGCCGGTGCCCCAGTCGATGGGACCCTCGGTGATCGCCTTGGCGCGACGCTGCAGCTGCGGCATCACCTTGGGGTGCACCGTGAAGCCCTCGGGCGGGGTGACGTAGGCGTCGGCGATCCGCTTGAGGTACTCCAGCGGCACCGAGGTGTCGGCCTCGCCGGTCGGCTTCTCGGGGTAGTCGGGGACCGTGGTCCACTCCGAGGGCTGGCCGGTGGCCTCGCGCACCTCGGTGAAGACCCGCTCCAGCTGCTGCTGGTAGTTCTTGAGGACCTGCTCGGCCTCCTCGATCGTGATGTCGCCACGACCGATGAGGGACTCGGTGTAGAGCTTGCGCACCGAGCGCTTCTGCTCGATCAGGTCGTACATCAGCGGCTGCGTGTACGACGGGTCGTCGCCCTCGTTGTGCCCGCGGCGGCGGTAGCACACGAGGTCGATGACGACGTCCTTGTTGAAGGCCTGGCGGTACTCGAAGGCCAGCCGCGCGACGCGGATGCACGCCTCGGGGTCGTCGCCGATGACGAGGAAGATCGGGGCCTGGACCATCCGGGCGACGTCGGTGCAGTACAGCGACGAGCGGGAGGAGCCCGGGGACGTGGTGAAGCCGACCTGGTTGTTGACCACGAGGTGCACGGTGCCGCCGGTGCGGTAGCCGCGCAGCTGCGAGAGGTTGA
>JBFGFQ010000061.1:0-14261 GCA_041579495.1 Nocardioides sp.
CGCGCCGGCCCGCCGGCGCCCGCCCCGCACCAGCCCCGCACCAGCCCGCACCGCCCCGACCGGAGGACGCATGAGTGCCACCGCCACCCCGGCGCCGGAGGAGGCCCCCGCCCACCAGGGCCGCCACTCCCGCCCACCTCGCCACGAGCTCACGCGTGCCCAGAAGTGGCGCCGTCGCGGGCCCCTGCTGCCGGCACTGATCTTCACGATCATCATCACCCAGCTGCCGTTCCTGCTGACGATCGTCATCTCGACGCTGAACTGGAACGTGCTGCAGCCCGGCAGCAAGAACTTCCTCGGGATGGGCAACTACAGCTCGTTCGCCGGGTTCGACAACTACCGCACCGTCTTCACCGACAGCCGGCTGCGCGACGCCGTCGTCAACACGATGGTGCTGACCGTCTCGGTGGTGCTGATCAGCCTGGTCCTCGGCCTGGTCCTCGCGATCCTGCTGGACCGCAAGTTCGCCGGGCGCGGGTTGGCCCGCACCCTGCTGATCGCGCCGTTCCTGGTGATGCCGGTGGCCTCGGCGCTGATCTGGAAGCACGCGCTCTACAACCCCGACTACGGACTCTTCAACGGCACCCTGAACTGGATCTGGCAGCTCTTCGGGGCCGAGGAGGGGCCGGTCATCGACTACGTCTCCACCTTCCCGATGCCGGCCGTCATCGCCGCGCTGGTCTGGCAGTGGACGCCGTTCATGATGCTGATCCTGCTCGCCGGGCTGCAGTCGCAGCCGGGTGACGTGCTGGAGGCGGCCAAGATCGACCGGGCCTCGGGCATGCAGACCTTCCGCTTCATCACGCTGCCGCACCTGCGCCGCTACATCGAGCTGTCGATCCTGCTGGGCTCGATCTACGTGCTGCAGACCTTCGACGCCATCTTCACCATCACCCAGGGCGGTCCCGGCTCGGCGACGACCAACCTGCCCTACGAGATCTACCTGACCCTGTTCCGCAAGTTCGAGTACGGCGAGGCCGCTGCGGCCGGCGTCGTGGTCGTCATCGGCTCCATCGTCGTGGCGACCTTCGCCCTGCGGGTCATCTCGTCCCTCTTCAGCGAGGAGCACCAGCGATGAGCACGCGCACGCCCGACCAGAGCACTGGAACCCGCTACCCGGCCGAACCGCTCGACGCCCACGGCGCCGCCCCCGACGACGTCGCCAAGGGCATCGCACCGCCGCCGGCCCAGAAGCGCCGCCGGGCCCGCAAGGGCGGCGGCGACGGCGACCGAGCCGGGTGGCGCTGGGCCACGCTGGCCTGGGTGCTGACCCTGCTGTTCGTCGCCCCGGTCCTCTGGATGGTGCTGACCTCGTTCCACCAGGAGTCCGACGCCGCCACCAGCCCGCCCTCGATCTTCGCGCCGCTCACGTTCGACAACTACGCGGCCGTCTTCGACCGCGGCGCCAGCACGTTCCTGATCAACTCCGCGATCGCCAGCGGGATCTCGACGCTGCTGGTGCTCGTGCTGGCGGTGCCGGCGGCGTACGCGCTGTCGATCCGTCCGGTGGAGAAGTGGACCGACGTGATGTTCTTCTTCCTCTCCACCAAGTTCCTGCCGCCGATCGCGGCGCTGCTGCCGGTCTACCTGATCGTCAAGCAGATCGGGGGGCTCGACAACATCTACACGCTGGTCATCCTCTACACCGCGATGAACATGCCGATCGCGGTCTGGATGATGCAGTCGTTCCTGGCCGAGATCCCGCCCGAGATCCTCGAGGCCGCCCAGGTCGACGGCGCCGGCTTCCTGCGCACCGTGTGGAGCATCGTGACCCCGATGGCCTCGCCCGGCCTGGCCGCGACCGCGCTGATCTGCTTCATCTTCAGCTGGAACGAGTTCATGTTCGCGGTGAACCTGACGGCCACGGTCTCCGCGACCTCGCCGATCTTCCTGGTCGGGTTCATCTCCAGCCAGGGCCTGTTCCTCGCCAAGCTCTGCGCGGCCGCCACCCTGGTCTCGCTGCCGGTGATGATCGCCGGGTTCGCCGCGCAGGACAAGCTCGTGCGCGGCCTGTCGCTGGGAGCCGTCAAGTGAGCCAGCCGACCGCCGCCCGCACCCCCCTGCGCCAGGACGACCTGGCGCGGGTGGGGGAGCGGGTCCCCGTCCCGGCGTACGACCGCGGCGCGCTGCGACACGGCATCGCCCACCTGGGGGTCGGCGGCTTCCACCGCGCGCACCAGGCGATGTACCTCGACGAGCTGATGAACCGCGGCGAGGCCCTCGACTGGGCCGTCACCGGCATCGGCCTGATGCCCGGCGACGCCCGGATGGCCGAGGCGATGGCCGCCCAGGACTGCCTCTACACCGTCGTGGTCAAGCACCCCGACGGCTCGCGGGAGCCCCGGGTGGTCGGCGCCATGGTCGACTACCTCTTCGCCCCCGAGCGGGGCGCCGAGGTGCTCGACCTGCTCGCCGACCCCGCCACCCGGATCGTGTCGATGACGGTGACCGAGGGCGGCTACCACGTCCACCAGGTCACCGGGGAGCTCGATCCCGACGACGACGGCCTGCGCCACGACCTGGCCCTGGGGCCGGGCGGGCTGCCGGTCACCGCGTTCGGGTACGTCGTCGAGGCGCTCGCGCGGCGCCGGGCGGCCGGCACCGCGCCGTTCACGGTGATGTCGTGCGACAACATCCAGGGCAACGGGCACGTGGCCAGCCGGATGATCACCGCGTTCGCGCGGCTGCGCGACCCCGGCCTCGCCGACTGGATCGCAGCCGAGGTGCGCTTCCCCAACTCGATGGTCGACCGGATCACGCCGGTCACCACCGACGCCGACCGCGTGGACCTCGCCGAGCGGTGGGGCGTCGAGGACGCCTGGCCGGTCGTCTGCGAGCCGTTCACCCAGTGGGTGCTCGAGGACGACTTCGGCCCGCTGGGCCGCCCCCCGCTCGAGGCCGTCGACGTGCAGCTGGTGCCCGACGTGACGCCGTACGAGCTGATGAAGCTGCGGCTGCTCAACGCCGGCCACCAGGCCCTGGCCTACCTCGGGGTGCTCGCCGGCCACACCTACGCCCACGAGGCGGCGGCCGACCCGCTCCTCGAACGCTTCCTGCTCGGGTACATGGAGGTCGAGGCCAGCCCGACGCTGGCCGAGCTGCCGGGCGTCGACCTCGACGCCTACCGGCACCGGCTGATCGAGCGCTTCGGCAACCCCGAGATCCGCGACACGCTGGCGCGGCTGTGCGCCGAGAGCTCCGACCGCATCCCCAAGTGGCTGCTGCCGGTGGTGCGCGAGCGGCTGGCGGCCGGCGGCGAGGTGCGGCACGCGGCCCTCGTGGTCGCGTCGTGGTCGCGCTACGCCGAGGGTGTCGACGAGCAGGGCGCCCCCATCGACGTCGTCGACCGGCGGCGCGAGGCGGTGCTGGCCCGGGCCCGGGCGCAGGGCGAGGACCCATTGGCCTTCCTGCGCGACCCCGACCTGTTCGGCGACCTGGTCGACGAGCCCGGCTTCACCGAGCCGTACCTCGAGGCGCGGACGCTGCTGCACGAGGTCGGGGCCACCGAGACGCTGCGGCGCTGGGCCGGGGCGTAGGCCGCGTCGATGCAAGCGTCCCGACCCGCCTGCCTGGTGGCGGGCGTCGACTCCTCGACCCAGGCGACCAAGGTGCTGGTCGTCGACGCCGGCACCGGACGGGTCGTGCGCAGCGGCCGGGCGCCGCACCCCGATGGCACCGAGGTGGACCCCGAGGCCTGGTGGGCGGCGTACCGCTCGGCCACCGGCGACGGCCTGCTCGACGACGTGGCAGCGATCGGGGTCGCCGCGCAGCAGCACGGCATGGTCGCCCTCGACGAGCGCGGCGAGGTGGTGCGCCCGGCGCTGCTGTGGAACGACACGCGCTCGGCGGGTGCTGCCGGCGACCTGGTCGCCGAGCTCGGCGGCCCGAGGGCCTGGGCGTCCGCGGTGGGCAGCGTGCCGGTCGCGGCGTTCACGATCAGCAAGCTGCGCTGGCTGGCCGAGCACGAGCCCGCCGCCGCGGCCCGGACCGCGCAGGTGCTGCTGCCGCACGACTGGGTCAGCCGTCGCGTCGTCGGCGACCGGGCCGTCCGGCCGGGCAGCGCCACCACCGACCGCGGTGACGCGTCGGGCACCGGCTACTGGTCGCCGGAGACCGGGGACTACCGCCCCGACCTGCTGCGCCACGCGCTGGGCGCGGAGGTGGGGGTGCCCCGGGTGCTCGGGCCCGACGAGCCGGCGGGCGAGACGTCCACCGGCGTCCTCGTGGCGGCCGGCACCGGCGACAACATGGGGGCCGCGCTGGGCCTGGGACTGGTGCCCGGCGACGTCGTCGTCTCGCTCGGCACCTCGGGCACCGTCTTCGCGGTGCACGACGCCGCCACCCACGACCCGTCCGGCCTGGTGGCGGGCTTCGCCGACGCCGCCGGCGCCTACCTGCCGCTGGTCTGCACCCTCAACGCGGCGCGGGTGCTCACCTCCGCCGCCGCGCTGCTCGGCACCGACCTCGCCGGCCTCGACGCGCTGGCCCTCGAGGCGCAGCCCGGCGCCGGCGGGCTGGTGCTGCTGCCCTACCTCGACGGCGAGCGCACCCCCGACCTGCCCACCGCCACCGGCACCCTGGGCGGGCTGACCCGGGCCGCCATGACGCCGGCCAACCTCGCGCGCGCCGCCGTCGAGGGCATGCTCTGCGGGCTCGCCGAGGGCCTCGACGCGCTGCGGCGGCAGGGCGTGCGCACCGACCGCGTCGTGCTGGTCGGTGGCGCCGCGCGGTCCGAAGCGGTGCAGGCGGTCGCGCCGCAGGTCCTCGGGCTGCCGGTGCTGGTGCCGCCGCCCGCCGAGTACGTCGCCCTCGGGGCGGCCCGGCAGGCCGCCGCCGCGCTGGCCGGCACCCGCGGCGAGGAGCCGCCCGGGGAGTGGTCGCAGGGGCCCGCGAGCGTCCTCGACGCCGACCCGCACCGGGCGGGTGAGCGCATCCGTGCGGCGTACGCCGAGCTGCGCGGCGCGGTGCACCCGGGCACCCGGGGCTGATTTCACCCCCACCCGGGGGCTCCGGTACATTCACCTGCGGTGGCGTGTCCGAGAGGCCGAAGGTGCATCACTCGAAATGATGTGTGGGGCAACCCACCGTGGGTTCAAATCCCACCGCCACCGCCAGATGGGTCGAACGCCCCGGAGCACCGCTCCGGGGCGTTCGTCGTCCCGCGGGTCCTGCCGGCCGGGCCGACCCCGCCGGGCAGGATGTGCCCCGTGAACCTCTTCGAGCTCGACGGCAAGCGCCCCACCGTGCACCCCGAGGCCTGGGTGGCCCCCACCGCGACCCTCATCGGCGACGTGGTCGTCGAGAAGGACGCGAGCATCTGGTACGGCGTCGTGGTGCGCGCCGACGTCTGCTCGATCGTGGTGCGCGAGGGCACCAACGTGCAGGACAACTCCGTGCTGCACGCCGCCCCGGGCGAGCACCTCTCGATCGGGCCGAACGCCACGATCGGCCACGGCTGCGTCGTGCACTGCGCCGAGGTCGGCGAGCAGGCGCTGATCGGCAACGGCTCGACGCTGCTCGACGGCGCCCGCATCGGCGGCGGCACCCTGGTGGCCGCGGGCTCCGTGGTCACCCCCGGCACGCAGATCCCCGCCGGCGTCGTCGCGGCCGGGGTGCCGTGCCGGGTGGTGAAGCCCATCGAGGGCACCAGCTCGCAGCAGTGGGTCGAGCACAACGCCGCCGGCTACCAGCAGCTGGCCAAGCACCACGCGGCGAGCGCCACGCGGGTCGAGGGGCCGTGAGCCGAGCGGCGTACGACGCCGAGCCGGGAGCGGTGCGCGTCGAGGTCGACGGCCCGGTGACCACCGTGGTGCTGCACCGCCCGCACGCGCGCAACGCCGTCGACGGGCCGACCGCCGCGGCGCTCGCCGACGCCTTCCGTGCCTTTGAGGCCGACGACACCCAGCGCGTGGCGGTGCTGTGGGGCGACGGCGGCACGTTCTGCGCCGGCGCCGACCTCAAGGCCGTGGGCACCGAGCGCGGCAACCGGGTCGTCGACGTCGCCGACGGGGCCGACGGGCCGATGGGTCCCACCCGGATGCGGCTGACCAAGCCGGTGGTCGCCGCGATCGAGGGGTACGCCGTCGCCGGCGGCCTCGAGCTCGCCGTCTGGGCCGACCTGCGCGTCGCCGCCACCGATGCGGTGCTGGGAGTCTTCTGCCGGCGCTGGGGCGTGCCGCTGATCGACGGCGGCACGGTGCGCCTGCCCCGGCTCATCGGCACCAGCCGGGCCCTCGACCTGGTGCTGACCGGCCGCGAGGTGGGCGCCGAGGAGGCCGAGCGGATCGGCCTGGTCAACCGCCTGGTCACCCCCGGCACCGCCCGCGCCGAGGCCGAGGCGCTGGCCCGGCAGCTCGCGGCGCTGCCCCAGGAGTGCCTGCGCCACGACCGGCTCTCGCTGCTCGAGCAGCACGGGCTGGACGAGGAGGCCGCGCTGGCGGTCGAGCTCGGTCACGGCCGGCTCTCGCTGGCCGCGGGGGCGCTGGAGGGGGCGGCCCGCTTCGCCGCCGGCGCCGGGCGGCACGGCGACCCGGCCTGAGCACGAGCGGTCACTTCTGCACCACCCACCGGTCAGTTCTGCACCCCCGACCGGTCGGCTCTGCAGCGGCTGGACGAACGCCGGGGTGCACAAGTGACTGCTCGGTGGTGCAAAAGTGACTGCTCGGGTGCGGGGTCAGGAGCGCTCGACGGCCCGGGCGCCGAGGCAGACCGCGACCAGGGTGCCGGGGCGCAGGCCCTCGTGGGCCTCCCAGCCGCGGGCGAAGCTGACCACGCGCAGCCGCCCCTGGGGGGTGCGCAGCAGCGCCGCCTCGGGCAGCGAGCCGTCCGCGAAGCCGGTCGCCGAGCAGCGGTGGTCGGCCATCAGGTCCTCGAGCTGGGCGACCGGGTCGACCAGGCCCGTGGGTGCAGCGGGCTCGGCCTGCACGTGCACCGCGACCGAGACGCTGAGGACCGCGGCCAGCGCGCCCATCCGCAGGGCCCGCAGCCCGCGCAGCACCGCCCGGGACGGGGCCGGGGCGGCGAGGGAGGACGAGGTGGGCACACCGCTCCAACGAGCCGTGGTGACCCGGGTCACGTCCGGTCTGGTCCGGAGGTGGGACAGGATGACCCCCATGACCTGGTTCAGCTCGCCGACCGACGCCGCCGACCGCCTGGGGGCGACCGGCTACCTCACCGACGCGGCGACCGCGACGACGACGTACCTGGCGGGGGCGCTGGAGAAGCCGCTGCTGATCGAGGGCCCGGCCGGCGTCGGCAAGACCGAGCTGGCCAAGGCGGTGGCCCGCGCGACGGGTGCCGACCTGGTGCGGCTGCAGTGCTACGAGGGGCTCGACGAGGCGCGGGCGCTCTACGAGTGGAACTACAAGAAGCAGCTGCTGCGCATCCAGGCCAACCAGGGCAGCGACGCGACCTGGGACGAGACCCACGACGACATCTTCACCGACGAGTTCCTGCTGACCCGCCCGCTGCTCACCGCGATCCGGCGCGAGGAGCCGACCGTGCTGCTCATCGACGAGGTCGACAAGACCGACGTCGAGGTCGAGGGGCTGCTGCTCGAGGTGCTCTCCGACTTCCAGGTCACGATCCCCGAGATGGGCACCGTCGCCGCCGTACGACGCCCCTTCGTGGTGCTGACCTCCAACGCGACCCGCGAGCTGTCGGAGGCGGTCAAGCGCCGCTGCCTCTACCTGCACCTGGAGTACCCCGACGCGGAGCGCGAGCGCGAGATCGTGGTCTCGCAGGTGCCCGGGCTCGAGGAGGCCGTCGCCTCCCAGCTGGTGGCGATGGTGGCCCGGCTGCGTGAGCTGGAGCTGAAGAAGGCGCCCTCGATCGCCGAGTCCGTCGACTGGGCGCGCACCCTGATCGCGCTCGAGATCAGCGACCTCGACGACGCCGCGGTCAACGCGACGCTCGGGGTGGTGCTCAAGCACGTCTCCGACCAGGAGCGCGCGGTCAAGGAGCTGCGGCTCGACCGCGTGGGGCGCTGAGCGGCGATGACCACCGCTGACGGTCCTGCCTCACCCGATCCCGGTCCCGGGCCCGGGGCCCGCTCGGGCCTGCTCGACCGGCACATCGCCTTCCTCGAGGCGCTGCGGGCGGCCGGCCTGCCGGTCTCGCTGGCCGAGGACCTCGACGCCGTCGCGGTGCTGACCGCGTTGCCGTGGGACGATCGGGCGGTGGTGCGCGAGGGGTACGCCGCCGCGGTGGTCAAGCGGCACGCGCAGCGCCCGACCTTCGACGCGCTCTTCGACCTGTACTTCCCGCGCCTGGTCGGTGACGGCGCGGCCCGGCTCGACGGCGGCGCGGACGAGGGGGCCGACCCGGACGCGCCGACCGGTGACGGCCGGGACGCCGACGAGCCCGAGGCCGTGCCGGGGGTCCGCGACAACGCCGAGGCGCTGCGCGACTTCCGCGAGCGCCTGGAGGCGGCGATGGCCGCCGGCGACGAGCAGCAGCTGGCCCGGCTGGCCGCCGAGGCCGTCGGCCGCTTCGGCGCGATGCCCGGGCGGGGCCCGGGGCTGTCGTCGTGGTCGGCCTACACGGCGCTGCAGCGGGTCGCGCCCGGCGAGCTGGTCGACCGGCTGGTGCAGGGCCTGCTCGCCGAGGGACGCGCCGAGGACGAGGCCCGGCGCGCGGCCGCCCAGCAGGTCGGTGGCTTCACCCGGCGCGTCGAGGCCGACGCGCGGCGGCGGATCGGTGAGGAGAAGGGTGCCGACCACGTGGCGCGCACCGCCCTGCGGCCCACCATCGACCGCCTCGACTTCCTGCAGATGCGGCGCAGCGACCTGGAGCAGATGCGGCGCGAGATCTACCCGCTGGCGCGTCGGCTCGCGACCCGGCTGACCCAGGAGCACCACGCGCAGCGGCGGGGTCCGCTGGACTTCCGGCGTACGGTGCGGGCCTCGGTGTCGACCGGCGGGGTGCCGCTGACCACCCACCACAAGCCGAAGCGGCCGCACCGCAGCGAGCTCGTGGTGCTGTGCGACGTCTCCGGCAGCGTCGCGAACTTCGCGCAGTTCACGCTGCTGCTGGTCTTCGCGCTGCGCGAGCAGTTCACCAAGGTGCGCGCCTTCACCTTCATCGACCACGTGCACGAGGTCACCCACCACTTCAAGCCGGGCGCCGACCTGGTCGACGTGATGGCCGACCTCGCCGCCAGCGCCTCGCACGCGGCGCTGTGGGGGCGCACCAACTACGGGCGCGCGATCGAGAAGTTCGCCGAGGAGCACGCCGACGCGATCGGTCCGCGCACCTCGCTGCTGGTGCTCGGCGATGCCCGTTCCAACTACTCCGACCTGGCCCTGGGCACCCTGGCCGAGCTGGCCGGGCAGTGCCGGCACGCGTGGTGGCTCAACCCCGAGCACCGCCGGCACTGGGACACCGGCGACTCCGCGGCCAGCCGCTACTCCGAGGTGGTGCCGATGGTCGAGTGCCGCAACCTGACCCAGCTCTCCGAGCTGGTCCACGACCTCCTCTGAGGTGGTCGGCTAGTCGGCGCGTGACCACCGGCGGCCCGCGCTCGTTGCACCCCCGACGCACCTGCCGTGAGAGGACCCCCCATGCCGTTGCCCGTACGACGTACCCCGACCCCCGCCCGGTGGAGAGCCGCGCCGGGACGACGCGGCCTCGGAGGGGCCTTGGGTCTGGGACTGGGTCTCGCACTGGGTCTCGCGCTGGCAGCCGGCCCGCTCCCGGCCGCGGCGGGCCCGGCTCCCGGGGCCGCCCGTACGGCGTCCGCGGCCGCCATCGAGCGGGAGCCCGCCGGCCGAGCGGCGGCCCAGCGCGGCTCGGCGCAGGACGTGCGGGTGGGGAAGAAGAAGCGCCGCGTGGTCTTCGTCGGCAACAACTGGGCGGGCACCGCCGACCTGCTGCGCCCCGGCTCGTTCGAGCGCATCGCGCGCGTCGACGTGGTGCCCGACCGCGAGGAGCGGATGCGCGAGATCCTCTCCAACCCGGTGCGGGTGGCCTTCTACGCCGCGATCCAGCAGTTCATCGGCGAGGGCCACGACCAGCTGGTCGACGACATGTACTCCTCCAACGACGGCCGGCTGCTGGTGGTCTCGCGGCCCTCGTTCGCCGACGTGGTCGCGATCGACCTGCGCACCCGCGAGATCGTGTGGCGCTTCGCGGTCGACGGCTACCGCTCCGACCACATGGCCCTCTCGCCCGACGGTCGCACCGTGGTCGTCTCGGCCTCGACCGGCAACGTCGTGCACGCCCTCGACGTGCGCACCGGCGAGGAGGTCGGTCGCTTCGAGTCGGGCGGCTCCCCGCACGAGAGCGTGTTCATCGACGGCGGCCGCCGCATCCTGCACGCCAGCATCGGGATGGTCTACACACCCTTCGACCAGCCGGCGCTCGACCCGACCAAGGACGAGCGGGTGCTGCAGGTCGTCGACGCGCGCACCTTCGAGATCGAGCGGCGCTACGACCTGCGCGCCGCCCTCGACGCCGCGGGGCTCGAGGACGCCTCGACCGCGGTGCGGCCGCTGACCCTCTCGCCCGACGAGCAGCAGGTCTACTTCCAGCTCTCCTTCATGCACGGCTTCGTGCAGATGGACCGGCGCAGCGGCGAGATCGTGCGGGTCAAGCGGCTGCCCGACCTGGTGCCCGAGACCCCGCGCGAGCAGTACCTGCTCGACTCCGCCCACCACGGCATCGCCATGGACCCGACCGGGCGCCGCATCTGCGTGGCCGGCACCATGTCCGACTACGTCACCGTCGTCGACGCCCGCTCCTTCCGGCGCACCAGGCTCGTGGTGCGCGAGGACGGCAAGCCCTACTGGGTGACCCCGAGCCACGACGGCCGGCACTGCTACATCTCGTGGAGCGGCACCGACGAGGTCTCGAAGGTCTCCTACCGCACCGGACGGATCGTGCGCACGACCCGCGTCGGCGACCACCCCCAGCGGGTGCGCAACGGCGTGGTGCGCCGCAGCCACCTGCGCTGAGCCGGCGCCGCTCACGGCACCCGGGTGATCCGGTAGACCGTGTGGCGCACCCCGTCGGGCGGCTGCGCGCCGAGGAAGCCCGCGTCGTGCAGGCTGCGCACCTGCTCGCGCACGCTCGGGTCGGTGCTCGCGTCGGCGGCGGCCGCGCCGGCGGCGTACGCCGGGAAGCCGTGGTGGCCGGGGACGTCGCGGCCGGTCAGGGGGCCGGCCTCGAAGGTCAGCGTGACCTGCTCGGCGGAGTCGGGGTTGGCGGCGCCGTCGAGCAGCGGCACCACGTCGCCGGCCTGCTCGAGCGAGAGCACGTGGCTGCCGGCCGGGAAGGGGCCGAGGTGGGCGACGGGTGACCCGGCGGTGACCACGTGGGTGACCCGGTAGCCGTGGTCGTGCTCGCTCAGCTGACCGAGCAGCTGCGCGGCCTGCAGCCCGCCCTGCGAGTGCCCCGCGAGGAGCACCGGCTCGTCGGGTCCCACCCCGGCCGCGGCCAGCGCCTCGAGCACGCCCGCGCCGTACGCGGTGGGGGCGTCGCCGACGAGCAGCAGGTTGGTGCCCATGTCGCGCACGTCGTCGTCCTGGGTCCACGGCCGGGTGGTCATGTCGTCGGTGCCCGGCAGGTAGACCACGTGCCGCGGTGCGCCGTCGTCGCCGGCGAACGACTGCACCTCGATGGTGCCGTTCATCTCGGGCCGGTCGGGTCCCGACAGCTCGCTGAGCCGGGCGAGGTGGTCGACGAGGTCCTCGACGCTGCCCGGTCGCTGCGCGGACCCGGCCACCGCGACCCCCGGCAGGGCCCGGGTGTGGGGACGCCCCGGGTCGTAGGCGCCCGCCAGCAGCCGCGCGGCGGCCGCGGTGTCGGGGGTCGGCGGCGTGAGCGCGAGCAGCCCGAGCGGCCCGAGCGGCAGCAGCGAGCCGCGCAGCCCGTCGACCAGGCCGCCGCCCGCGCCGGCGAGGCGCTCGACGAGGCGGGGGTGCTCGGTCACCCACTCCTGCAGGGCCGCGCCGGAGGGGGCGACGACGTCGCCGACCCGCTCGCGGCCGTCGGCGGGCAGCCGGGGCCACAGCAGGGTGCCGGCCGCGGTGGCCCCGGCCAGCGGCGCCAGCCACACCGGGGCGCCGGCGCCGAGGGTGTGCCCCAGCGCCAGCCCGAGCGTGTGGTCGAGCGCGGCGAGGGAGGCCTCGGCGAGGTCGTCGGCCTCCTCCAGCAGCCGCACCGCCAGGCGCAGCGCCTCGGCGTCGAGCGACCAGCCGACCGACTCGACCAGCACCCCGTCGGGCCCGGTGGTGGCCAGCACCACCGCCGCGTCGGCCTCCGCCAGGCTGAGCGGGGCCAGCGCCGCCGAGGCGAGCAGGTCGTCGTCGAGCAGCGTGCGCGCGCCGGTCGCGGCCCAGTCGCGCATCCGCCCCGCCGCCTCCTCGAACGTCGCGGCCAGCGCGAGCACGCGGGCGTACGTCGCCACCACCCCGGCGACGCCGCCGGTCACCGAGAGCACGTCGGCGGGGTCGGTGCTGCTCATGCGACGTCTCCGAGGGCGCGGGCCAGGACCGGGACGTCGACGTCGAGCCAGGCCGGGTCGTCGGGCGGCGGCGGCACGAACTGCTCGAGCACCTCGGGCACCCGCCCCGGCAGCGTCCGCGCGGTCTCGAGGAGCTCGCCGACCTGCAGCTGGACGGCGTGCAGCAGGCGGCGCCGCTCCTCCACCACGTCGGCGTGCCGCTCGAGCGCGGCCGCAGCGTCCTCGTGGCGGGCCGCGGTGCGCCACAACGCCCCCGCGCGCTCGCGCACCCGTCCCAGCAGCGCCTCGCCCGCTCGTCCCCGCCAGCCGGCCGCCTCGGTCAGCGCGACCAGCCGGTCGGCCTCGGCGCGGACGTCGTCACCCTGCGCGCGCAGGTCGCGGGCCAGGCGGCGGATGGCGGCGGGGTCGGCGGTCACGAGGCCTCCCGGGGGTCGAGGACGGGGCTCGATGGTGCTCCCGTCGCGCTCCCCGCGCAGCCGGCCGCGCCGCCCCTGTGGAGGAGGCTGCCGCGGGGCGTCGGCTCAGCGACCCGACAGCGCCGGCGCCAGCCGCTCCAGCCCGGTCTCGACGTCGCTGCGCGGCCCGGCGAAGGAGAAGCGCAGCGACCGGTGGCCGTCGACGGTGTCGAAGTCGACGCCCGGCGCCAGCGCCACGCCGGTGGTGGCGAGCAGGTGGTGGGCGAAGGCCATCGAGTCGTCGGTCAGGTGCGAGACGTCGGCGTAGACGTAGAACGCCCCGTCGGCCGGGGCCAGCCCCGTGACACCGAGCGCGCGCAGGCCCTCGAGCAGCACGCGGCGGTTGTCGGCGTACCTCGCGACGTGCCCGTCGAGCTCGGCGTACGACGCCTCGGTGAAGGCCGCGATCCCGGCGCGCTGGGCGAGCACCGGGGGACAGATCGTGAAGTTGCCGGTGAGCACCTCCACGGCGCGGCGCAGCCGCTGCGGCACCAGCATCCAGCCGATCCGCCAGCCGGTCATCGAGAAGTACTTGCTGAAGCTGGAGAAGACGACCGCCTCGCGGCTGGTCTCCCACGCCGAGCGTGCCAGCGGCTCGCCGCCGTCGAGGGCGGCGTGCTCGATGCCGTGGTAGATCTCGTCGGAGATCAGCTGCACGCCGTTCTCCTCGCACCAGCGGGCCAGGCCGGCGAGCTCCTCGGGCAGCAGCATCGTGCCGGTGGGGTTGGCGGGGCTGGCGACCACCAGTCCACGCAGGCCGCCGGAGCCGGCCAGGTCGGCGTGCAGCGCCGCGACCTGCTCGACGGTGGGCTGGAACCGGGTCTCGGGGCCGGTCGCGATCTCGGCCACCTCGCAGCCCAGCGCCGCCAGCACGTTGCGGTAGCAGGGGTAGCCCGGCCGGGCCATCGCGACGGTGTCGCCGGCCTCGAACGCCGCCAGGAACGCCAGCAGGAACCCGCCGCTGCTGCCGGTGGTCACGACCACCTCGTCGGGGTCGACCTCGATGGCGTGGGCGCGGGCGTGGTGGCCCGCGATCGCCTCGCGCAGCTCGACCACCCCGGTGGACGGGGTGTAGCCCAGCGGGTCGCCCGAGCCGAGCAGCCGCACCGCCTCGGCGTTCACCGGCTCCGGCGCGCCGGTGCTGGGCTGGCCGGCGAGCAGGTTGACGACGTCGCCGTGGGTGCGCTGGCGCCGGGTCGAGGCCTCCAGCAGGTCCATCACGTGGAAGGGCGGCACGTTCGCGCGGCTGGCGACCTGCAGTCGCCGGGCCGGGTGCGGGGCGGGGTGGCTCATCGCTCGAGGCTAGGCGAGCCGGCCGGGAGGTTCATCGGCCGGCCGATGAA
>JBFGFQ010000062.1:0-14241 GCA_041579495.1 Nocardioides sp.
ACCAGCACCGTGGGCGCGGGCCCGCCGGGCGGGCGACCCTGCTCCACGAGGTGGCGGCGCGCCGCGTCGGCGCGCCACGGGTCGCCGACCAGGCGGTACTGCGGGCGCCACCGCCGCAGCAGCGAGCCGGGGCGCCGCCAGCGCGGCGCCGGGCCGGCCGCGGGCAGGGGTGCGGCCACCAGGTCCTCGGCCAGCAGGCTGGTGGTGACCCGGATCAGCTCGTCGGCCGGCAGCTCCCCCGGGTCGACGGGGGCGGGGCCGAACCGCGAGAGCGGGGCCGCGCCCACCAGCTCCAGGTCGGGGCGGCCGCGACCGGGGGCGCTGGCCTCGAGCACGCGGCGCGCCAGGACGGGGTCGGGGCGGCCGGCCACGTTGAGCCGGCGCAGCAGCTCGAGCTGCTGGGCGCCGGGCAGCACCCGCCCGGTGCGCTCGCCGGTGGCGGTCCAGCGAGACCAGGGCGTCGTACCGCCCTCGAGCAGGTGGGCCGACCAGGCCCAGGCCCGGCGCTCGCCCTCGGTGCCGCCCGAGGGGCCCGCGGAGGGGTGGGCGCTCACTGGTCGCGCAGCCGGCGCGCCTGCGAGCGGACCCGGTTGACCAGCTGCTGGTCGGGGTCCTCGCGGCGCGCGGCCTCGCGGGTCATGGCGGTCAGCGCGTCGACGGCGACCGCGAGCTGCTCGCGCGCCGAGATCTTGTCGGGGTCGACCCACGACGAGGCGTCCTCGGGCCGCTGCGGGCGCAGGTCGGCGACGTCGCCGAGCACGTGCACGCCCGAGCCCTCGACGTACTCGATCCAGCGCTCGGCCTCGGCCTCGGCCCAGTCGAACATCTTGGGCGGCAGGCCGAGCGGCGCGGAGCCCTCGCGCCCGGCGAGCTCCTGCTCGGCGAGCAGGTCGCGGACCAGGACGTCGTAGGTGATCTCGCGGCGGGTGCGGCGCCCCAGCCGCTTGTTGAGCCGGCGCAGCAGCACGGTCTCGGCAGCCCCGAGCGAGGGGTTGCGCCGCTCGGACTCCTCGGGCGCCCAGGCCGGGTCGATGTCGAAGGCGGCGCAGAAGCGGCGCCACAGCTCGTCGGGCGCGGCGCCGCTGCCGCGCTGGGGCACGGTGACGACGTGCACGTTCTCGGGCGGCAGACCGGCGCTCCAGGTGCCGAGCACCGAGGGCAGGTCGAAGGAGCGGTAGAACCACGGCTTGCGCTGGCGCACCTTCTTCAGGAACTGCCGGTAGGTCCACTTGCGGCCCTGCTTGATGCTCTCCTGCCAGGCGGCGGGCAGCTGGCGGCCCAGGTCGCGCACCGAGTAGACGACGTGGACGTCCTCGCCCCCGCCGAGCTCACGCTTGGCGCGGGCGACCGCGTCGGCCGGGGCCGGGGCCAGGATCTCGTGGCTGATGATGACGGTCCCGCTGGCGCGCCGGACCCGGCGCACCATCGCCTCCCAGCTGCCCTCGGCGTGCCCGGGCTCGCCGCCCCAGTCCTGGCCGAGCAGGTCGAGGGCGGCGCGGAAGTGGAAGAGCCCCGGGCTCACGACCGGGCTGCGGGTGGGCAGCGTGACGCCGTGCGTGGCCAGCGCCTTGGCGTTGCGGGCCAGCCGGTCCTGCAGGTACGTCGTGCCGGTCTTGGGCGCGCCGATGTGGAGGTAGACGCGTCGGTTGCTCACGCGGGTGATTGTGCCCGATCGGCGCCGAGCGCCCGAACGACGGCCGACGGGCTGGGGCGTCCGAGCTCGCCGGCCATCCACGCGCTGGTCGCCACGAGCGCGTCGAGGTCGACGCCGTGCTCGATGCCGAGGCCGTCGAGCAGCCAGACCAGGTCCTCGGTGGCCAGGTTGCCGGTGGCGCTGACGGCGTACGGGCAGCCACCCAGCCCGCCGGCCGAGGCGTCGTACGTCGTGATGCCGGCACGCAGCCCGGCCTGGACGTTGCTCAGCGCCTGCCCGTAGGTGTCGTGGAAGTGCAGCGCGAGCCGCTCGGGGCCCACCCCCGCCTCGCCGAAGGCCTCGACGAGCGCCGTCACGTGGCCGGCGGTGCCGACGCCGATGGTGTCGCCGAGGCTGAGCTGGGAGGCGCCGAGGTCGAGCAGCTGGCGCCCGGCGGTGACGACCTGCTCGAGCGGCACCGGACCCTCCCACGGGTCGCCGAAGCACATCGAGACGTAGGCGCGCACGTCGAGACCGGCCTCGCGGGCCCGGGCCACGGTGGGCTCGAACATCTCCATCTGCGAGGCCAGGGTGCGGTTGAGGTTCTTGGCGGCGAAGGTCTCGGTGGCCGAGCCGAAGATCGCGACGTGGCGCATCCCGAGCTCGAGGGCGCGGTCGAGGCCGCGCTCGTTGGGCACCAGCACCGGCAGGTCGCGCGCCCGGTCGCCGAGCTGGTCGTCGGTCTCGAGGAGGGCCACCAGGTCGGCGGCGTCGGCCAGCTGCGGCACCCAGCGCGGGTGCACGAAGCTGGTCGCCTCCACGACCGGCAGGCCGGCGGCGACCAGGCGGCGCACGAAGGCGGCCTTGGTCTCCAGGGGCACCAGCGCCTGCTCGTTCTGGAGCCCGTCGCGGGGCCCGACCTCGTAGATCGTGACCCGCTCGGGCAGGCCCGGGGCGGGCACGGTCATCGGGAGCCGGCCGATCGCGGGCTCCCGGGCGGCGGCGGTGGTCATCCCTGCTCCTCCTGACCGGTTGGTTCCACGTGGAACAACACGTGCCCCAGCGGCACCTGGCGTCCCGCGACGGCGTCGACGGTGGTGACCGTACCGGCGAAGGGCGCGGTCAGCGCCAGCTCCATCTTCATCGCCTCGAGGACGCCCAGCACGTCGCCCTCGGCCACCTGCTGGCCCTGCTCGACGCGCACGTCGAGGACGGTGCCGGGCATCGGCGCGACCAGCGAGCCGTCGCCGGCCTCGGGGCCGTGGTCGGCGAACGGGTCAGGGCGCTGCCAGGCCCACCGCTGGCCGCGGTGGGCGACCTCGACGTCGCCGGAGCGCACGTCGAGCACCGCGTGCTCGGCGCGGCCGTCGACGATCAGGTGCACGGTGTGGTCCTGGACCGCGACCGTGCGGACCTCGTGCTCGTCGACGCGGCCGCGGTGCCGGTCGACGACGTGGAGGGTCTCGCCGAGGGTGACGGTGTCGGGCGCGGGGTCGGCGCCCATCCGCCAGCCGTCGGCGTGCCACGGCCCGGCACTGCCGCCCTGCGTCCGCGCGTCGGCGGGCCGGGTGTCGAGCAGCACCTGGGTCCAGGCCGCGAAGACCCGGGCCAGGTCGCCGTCGGGGGCGGGCACCTCGTGGCGGTCGAGCCACGCGGTGTCGATGGACGCGTCGCGGAACTCCTCGCCCGCCGCGAGGGCGCGCAGGAAGCCGGTGTTGGTGGTCAGCCCCAGCACCGCGGTGTCGTCGAGCGCGGCGACCAGTCCGGTGCGCGCCGCCTCGCGATCGGCGCCCCACACCACGACCTTGCCGAGCATCGGGTCGTAGGCGGTGGAGACCTCCTGCCCCGAGACCAGGGCGTGGTCGACCCGCACCCGGGTGCCGGTCGGCTGGGTCACCGGGCCGTCCTCGGCGGGCCAGCGCACCAGCGAGGCGGTGCCGGCCTGGGGCAGGAACCCGCCGAAGGAGTCCTCGGCGTAGACCCGGGCCTCGATCGCGTGGCCCTCGAGGGTGACGTCGTCCTGGGCGAGGCCGAGCGGCTCGCCGGTGGCCACCTGCAGCTGCAGCGCGACCAGGTCGACGCGCTCGCCGCGCACCCGCACCACCTCCTCGGTCACCGGGTGCTCGACCTGGAGCCGGGTGTTCATCTCGAGGAAGTAGAACTCGCCCGTGGCGTTGTCGAGGAGGAACTCGACCGTGCCGGCGCCGGTGTAGCCGACCTGCGCGGCCAGCGCGACGGCCGACGCCGTGATCGCGGCCCGCTGCTCCTCGCTGATCGTGGGGGCCGGTGCCTCCTCCAGCACCTTCTGGTGGCGGCGCTGGGTGGAGCAGTCGCGCTCGAAGAGGTGCACCACGTGGCCGTGGGTGTCGCCCATGACCTGCACCTCGACGTGGCGGCCCGACTCGACGTACTTCTCGATGAGCATGGTGTCGTCGCCGAACGACGAGCGCGCCTCGCGCTGCGCGGCGCCCAGCGCCTCGGCGTACTCACCGGCCGAGCGGACCACCCGCATGCCCTTGCCGCCGCCGCCGGCGGCGGCCTTGACCAGCACCGGGTAGGCGAAGGAGGACGGGTCGTCGGCCAGGTCGTAGGAGGG
Organism: Nocardioides sp.; assembly: GCA_041579495.1. Classification (GTDB taxonomy): domain Bacteria; phylum Actinomycetota; class Actinomycetes; order Propionibacteriales; family Nocardioidaceae; genus Nocardioides. The sequence continues at coordinate 4,230 of JBFGFQ010000062.1, forward strand.
CACCACGGGCACGCCGGCCGCGACCGCGATGTCGCGCGCGGCGTCCTTGCGGCCCATCGCGTCCATCACCTCGGCCGTGGGACCGACCAGGGTGATGCCGGCCTCGGCCAGCGCCCGGGCGAAGGGAGCCCGCTCGGAGAGGAAGCCGTAGCCGGGGTGCACGTAGCCGGCGCCGCTGTCGCGGGCGGCGGCCACGACCTCGTCGATGTCGAGGTAGGAGCCGACCCGCACCGCGACGTCGGCCTCGGTGACGTGCAGCGCGCCGGCGTCGAGGTCGGTGTGCAGGGCCACGGTGCGCCACCCGAGGCGGCGCGCGGTGGACAGCACCCGGCGGGCGATCTCGCCGCGGTTGGCGACCAGGAGCGTGTGCATGTGTGTCTCCATCATCTGGTTCCCTCGGGGTCCCCGCGGCGTTGTCCGTGGAGGAGCGCAGCGGGGGAACGAAGAACGTCGTGGGGTGATCTCACATCCGGAAGATGCCGTAGCGGGGCTCGGGGATCGGCGTGTACGCCGTGGCGGCCAGGCCCATCCCGAGCACCCGGCGGGTGTCGGCGGGGTCGATGACGCCGTCGTCCCACAGCCGTGCGGTGGCGTAGTAGGGCGAGCCCTGGGTCTCGTACTGCTCGCGGATCGGGGCCTTGAACTGCTCCTCGTCCTCGGCGCTCCACTCCTCGCCGCGGGCCTCGATCCCGTCGCGGCGCACCGTCGACAGCACGCCGGCGGCCTGCTCGCCGCCCATCACCGAGATCCGGGCGTTGGGCCACATCCACAGGAAGCGCGGGTCGTAGGCGCGCCCGCACATGCCGTAGTTGCCGGCGCCGTACGAGCCGCCGATGACGACGGTGAACTTGGGCACCACGCTGCAGGCGACCGCGGTGACGAGCTTGGCGCCGTCGCGGGCGATGCCGTTGTTCTCGTACTCGCGACCGACCATGAAGCCGGAGATGTTCTGCAGGAAGACCAGCGGGATGCCGCGCTGGTTGCACAGCTCGATGAAGTGGGCGCCCTTGAGCGCCGACTCGCTGAAGAGGATGCCGTTGTTCGCCACGATGCCGACCTCGTGGCCCCAGATCCGCGCGAAGCCGCAGACCAGGGTGTCGCCGTAGAGCTTCTTGAACTCGTGGAAGCGGCTGCCGTCGACGATGCGGCGCACCACCTCGCGCACGTCGTACGGCGTGCGGGTGTCGGTGGGGACCACGTCGTAGAGCGACTCGGGCGGCTCGTGCGGCTCCTCGACCTCGGCGGCCGGGGTGCGGTGGGCCCGCGCCGGGGGCAGGGTGCCGATGACGCTGCGCACGATGGCCAGCGCGTGCGCGTCGTCGTCGGCCAGGTGGTCGACCACGCCGGAGGTGCGCGCGTGCACGTCGCCGCCGCCGAGCTCCTCGGCGGTGACGACCTCGCCGGTGGCGGCCTTCACCAGCGGCGGGCCGCCGAGGAAGATCGTGCCCTGCTCCTTGACGATCACGGTCTCGTCGCTCATCGCCGGCACGTAGGCGCCGCCGGCGGTGCACGAGCCCATGACGCTGGCGATCTGCGGGATGCCGGCGGCCGACATGTTGGCCTGGTTGAAGAAGATCCGGCCGAAGTGCTCGCGGTCGGGGAAGACCTCGTCCTGCATCGGCAGGAACGCGCCGCCGGAGTCGACGAGGTAGACGCACGGCAGGTGGTTCTCGGCGGCGATCGTCTGCGCGCGCAGGTGCTTCTTGACCGTCATCGGGTAGTAGGTGCCGCCCTTGACGGTGGCGTCGTTGGCCACGACGACGCACTCGCGGCCGTGGATGCGCCCGATGCCGGTGACGATGCCGGCGCTGGGCACCGGCGTCTCCCCCGGCGCGCCGTACATCTCGGTGGCCGCCAGGGGGCTCAGCTCGAGGAACGGGCTGCCGGTGTCGAGGAGGCGGTCGACCCGTTCGCGCACCAGCAGCTTGCCGCGCCCGGTGTGCTTGGCCCGCGCCGACTCGCTGCCGCCCGTCCGTGCCGTCGCCAGCCGCTCGCGCAGGTCGGCGACGAGGTCCCTGAGATCGCTCACGGGCTCAGGTTAGCGATCATTAACCTGCCCCACCACCGTGACCCGGCCCGAATCTCCCGCCGACCCGGCCAGGATCCCGCGTCGAGCCGGCCTGAATCGCGCGCCGAGCCGGCCGAGATCGCGCTTGGGGAGGTTCGGGACGGGTCGGCGCGAGATACGGGAAGGGTGGGTGGGAGATCTGGGACGTCTCGGCGTGAGATATGGGCCGGGTCACGGTTAACGGGCGCTAACCTCGAGGACATGTCCCGGCGCGAGCAGATCCTGGCCACCGCGGCCGAGCTGTTCGCCAAGCGCGGCTTCCACGGGGTCTCGGTGGCCGACCTGGGCGCCGCCTGCGGGATCTCGGGGCCCGCGCTCTACAAGCACTTCGCCTCCAAGGACGCCGTGCTGGCCGCGATGCTGGTCTCCATCAGCGAGCAGCTGCTCGAGGTGGGCCGCGAGCGGGTGGCCGCGGCGCCCGACCCGCGCGCGGCGGTGGAGGCGCTGGTCGACTGGCACGTCGACTTCGCGCTGCGCCACCGTCCGCTGATCGTCGTGCAGGACCGCGACTGGGAGTCGCTGCCGCAGCAGGCCCGCGAGCAGGTGCGCGCCCTGCAGCGCGCGTACGTCGACGTGTGGGCCGCCGAGCTGCAGGCCGTGCACCCCGGGCTCGGTCTCGAGCAGGCGCGGTCGATGGCGCACGCCGCCTTCGGGCTGATCAACTCCACCCCGCACAGCGCGCTGCTGCCCGACCCCGCCATGGGCGAGCTGCTGCACCGGATGGCGCTGGGTGCCCTGGGTCTGACGCCCGCGGGGCTGGCTCAGGTGCCGCAGAACGTCACGTAGGGGCCCGTGCCCTCCGGCCCCGGCTGCGCGTACGCCTCGAGCCCCGGCCGCTCGTCGTACGGCGCGGTGACCGCCTCGAGCAGCCGGTGCAGCGGCGCCAGGTCGCCGGCGGTCGCGGCGTCGAGCGCCTCCTCGACCAGGTGGTTGCGCGGCACGTAGACCGGGTTGACCCGGTCCATCGCGTCGGCGTCGGGCTCGAGCGCCAGCCAGCGCTCCAGCCAGGCGTCGAGCCCGGGCAGGTCGAGCACCACCCCGCGCACCCCCTCGGCGTCGCCGCGGGCGGCGTCGGCCAGCGAGCGCCAGAACGACGTGTGGTCGACCCGCGCGGCGCTCATCAGGCCCAGCAGGTCCTCGACCAGGGGCGCGACGACGGCCCGGTCGAGCCCGGCGGGCAGGCCGAGCTTGGCGGAGGCGCCCGCGGTGAAGGCGTCGGCGTACGCCGTCGCGAAGCGCTGGAGCGCGTCGGTCGCGGCCGCGACGGCGCGCTCCTCGTCGTCGTCGATGAGCGGCAGCAGCGCCTCGGCGAGCCGGGCGAGGTTCCACTGCGCGGCGGCCGGCTGGTTGCGGAAGGCGTAGCGGCCGCCGGTGTCGATGGAGCTGAAGACCGTCGCGGGGTCGTAGGCGTCGAGGAACGCGCACGGCCCGTAGTCGATGCTCTCGCCCGAGATCGTCATGTTGTCGGTGTTCATCACGCCGTGCACGAACCCGACCAGCACCCACTGCGCGACCAGACGGGCCTGCGCCTCGACGACCGCCCCCAGCAGCGCCAGGTACGCCGCACCCCCGGGGCCGGCGTCGCGCGCGGCCGGGTGGTGGCGCTCGATCGCGTGGTCGGCCAGGCGCCGCAGCAGGTCGAGGTCGCCCGTGGCGCGGGCGTACTGGAAGCTGCCGACGCGCAGGTGGCTGGCCGCGACCCGGGCCAGCACCGCGCCGGGCAGCACCTGGTCGCGGTGCACCCCGCGGCCGGTGGCCACCACCGCCAGGGAGCGGGTGGTGGGGATGCCCAGAGCGTGCATCGCCTCGCTGATCACGTGCTCGCGCAGCATCGGGCCGAGCGCGGCCAGCCCGTCGCCGCCGCGGGCCCACGGGGTGCGCCCGGAGCCCTTGAGGTGCAGGTCGCGCAGCTCGCCGTCGGGGCCGGCCAGCTCGCCGAGCAGCAGGGCGCGCCCGTCGCCGAGGCGGGGCGAGTAGCCCCCGAACTGGTGCCCGGCGTAGCCCTGGGCCACCGGCGTCGCGCCCTCGGGCACGTCGACGCCGACCAGCAGCCGCACCCCCGCCTCGCTGCGCAGCCAGCCCGGGTCGAGGCCCAGCTCGCGCGCCAGCGGCTCGTTGAGCACCACCAGCCGCGGCTCGGGCGCCTCCTCGGCCTGCCAGCGCACCGCCAGCTCGGGCAGCACGTCGGCGAAGCGGGTGCCCAGCCGCAGGTCGTCGGGCGTGCTCACGCTCATGCCCCCACGCTACGCCGTGGGGCCAGCGCCGCTCCCGGCCCGTCGGTCAGGCGACGAGCCGGTAGAAGCGGAACACGTCGTGCTCGATCGGCAGCACCTCGACGTCGCCGAACCCCGCCTCGAGGGCGTAGCCGCGCAGCACCGACGGGCGCATCACCGTGCCGGTGGCCACCGAGGGTCGGTGCGAGAGCCCGTCGGGCAGGCAGACCAGCAGGGAGACGCCGTACATCATCTGCTCGACCGGGTCACCGGGGCCGGTGAACGCCTCGGGGACCCGCTCGTCCATCACCAGGACCCCACCGCCCTCGGCACACATCCGCCGCGCGGCGCCCAGCACGGCGACCGGGTCGGGCAGGTCGTGCACGCACTCCATGGCCAGGACCAGGTCGTAGGCACCCTGCTCGGCCACCTCACCGGCGTCGGCGTGGTGGAAGCGCACCCGGTCGTCGACCCGGTGCTCCACCGCGTGCGCGCGGGCGGCCTCGACCGAGGCCGGGTCGAGGTCGAAGCCGTCGACGCGGGTGCCGGGGCAGGCGAGCGCTACGGCGATCGACGACCAGCCCTCCCCGCACCCGATGTCGGCGACCCGACCGCCGGCGCGCAGCCGGGCGTGCACGTCGGGCATCGTCGCGAGCCAGGCGCCGAGCTGCTGCAGGAAGAGCGCCCGGTTGGCGTCGGCCTGGCTGCGACGCATCGCGGCGCCGTACTCCGACCACCCCAGGCCACCGCCCTCGGCGTAGGCGTCGAGCAGCCGCGGCAGCTGCACGGCCGCCGCCGCGACCAGCTGGGCGAAGGGCACCAGGTAGTCGAGGCTGTCGCGGTCGGCCAGCACGGCCGCGTGCGCGTCGCTGACCGAGTAGCGCCGCTGCTCGGGCGGCAGCGCGGGGTCGTCGACGTCGACCAGCCCGGCCACGCACTGCTGCTCCAGCCACTCGCGGGCGTAGCGCGGCGCCATGCCCGAGGCCGCCGCGACCTCGACCTCGTCACGGGGCCGCTCGTGCAGCAGCCCGTACAGCCCGAAGTGCGCGCCGATGGTCACCGTCAGCACGTCGAGGGCCCCGTTCACGGACCCCACGAGGTGCTCCACGAGCTCGTCGGTCTGCACCGCTGCCTCCTGCGCCGCGCCTGCCGTGCCGGGCCGGGTCGTCCAGCCTCCTCACGCTACGCCCGGAGCAGACGCGCGGGGAGGGGCCGGACCAAGATCACCGGAACTGGAGACGCCCGCCCCCCCGAAGGCCTCAGAAGAGGTGGTCGAGCCCCGACGCAGGCCCCTCCCCCGGCTCGGCGTCGAGCAGCTCCAGCAGGCGCGCGGCCCGCGCGGCGGCGTCGTACGCCGTGGTGAGGTGGTCGTCGTCCGGCTCGGCGTCCCCGACGTCCCCGGCGTCCCCGGAGTCCCGCGCCGGGGGCTCGGGCGCACGGGCGTGCAGCCGGGCCAGCAGCTCCTCGCGCCCGGTCCCGCGCAGGTGCAGGAGCACGAACGGGTCGGCCTCCACCAGCCAGGTCAGCTGGTAGAGCACCGCCAGCGCGTGCACGCACGGGTCGACCCAGCCGGCGCAGGTGCACGTGGAGGTCAGCTCGCCGCCGTAGGGCAGCAGCTCGACCCCCGCCTCCTCGGCGTGCTCGACCAGCTCGTGCGGCAGGTCGCCGGCCAGCAGCGAGGTGATGCGCCCCGCCTGCGCGGCCACGGTCTCGACCAGCGCCTCCGCGCCGCCGTCGTCGAGCACCGGCACCGCCACCTCGACCCGCCAGAGCCCTTCGCGGTCCTCGACGACCGCGACCCCCCTGCCGGGCCCGACCTCTATCGCCCCGACCCGGCCCGAGCGCGACAGCGAGCGGGCGGCGGCCAGGTCGCCCTCGGCGTACGCCGACTCCTCGACCGCGCGCACACACGCCTTGCCCCACCACCGGTCGGCCCGGCTGCTGCGGCGCCGCGGGGGCACCCGGGGGTGCACCACCGCCCCGGAGCCCGGCCCGGACGCCACTCAGCCCTCCCGGCGCAGGGTGACCAGGTCGCGCAGCTCGTCGTTGCTCAGCTCGGTCAGGGCGGCCTCGCCGCTGCCCAGCACCGCGTCGGCCAGCGCGCGCTTGCGGGTCAGCAGCTCGGCGACCTTCTCCTCCACGGTGCCGCGCACGATCGGGCGGTGCACCTGCACCGGCCGGGTCTGGCCGATCCGGTAGGCCCGGTCGGTGGCCTGCTCCTCGACCGCGGGGTTCCACCAGCGGTCGAAGTGCACGACGTGGTCGGCGCGGGTCAGGTTGAGCCCGGTGCCGCCGGCCTTGAGGGAGAGCAGGAAGACCGGGGCCTCGCCCGGCGGCGCCTCCTGGAAGCGGCGCACCATGGCCTCCCGCTCGCGCACCGGGGTGCCGCCGTGCAGCAGCTGGGTCGGCACACCGGAGGCGCCCAGGTGCCGCTCGAGCAGCCGGGCCATGGCGACGTACTGGGTGAAGACCAGCACGGCGCCGTCCTCGGCGAGCACGGTGCCGATCAGCTCGTCGAGCAGGTCGAGCTTCTCGGAGCGGCCGCCCAGGCGCCCGCCCGCCTGCTTGAGGAAGTGGGCGGGGTGGTTGCAGATCTGCTTGAGGCCGGTCAGCAGCATCAGCACCAGGCCGCGGCGCGCGTCGGGGTCGGCGCGCTCGATGCGCTCCATCGTGTCGCGCACGAACGCCTCGTAGAGCACCACCTGCTCGCGGGTCAGGCCAAGCGGGTGGTCGGTCTCGGTCTTGGGCGGCAGCTCGGGGGCGATGCCGGGGTCGGACTTGCGCCGGCGCAGCAGGAACGGCGCGATCAGGTCGGCGAACTGCCGGGCCTTGGTGGGCTCCTGGCCCGACTCGATCGGCGCGGCCCACACCCGGCGGAAGGCGTTGCGGCTGCCGAGCAGGCCGGGGATCGCCCAGTCGAGGATGGCCCACAGCTCGGTGAGGTCGTTCTCGACCGGGGTGCCGGTCAGCGCCACCCGCGCCTGGCTGGTCAGGGTGCGCAGCATCCGCGCGGTCGCCGCGCGCGGGTTCTTCACGTGCTGCGCCTCGTCGGCGACCACCAGCCCCCAGGCCACCGGCCGCAGCAGCGAGGTCTCGGCGTCCTTGGCGTCGCTGCGCATGGTGCCGTAGGTGGTGAGCACGAACCCGGGGTCGCCGCCCAGCTCGCCGTCGAGCCCCGGCTCGAGGTCGCCGAGGGCGCGTCGGCCGCCGTGGAAGCGGCGCACCGGCACCCCGGGCGCGAAGCGGCGCACCTCGGCCTCCCAGTTGCCGAGCAGGCTGGTCGGGCAGACCACCAGGGTCGGCAGCGGCTCGCGGCCCTCGGCGCGCGCGGCCTCGACCCGGTGCAGGTGCAGCGCGATGACCTGCACCGTCTTGCCGAGGCCCATGTCGTCGGCCAGGCAGGCGCCGAGCCCGTACGACGTCAGGTCGGCCAGCCAGGTCAGTCCGTGCCGCTGGTAGTCGCGCAGGGTCGCGGCCAGCCCGGCCGGCGTCTCGACCGGGTCGCGGGTGGCGGCGCTGGTCAGCCGGTCGCGGACCTGCAGCAGGCTGGCACCGACGACGACGCTCTCGTGGGTCTCGGCGCCGCGCTCGACGACACCGACACCGCTCAGCGCGGAGGCGAGCGCCTCGACGGGGCGCACCTCGCGCACCAGCCGCTTGCGGGCCCGGCGGGCCACCGCGGGGTCGACCACGGTCCAGGCGCCGCGCAGCTTCATCACCGGGCTCGCCGCCTCGGCGAGCCGGTCCATCTCCTCGGGGGTCAGCGGGTCGCCGTGCAGCGCCACCTGCCACTGGAAGGCGAACATGCTCTCGGGGGTCAGCAGCCCGGTCTGCAGCGGCTCCTCGCGCGGACCGGTGCTGCCGGGGGCCCGGTCGAGCACGGCGCGGGTGGTCAGCTCGCGGCCCAGGCTGCGCGGCCACAGCACGTCGACGCCGACCGCCGCCAGCGCGCCCACCCCGTCGTCGAGCAGGCTCACCAGCTCGTCGGAGTCGAGCGTCAGCTGGTCGGGGACCCGCAGGTCGAGCAGCCGCTCGAGCACCGGCCAGGCCTCGGCCGCGGCCCGCAGCGCGATCGTGGCGTGGGTGCGGGCCCGCTCGCCGAAGCCGTGCACCTCGGGCTCGTCGAGCCACAGCGACGCGGCGTCGGCGACGTGCAGCGGGTCGCGCTCGTCGTGCACCTGCAGCACCAACCGCACGGTGCCGCCGACCAGCTCCTCCTCGTCGGCCTCGACCCGCAGGCTCACCGTCACCAGGTGCGGCAGCTGCCCGGCGTGGCGGTGCCGGGCGATCCGGCGCTGCAGCCGGTCGCGGAAGTCGGGCGAGGGCTGCAGGGCACCGCGCCCGACGCCGGGGGCGGTCGCCGGGTCCGGGGTGGGTCGCGGACGCACCGGCCGGGCGGGCGCGACCGGGGCCCCGCGCGGCATCGCGTCGACCACGGCGTCGAGCACGCGGCGTACGACCTGCTCGGCGGCGGCCTCGTCACAGCCCTCGTGGGCGCGGGCGCGCGCCAGCATCCGCACCCGGTCCTCGTCGTCGTCGCCCAGCGGGGCCACCCGCCACTGCGGCGGCCGGCCGTCGTCGGGGGCCGGCTCGAAGGCCCCGGCCGCGACCAGCCGCATGCCGAGCAGCACCGCACCCGAGAGCAGCCCGACGCTGGGGTGCAGGTCGTCGCGGGCGTGCGCCTTGGTCAGCACCGGCAGCGCCGCGCGCACCGGCAGCGCCACGGTGCGCCGGGCGTCGACGAACTCCACGACGCCCTCGCGCGGCGGGTCGGCCGGCAGGAACGTCGCCGTGCCGGTGACGGGGACGAAGCTCACGTCCGCGACGCTAGCCCCCGCCGCCGACGACCCCCCAACGCACGCGGTCCCCCTAGGCTCGCCGCCATGAGCATCCTCGACGCCCCGCTGGCCCGCCTCGACGGCACCGACGCGACGTTGCGCGACCTCACCGGCGGCCGGGTGGCGCTGCTGGTCAACGTCGCCAGCCGCTGCGGGCTGACCTCGCAGTACGCCGGCCTGGAGCAGCTGCACGAGACCTACGCCGGGCGCGGCTTCACCGTCGTCGGTCTGCCGTGCAACCAGTTCGGCGAGCAGGAGCCCGGCTCCCCCGACGAGATCGCCACCTTCTGCTCCGCGACGTACGGCGTCACGTTCCCGATGAGCGAGAAGGTCGAGGTCAACGGTCCCTCGCGGCACCCGGTCTACGCGGAGCTGACCGAGGTGCCCGACCAGGACGGCGAGGCCGGCGACGTGCGGTGGAACTTCGAGAAGTTCCTCGTGGCCGCCGACGGCGCCGTGCTGGCCCGCTTCGGCCCGCAGGTCGCCCCCGACGACCCGCGCCTGGTCACCGCCGTCGAGACCGCCTGCGGCTGAGCCCGGCCCGCCCGCCGGCCGGCCCGGGTGCCGTTGGTGACCAAACGCCACCCCAGGGAGCGGATCCACTGCCGTTGGTGACCAAACGGCGGCGCGCGACCCAGGGCGGACCCGACGCCCGTCGCGCCTCCGTCAGCGCCGGCGCGGCTCCGGCACCGGCCCGAACTCCCGGAAGCAGTCGCTGCCCGCGCACCCGTCGAGCACCCGCAGCCGCTTCTTCAGCTCGCGGCGCACCGGGCGGTAGGCGCGGCTGCCGGCCAGGTTGTCGACCTGGTCGCGGTCGCGGCGCCGGTCGAAGAGGTCGATGTGCAGGCGCCCGGAGCGCTTGCGCCACTTGGTCAGCGTGTAGCGGTCGGTGC
>JBFGFQ010000063.1:0-14051 GCA_041579495.1 Nocardioides sp.
CGCGGTCTACGAGCGGGCCGACAAGATCGGCGGGCTGCTGCGCTACGGCATCCCCGAGTTCAAGATGGAGAAGAAGCACCTCGACCGGCGCCTGGACCAGATGCGCCGCGAGGGCACGGTCTTCCGTGCCGGCGGCGACGTCGGCGGCGACCTCACCGGGGCGCGCCTGGCCGACCGGTACGACGCCGCCGCCCGGCCCTCCGCGATCGCCCACACGATGAGCGACTGGCCGCGGCCGCAGGCGCCGGCCACGAACACGCCCGGGCGGGACGAGGCGTACGACGCGTCGCGCCGCACGTTGCCCCGCTCGTCGAGCTCGAGCCCGAGCTGCTCGACCAGGCCCTCGCGCTCCGGGCCGGTGAAGCCCATCGCGAAGAGCACCAGGTCGGCCGGGATCTCGCGGACGGTGCCCTCGACCTCGGTCAACCGGCCGTCCTCGAAGACGACGTCGACCAGCTCGAGCGCGCGCACGTTGCCCTCGTCGTCGCCGATGAAGCGCTTCGTGGACACGGCGTAGACCCGCTCCCCCGCCTCCTCGTGCGCCGAGGAGACCCGGAAGGTCATCGGGTACGTCGGCCACGGCTGGCCCTCGGGCCGGGTGCCCGGGGGCTCCGGCATGATCTCGAGCTGGGTGATCGAAGCGGCCTTCTGGCGCGTCGACGTGCCCAGGCAGTCGGCGCCGGTGTCGCCGCCGCCGATGATCACCACGTGCTTGCCGTCGGCGCGGATCTGGTCCTCGACCTGCTCCCCCAGCGCCACCCGGTTGGCCTGCGGCAGGAAGTCCATCGCCTGGTGGATGCCGCGCAGCTCGCGGCCCTCGACGTCGAGGTCGCGGGCCACGGTGGAGCCGGTGGCCAGCACCACGGCGTCGTACCGGTCGGCCAGGCGCGCCCCGGTGAGGTCACCGCCGACGTCGACGCCGGCACGGAAGACCGTGCCCTCGCGGCGCATCTGGTCCAGGCGCCGGTCGAGGTGCTTCTTCTCCATCTTGAACTCGGGGATGCCGTAGCGCAGCAGCCCGCCGATCTTGTCGGCGCGTTCGTAGACCGCCACGGTGTGCCCGGCCCGGGTCAGCTGCTGGGCGGCGGCCAGGCCGGCCGGACCGGAGCCGATGACGGCCACGGTGCGGCCCGAGAGCCACTCGGGCGGCTGCGGCCGCACGCTGCCGGACTCCCACGCGCGGTCGATGATCGAGACCTCGACGTTCTTGATCGTCACCGGGTCCTGGTTGATGCCCAGCACGCAGGCGGTCTCGCAGGGCGCCGGGCACAGGCGACCGGTGAACTCCGGGAAGTTGTTGGTCGCGTGCAGCCGCTCGATGGCCCCCTCCCAGTCGTCGCGCCAGACCAGGTCGTTCCACTCCGGGATGATGTTGCCCAGGGGGCATCCCTGGTGGCAGAAGGGGATGCCGCAGTCCATGCAGCGCCCGGCCTGCGGGGTGATGATCGGCAGGAGCGCGCGGCCGACGCCGTCGGGGTAGACCTCGTTCCAGTCCTCCACCCGCTCCTCGACCGGTCGGCGGGTCGCGACCTTGCGACCCTCCTTGAGAAAGCCCTTGGGATCAGCCATGGAGCGCCTCCATCATCGCGTGTGCGGTCTCGTTCTCGTCGAGCCCGTCGGCCTCCGCCTTCGCCTTCGCCTCCAGCGAGATGCGGTAGTCGCGCGGCATCACCTCGGTGAAGCGGGACAGCGACTGCGACCAGTCGGCGAGCAGCGCCTCGGCCACCTCCGACCCGGTCTCCTCCAGGTGGCTGCGCACGAGCGCCTCGAGCTCGGTGGCGGCCTCGCCCTCGACGGGCACCAGCTCGACGAGCTCGCGGTTGACCCGCGCCTCGTCGAGGTCCAGCACCCAGGCGACACCGCCGGACATGCCGGCCGCGACGTTGCGGCCGGTGGGGCCCAGCACGACCAGGCGTCCGCCGGTCATGTACTCCGCGGCGTGGTCGCCCACGCCCTCGGTGACCACCCGCGCACCGGAGTTGCGCACGCAGCAGCGCTCGCCCACCCCGCCGCGGATGAAGACGTCGCCGGAGGTCGCGCCGTAGGCGATCGTGTTGCCGGCGATGACCTGCTCGGAGGCGGTGAACGTGGCGGCCCGGTCGGGGCGCACCACGACCCGTCCGCCGGAGAGGCCCTTGCCGACGTAGTCGTTGGCGTCGCCCTCCAGGCGCAGCGTGATGCCGCGCGGCACGAAGGCGCCGAACGACTGCCCGGCAGAGCCGATGAACGTCAGGTCGATCGTGCCCTCCGGCAGGCCCTCGCCGCCGTAGCGCTTGGTGACCTCGTGGCCCAGGATCGTGCCCACGGTGCGGTGCACGTTGCGCACCGCGACCTGGGCGCGCACCGGCTCGCCGTCCTCGAGCGCCGCCTTGGCCAGCGGCAGCAGCTCGGTCACGTCGAGCGACTTGTCGAGGCCGTGGTCCTGCGTCTTGGTGCAGCGCAGGTCCTGGTCGGGGAAGGCCGAGGTGTCCGGCAGGTGCAGGATCGGGCTCAGGTCGAGCCCGGCGGCCTTCCAGTGGTCGACCGCCGGCGCCACGTCGAGCGCGCCGACCTGGCCGATCGCCTCGTCGAGGGTGCGGAAGCCGAGCTCGGCGAGGAGCTCGCGCACCTCCTCGGCGATGTAGGTGAAGAAGTTGACGATGTACTCGGCCTTGCCGGAGAACCGCTCGCGCAGCACCGGGTTCTGCGTCGCCACGCCCACCGGGCAGGTGTCGAGGTGGCAGACCCGCATCATGATGCAGCCCGAGACCACCAGCGGCGCGGTCGCGAAGCCGTACTCCTCCGCGCCGAGCAGCGCGGCGACCACGACGTCACGACCGGTCTTGAGCTGGCCGTCGGTCTGCACCACGATCCGGTCGCGCAGGCCGTTGAGCAGCAGCGTCTGCTGGGTCTCGGCCAGGCCGAGCTCCCACGGGCCGCCGGCGTGCTTGAGCGAGGTCAGCGGCGAGGCGCCGGTGCCGCCGTCGTGGCCGGAGATCAGCACCACGTCGGCGTGCGCCTTCGAGACACCGGTCGCGACCGTGCCGACGCCGACCTCGGAGACCAGCTTGACGTGCACGCGGGCCGCGGGGTTGGCGTTCTTGAGGTCGTGGATCAGCTGCGCCAGGTCCTCGATCGAGTAGATGTCGTGGTGCGGCGGCGGGCTGATCAGGCCCACGCCGGGCGTGCTGTGCCGGGTCTTGGCCACCCACGGGTAGACCTTGTGGCCGGGCAGCTGCCCGCCCTCGCCGGGCTTGGCGCCCTGGGCCATCTTGATCTGGATGTCGTCGGCGTTGGTCAGGTACTCCGACGTCACGCCGAAGCGGCCGCTGGCGACCTGCTTGATCGAGCTGCGGCGCTCGGGGTCGTAGAGGCGCTCGGGGTCCTCGCCGCCCTCACCGGTGTTCGACTTCGCGCCGAGCCGGTTCATGGCGATCGCCAGGGTCTCGTGCGCCTCGCCGCTGATCGAGCCGTAGGACATCGCGCCGGTGGAGAAGCGCTTGACGATCTCGGAGACCGGCTCGACCTCCTCGATCGGCACCGGCGCCCGCCCGCTCTCCTCGGCGTCCTTGAATCGGAAGAGCCCGCGCAGGGTCATCAGCCGCTCGGACTGCTCGTCGACCCGCTGGGTGTACTGCTTGAAGACGTCGTAGCGCCCGGTGCGGGTGGAGTGCTGGAGCCGGAAGACGGTCTCGGGGTCGAACAGGTGCGGCTCGGCCTCCCCGCTGACGCTGCGGCGCCACTGGTACTCGCCGCCGATCTCGAGCTCGCGGTGCGCGGGCATGATGCCCCCGCGCGGGTACGCCGTGCGGTGGCGGCGCGCGACCTCCTCGGCGATGGTGTCGAGCTCGATGCCGCCGAGCTTGGAGGTCGTGCCGGTGAAGTACTTGTCGACCACCGACTGCGAGAGGCCCACGGCCTCGAAGATCTGCGCGCCGGTGTAGGAGGCGACCGTGGAGACGCCCATCTTCGACATCACCTTGAGCACGCCCTTGCCCAGAGCCTTGACCAGGTTGGCCACGGCCTGCTCGGGCTCGGTGGTGACGTAGTAGCCCTCGCGGGCCAGGTCCTCGGCGGACTCCATGGCCAGGTAGGGGTTGACCGCGGCCGCGCCGTAGCCGACCAGCAGCGCCACGTGGTGGGTCTCGCGCACGTCGCCGGCCTCGACCAGCAGCCCCACCTGGGTGCGGGTCTTCTCGCGCACCAGGTGGTGGTGGACCGCGGCGGTGAGCAGCAGCGACGGGATCGGCGCCAGCTCGGCGGTGGAGTGGCGGTCGGAGAGCACGATGATGCGCGCGCCCTCGGCGATCGCGTCGCTGACCTCGGCGCAGACCTCGTCGATGCGCGCCGCCAGCGCGGCGCCGCCGCCCTCGACGTCGTACAGGCCGCGGGAGACGTGGGTGATGAAGCCCGGCATGTCGCCGTCGCGGTTGACGTGGCGGATCTTGGCCAGGTCGTCGTTGGAGATCACCGGGAACGGCAGCACCACCTGGCGGCACGAGGCCGGGGTGGGCTCGAGCAGGTTGGCCTCCGGCCCGATGGTGCCGTTGAGCGAGGTGACGAGCTCCTCGCGGATCGCGTCGAGCGGCGGGTTCGTGACCTGCGCGAAGAGCTGCGCGAAGTAGTCGAAGAGCAGCCGCGGCTTCTGCGAGAGCGCCGCGATGGGGGTGTCGGTGCCCATCGAGCCGATCGGCTCGGCGCCGGTGTTGGCCATCGGCGTCACGATGACGCGCAGCTCCTCCTCGGTGTAGCCGAAGACCTGCTGGCGGCGGGTGACGCTGGCGTGGGTGTGCACGATGTGCTCGCGCTCGGGGATGTCGTCGAGGTGGATCAGGCCGGCGTGCAGCCACTCCTCGTAGGGGTGCTCGGCGGCCAGGGCCGACTTCACCTCCTCGTCCTCGATGATGCGGTGCTCCTCGGTGTCGATGAGGAACATCCGGCCCGGCTGCAGCCGGCCCTTGCGCACGATCGAGGCCGGGTCGAGGTCGAGCACGCCGACCTCGGAGGCCAGCACGACCAGGCCGTCGTCGGTGACCCAGTAGCGCGAGGGACGCAGGCCGTTGCGGTCGAGGACCGCGCCGATCTGGTCACCGTCGGTGAACACGACGCAGGCGGGGCCGTCCCACGGCTCCATCATGCTGGCGTGGAACTCGTAGAAGGCGCGGCGGGCCGCGTCCATCTCGGTGTGGTTCTCCCACGCCTCGGGGATCATCATCAGCACCGAGTGCGGCAGCGAGCGCCCACCCATGTGCAGCAGCTCGAGCACCTCGTCGAAGGACGCGGAGTCGGAGGCGCCGTCGGTGACGATCGGGTAGAGCCGCTCGAGGTCGCCGGGGATCAGGTCCGAGCTGAGCAGCGCCTCGCGGGCCCGCATCCAGTTGCGGTTGCCCATCACGGTGTTGATCTCGCCGTTGTGCGCGATGTAGCGGAACGGGTGCGACAGCGGCCAGCTCGGGAAGGTGTTGGTCGAGAAGCGCGAGTGCACCACGGCCAGCGCCGAGGCGACCCGCTCGTCGACCAGGTCGGGGTAGAACCGGTCGAGCTGCTCGGTGGTGAGCATGCCCTTGTAGGCCAGGGTCCGCGCCGACAGCGACGGGAAGTAGACGTCGCTCTCGCGCTCGGCGCGCTTGCGCAGGCAGAAGGCCATCCGCTCCAGCGACATGCCGGTGACCCGCTGGGTCGCGCCGGCGACGAAGATCTGGCGGAAGGTCGGCATCACGCCGAGGGCGGTGGCGCCCAGCATGCTGGGGTCGGTGGGCACGTCGCGCCACCCGAGCACCGCGAGGCCCTCCTCGGCGGCGATCTCCTCGATGCGCGCGACGGTCGCGGCCACGTGGTCCTCGTCGCCGGGCAGGAACGCCGTGCCGACGGCGTACGCGCGCTGCGGCGGCAGCTCGATGCCGATCTCGGCGGTCACCTCGCGCAGGAACGCGTCGGGCACCTGCATCAGGATGCCGGCGCCGTCACCGGAGTCCGGTTCGGCGCCCGCGGCACCACGGTGCTCGAGGTTGCGCAGGGCGGTGAGTGCCTGGGCCACGATGTCGTGGCTGGCGACGCCGGTCAGGGTCGCGACGAAGGCCACACCGCACGCGTCGTGCTCGTGGCGGGGGTCGTAGAGCCCTTGGGGCGGCGGGAATGCGTGCTGGTAGGGCACCGGGGTCTCCCGTCGTCGTCGCCGCCGGGGCAGGACCCTGGTCGAGCTGGTCCGAGACCGGCGACTGCGGTGGAGCGGATCATGAGTCGAGCGCAGGGGACGACATTGGCCCACGCGAAGGATCAGGCTAGCACCGCGGACCCGGGCCCCACGCCCGCCCGGTCGTGGGCGCCGCCTGGTGAGACGGCTCCCGGCTCAGGCGGCCGGCTCGTCGGCGGGCTCGCGGCCCGGCTCGTAGACCTGGGTCTCGCGCTCGGGGTGGCGCCGCCGCGACCAGGCCAGGAACGCCACGGCCGCCACGAACAGCACGATCGAGGTCCACACGTTGAAGCGCAGCCCGCCCACGTCGGAGAGCTCGACGTCGTCGATGCGCAGGGTCTCGATCCAGCCACGGCCCAGGGTGTAGAGCGCGACGTACGCCGCGAGCACCTGGCCGTGGCCGAGCCGGAAGCGGCGGTCGGCCCAGATCAGCACCGCGAAGGCCGCCAGCCCCCACAGCGACTCGTAGAGGAACGTGGGGTGGAAGGTGGTGCCGGGCTCGAAGCTCCGCCCCGGCGGCCAGTTGGCCGGGTCGATCTCCAGGCCCCACGGCAGGTCGGTGGGGCGCCCGTAGAGCTCCTGGTTGAACCAGTTGCCCCAGCGCCCCAGCGCCTGGGCGACCAGCACGCCGGGGGCCATGGCGTCGAGCACCGGCCCCAGCCGGATGCCCTTGAGGCGCGCGCCGACGACGACGCCCACGGCGCCCAGCGCGATGCCGCCCCAGATGCCCAGGCCGCCCTTCCAGATGTACAACGCCTCCCACGGGTTGCCGCCCTCGCCGAAGTAGCGGCTCGCGTCGGTGGCCACGTGGTAGGCCCGCGCCCCGACGAGGCCGAACGGCACCGCCCAGATCGCGAGGTCCTGGATGTCGCCGGCCCGGCCGCCGCGCGCCACCCAGCGCCGCTCGCCGATCCAGATGGCGGCCACGATGCCCGCGATGATGCACAGCGCGTAGCCGCGCAGCGGCAGCGGGCCGAGGTACCACGTGCCCTGTGAGGGCGACGGGATCGACATCGCCAGGATCTGCGGCACTGGCCAAGACGGCATGCCTAGCTCCTCTCGAGCAGGGTGTGGATGTCGGCGGCGAACTGCGCCGACGACGTCTCCTGGCTCCAGTACACCGGGGCGTCGTCGCTGCCGTCGATGCCCACGACCTGGGTGCTGTGCGTGTTGGGGTCGTAGCCGCCGCTGGGCAGCCGGGTGCCGTCGGTGACGCCGATAGCGATCGACTCGCCGACCTCCTCGATCGTGTCGATGTCACCGGTGAGGCCGATGAAGTCGGGGTCGATCCGGTCGAGGTAGGCGCGCACCGTCTCGGCGTCGTCGCGCGCGGGGTCGCTGGTCACGAAGACCACCTCGACCTGCTCGCGGTCGGCCTCGTCGAGACGGGTCATGGCGCTGGCGAGGTTGGTCAGCACCGCGGGGCAGATGTCGGGGCAGCGCGTGTAGCCGAAGAAGACCAGCGTCAGCCGGGCGTCGGTGTCGTCGGTCAGCGAGAACGGCTCGCCGTCGGTGTCGGTCAGCGGCGTCGAGGACACCTCGAAGGGCGGGTCGACGACCTGCGCGCTCAGCGGCGTGCTCGAGGCCTCGGTACCGCCGCCGCAGGCGCTGAGCAGCAGCGCCGCCGAGAGCAGCGCGGGGGCGAGCAGCCGGCGGGCGGCACGGGTGGGTTCAGGCACGTCGGACGCCCTCCGCGAGGTCGTGGGTCAGCGCGCGCAGGGCCTCGAGGCCCGCGGCGCGGTCGTCAGGGTGGTCGAGCAGGGTGCGCACGAACGCCGAGCCGACGATCACCGCGTCGGCGTACGACGCCACCTCGGCGGCCTGGTCGCCGTTGCCGACCCCGAGGCCCACGCCGACCGGCAGCTCGAGGCCGGCCTCGGCCACGGCCTGCTTGGTGCGGGCCACGAGCGGCCCGGCCAGGTCGCTGGTGGTGGTGCGGGCGCCGGTCACGCCCATCACCGCGGTGGCGTAGACGAAGCCGCGGCTGGCGCGCACCGTCATCGCGACCCGCTCGGGGGTCGAGGAGGGGGCGACCAGGAAGATCTTGTCGAGCCCGTGCCGGTCGGCGGCGGCGATCCACTCGGGCGCGAAGTCGGGGGTCAGGTCGGGGGTGATCAGGCCCGCTCCCCCGGCGGCGGCCAGCCCGGCCGCGAACCGCTCGACGCCGTAGCGCTCGACCGGGTTCCAGTAGGTCATCACCACGGTCGGCGTGCCGGTGGCCGCGACCGCCTCGACGGTGCGCAGCACGTCGTCGGTGCGAGCGCCGTTCTCGAGCGCCTGCTGCGCGGCCGCCTGGATCGTGGGGCCGTCCATCACCGGGTCGGAGTAGGGCAGCCCGACCTCGATGACGTCGCAGCCCGCCTCGACCATCACCAGCATGGCGTCGATGCCGCCCTGGACGTCGGGGAAGCCGGCCGGCAGGTAGCCGACCAGGGCCGCGCGGCCCTCGGCGCGGGCGTTCGCGAAGGCCGAGGCCACGGTGCGGGCCTCGTGGGTGGGGGCGCTCATCCGACCGGCTCCTCGGTGACGTCGTCGGAGACGGTCGCCTCCTCCTGGCCGAGCCCGAAGTACTCGATCGCGGTGCCCATGTCCTTGTCGCCGCGGCCCGAGAGGCTGATCAGCACGGTCGCCTCGGGGCCCTTCTCCTGCGCCAGCCGCTCGGCGACGCGGATCGCGCCGGCCACGGCGTGGGCGGTCTCGATGGCGGGGATGATGCCCTCGGTGCGGCTCAGCAGCGCCATCGCGCTCATCGCCTCGTCGTCGGTCACCGGCAGGTACGTCGCCCGGCCGGTGGCGGCGAGGTGGGCGTGCTGGGGGCCCACGCCCGGGTAGTCCAGGCCGGCGCTGATCGAGTGCGACTCCAGGGTCTGGCCGTCCTCGTCCTGCAGGACGTAGGTGCGCGCACCGTGCAGCACGCCGCGGTCGGCGGCGTGGATCGTCGCGGCGTGGCGGGGGGTGTCGACGCCCTCGCCGCCGGGCTCGAAGCCGTAGATGGCGACGTCCTCGTCCTCGAGGAACGCCGAGTACAGCCCGATGGCGTTGGACCCGCCGCCCACGCAGGCGGCGATCGCGTCGGGCAGCACGCCGTACTGCTCGAGGCACTGCTCGCGGGCCTCGTCGCCGATGCCGCGGGTGAAGTCGCGCACCATGCTCGGGAACGGGTGCGGGCCGGCGGCGGTGCCGAAGAGGTAGGCGGTGTGGTCGACAGAGGCGACCCAGTCGCGCAGCGCCTCGTTGATGGCGTCCTTGAGCGTGGCGCTGCCGGACTCGACCGGCACCACCTTCGCGCCCAGCAGGTGCATCCGCGCCACGTTCAGCGCCTGGCGGCGGGTGTCGACCGCGCCCATGTAGACGGTGCAGTCGAGCCCGAAGTACGCCGCCGCGGTCGCGCTGGCCACGCCGTGCTGGCCGGCGCCGGTCTCGGCGATGACGCGGGTCTTGCCCATCCGCTTGGTGAGCAGGGCCTGGCCCAGCACGTTGCGGATCTTGTGGGCGCCGGTGTGGTTGAGGTCCTCGCGCTTGAGCAGCACCCGGCAGCCGACCTTGTCGCTGAGCCGGGTCGCGTGGAAGAGCGGGCTGGGCAGGCCGGCGTAGTCGCGCAGCACGTGCTGGAACTCCCCCACGAACGCCGGGTCGGCCATCGCGTCGGTCCAGGCCTCGGTGAGCTCGTCGAGGGCGGCGATGAGCGCCTCGGGCATGAAGCGACCGCCCCAGCCCTGCTCGGGTCCGCCGAACCAGCCCTGCGCGTCGGCGTCGAAGCGCCCGGACGACGGGACCGTCGCGGTGGACGGCTGCGGGGTGCTGCTGCTCATGCCTGGACTCCTGTCATGGCGGCGACGGCGGCGCGGGGGTCGCCGTCCTTGACGAGGGCCTCGCCGACGAGCACCGCGCGAGCGCCCTCGCCGACGTGACGGCGTACGTCGTCGGGGCCGAAGACGCCCGACTCGGCGACCTTCACCACGTCGTCGGGGATCTGCGGGGCCAGCCGGCCGAAGGTGGCCTGGTCGATCTCGAGGGTCTTGAGGTTGCGGGCGTTGACGCCCACCAGCTGCGCGCCGAGCGCGACCGCGCGCTCGGTCTCGGCCTCGTCGTGGACCTCCACCAGCGCGGTCAGGCCGAGCTCGCCGGCCAGGTCGTGCAGGCGGCGCAGCTCGTCGTCGTCGAGCGCGGCCACGATGAGCAGGGCCAGGTCGGCGCCCGCGGCACGGGCCTCCCACAGCTGGTAGTCGGTGACGATGAAGTCCTTGCGCAGCAGCGGGGTCTCGACCGCGGCGCGCACGGCGCGCAGGTCGTCGAGCGAGCCGCCGAAGCGGCGCTGCTCGGTCAGCACGCTGATCGCGGCCGCCCCGCCGGCGGCGTACTCGCGCGCCAGCACCGTGGGGTCGGGGATGTCGGCGAGCGCGCCCTTGCTGGGGCTGCGGCGCTTGACCTCGGCGATGACGCTCGAGCCGGGGGCACGCAGGTGCGGCATCGGGTCGCGCGGCGCGTCGACGTCGGCGAGCGCGGCACGCAGGTCGCTCAGCGACGTGGTGGCCTGGCGCTCGGCGAGGTCGACCCGGACGCCGGCGACGATGTCGTCGAGGACGGACACGGGGACTCCTGGAACGGTGGTGGGGACGTCACGAGTCTGTCACGGGCCTGGGTGCGCTTCGCTGGCGCGTCCGCCTGCGCCCGGCCCCGAACGGCGATAGGTTCCGAGGACTCCGACCCGATCCTCGAGCCCGACGACCTAGGAGCACCATGAGCTACAACGAGCCGCCTCCCCCGCCGCCGCAGTACGGCCAGCCCGCCTACGGCGGCGCCCAGCCCGCCGGCACCGCCAAGAAGGCCACCTGGTCGCTGGTCAGCGGCATCGTCGCGCTGCTGTGCTGCAGCCCGCTCGGCATCCTCGCGATCGTGCTCGGCCGCCAGGCGCAGGCCGAGATCGCCACCACCGGCCAGCAGGGCGCCGGGCTGGCCAAGGCCGGCTTCGTCCTCGGCATCATCGCCCTGGTCTGGATGGTGGTCCAGATCATGCTGTTCGCCACCGGCGCGCTCACGTTCGACGGCACCTTCACCACGAGCTGAGCCTGTTCGCAGCGACGAGGGGTCGGTCAGGGCGCGAGCCAGGCGCCGACCGGCAGGTTGCGGGCCAGCGTGAATGCCGCGACCACGCCCAGCCCGGCCAGCAGCACCACCGAGCCCGCGCGCGCCTGCAGCCGCGGCATCGCCCGGCCGCGCCACCGCGACACGGCCCAGAGTGCGAGCAGCGCCACGACCAGGGGCATGACCACCACGAGCAGCAGGTTGCTCGACGCGGCGCCTGCGAGGTCGCCGTGCGTCAGGTCGTTGACCGCACGCAGTCCCCCGCAGCCGGGGCACCAGATCCCGACGGCCGCGGAGGGGCAGATGCCCCAGCTGCCGCCGACGTGCGGGTCACGCAGCCGCAGCGCGACGGTGGCCAGCGCCAGACCGCCGATCGTCAGCGCCGGGGCGCGCAGCCTCTCGCGCCGCGTCGGCGGCGGTGCGGTGGCGGCCAGGACGCTCACGCGGGTGCTCGGCTCAGTGGCCGGACTCCTCGTGCAGGCCCATCTTGGCCATCACGAGGAAGACGATGCCGGCGGCCACGGTGATCGCGACGCCGGCCCAGAAGACCGGGTAGCTGACCGGGCTGAAGAGCAGCCCGACGCTGCCGACGGTGAAGCCCAGGAGTCCCACGACCACCGCGGTCCAGGCTGCGGGGGTGTTGCCGTGGCTGTTCGACATGGGGCTGCTCCTCGGGGGTACGTCGATCGGTGCGGCCGAGTGTAGTGGCGCCCCGGGCTCAGCCCGTACCCCGGTCCGGGCCCGGGGTGTCGCCCTCCGGCTGCTCGGCCGGCTCCTGCGTCGGGTCGTGCCCCTCGTCGAGGGCGCGCCACAGGTCGAGCCCGCTCAGCTCCTCCACCGGCCGGGCCGCCGTGCCGCTCGCGGCCGCGCCCGAGCGGCCCGCGGGGGCGTCGTACCTGCTGCCCATCTCGGGCCAGTGCGGCACCAGCCGCAGGGCCACGAGTGAGGCGGCCACGAGGAGCACGGAGCCGACCGCGGCAGCGGCGTACCACCCGGTGTGGGAGACCTCCGCGTCGCCGGCGCCGACCTGCTCGAGAGCGGTGCGCAGGTCGGAGGTCAGCGCCGACCAGGCCGCGAGGACCGCCACCAGCGCGCCGGCCGCCGCCACCACGCCCACCGCCACGACGGCACGCCGCACCCGCCCGCGGGTCACCAGCACGACGCCCCAGGCGGCGAGCGCCACGAGCGCGAGCGAGGTCACCAGCGGCATGTCGTAGGCCGCCTCGGGCCCGGTGAGCCCGACGGACGCGGCGACGCCCGCCCCGGGGTCGGCGTCGACGTCGACGCCCTGCCGGCTGCCGGCCACCGCCACCAGCGCACCGGAGGCCAGGCCGAGCAGCACGACCGGCGCGAACGTGCGCCGCGCGCGTGCGGGCTCAACCACGGTCGGGGGCGCCGGTCAGCGGGAGGAGGTCGGCGTCGAAGCAGGTGTGGTCGCCGGTGTGGCAGGCCGCACCGACCTGGTCGACCTTGAGCAGGATCGTGTCGCCGTCGCAGTCGAGGCGGACCTCGACCACGTGCTGCACGTGCCCGGAGGTGTCGCCCTTGACCCAGTACTCCCCCCGGCTGCGCGACCAGTACGTCGCCCGGCCGGTCGACAGCGTGCGGGCCAGGGCGGTGTCGTCCATCCAGCCCAGCATCAGCACCTCGCCGGTGTCGTGCTGCTGGGCCACGGCCGGGACGAGCCCGTCGCCGGTGCGCTTGAGACGGGCCGCCACGGCGGGGTCGAGCTGGTCGGTCATGGCCCCATCATCCCCCGCACGCAGCACCGCCCCCGCGCCGGGAGGCGCGGGGGCGGTGCTGGTCGTGCTGGGTCGTGACGTCAGCGGATGCGGAAGCTGACCGTCTTCTTGCCGTTGCGGACCAGGTCGGAGTCACTGAGGAACTTGACCCGCAGCGTGTGGAACCCGCGCTCCAGGCCGCGCACCACGAGCACGCGACGTCCGTCCTCGAGGGTCTTGGAGGCGAGCGTGCGCCCGTTCTCCTTGACCAGCACCTCGCCGGCCACCGGGTCCACCGCGTCAGCGAGCACCTTGACCCGGAGCACGACCTTGCTGCCCCGCGTCGACTTGCCCACCTTGACCTGCGGCTTCTCCTTCGCAGCAGGCGTGGACGACTCGATCGGTCCGACCGCGTCAGTCGTGCGCACCGTGTCGGCGAAGCCCTCCTGCGAGTAGGTGACCCGGGCCGAGACCTTCGAGCCGGCGTCGGCGCTGGTGAGCCGGTAGCGGGTGCCGATGGCGCCCGTGATCGGCTCGGTGCCGCGCAGCCACTGCACGGCGCGGGTGGCCCCGGCCGGCTCGCTGGTGCCGGTGTCGACGACGAGCTCCTCGCCGACGACGGGGGTGCCCGTGACCCTCGGGCCCGACGTCACGACCACCGGCTGCACCGGCGTCGCGTCGACCGTGCGGGGCTCCGAGACGGCCGTGGCACGCTCGCTGCCCTGCGCGGCGGTGACCGCCACGCTGACGGCCTTGCCGACCATGCTCTCGGTCACCACGATGCTCGGCGACGTGGCACCCGCGATCGGGGTGCCGTCGGCGCGCCACTGGTAGGCGTACGTCAGGCCGGTGCCCGGCTCCCAGGTGCCGGTCGAGGACGTCAGCGTCCCGCCGGGCGCCGCGGTGCCGGAGACCACCGGCAGCACCTTGTTGGTGATCGGACCGGACGCGACCGGCCCAACGGCCTCCGACGTCGCCGTCCCGGAGGTCAGCCCCGCCTTGGCGGCCGTGACCCGCACCGTGATCCGCTTGCCGGTCTCGGCGCCGGTGAGCTCGTGGGTCGACCGGGTCGC
>JBFGFQ010000064.1:0-13912 GCA_041579495.1 Nocardioides sp.
GGACGCCTGCCCCGCTCCAACGACGCGCGGCTGCACGGCATGGACACCATGCTCTCGCTGGGCGCCTTCGAGCACGAGGAGCTGCTGGCCGGGGTCGACCGCTTCGCGGGTCAGCGTGGCGTCGTGGCCCTGCGTGCCCTGGTCGCGATGGCCGACGGCGGGGCGGAGTCCTTCGGCGAGTCGGCGCTGCGGCTGCGCTGGCACCAGGCCGGGCTGCCCCGCCCGGTCACCCAGGTCGAGGTGCCGCGCGACGGGGGAGCGGCGTACCGGCTCGACATGGGGCTGCCCGAGGAGAAGACCGGCGCGGAGTACGACGGTGAGGAGTTCCACTCCTCGTCCGAGCAGCGCGAGCACGACGAGACGCGCCGTGCCTGGTTGCGCCGGGCCTGGACGGTCGAGGTGTTCCGCCGCGACAGCGTCTTCGGCGGCGAGCAGGACGCGGAGCGTCGGTTGCGGGCGCTGCACGAGAGCATCACCAGCAACCGGCGTCGGCTCTACCTGTGAGGTGGGTTCGGGCCGACTCGGTGCGAGATCTGGGCCGGGTCAGCGGTGCTGGGGGAAGCCGAGGTCGATGCCGGGGCGCGGCAGGTCGGGGGTGGGCCAGCGCGAGGTGACGACCTTGCCGCGGGTGAAGAAGTGGATGCCCTCGGTGCCGTGCGCGTGGGAGTCGCCGAAGAGCGAGCTCTTCCAGCCGCCGAAGGAGTAGTAGGCCATCGGCACCGGGATCGGCACGTTGACGCCGACCATCCCGACCTCCACCTCGTGCTGGAAGCGCCGGGCGGCGCCGCCGTCGTGGGTGAAGATCGCGGTGCCGTTGCCGTAGGGGTTGGCGTTGACCAGCGCGAGCGCGTCGTCGTACGACGCCACCCGCAGCACCGACAGCACCGGCCCGAAGATCTCGTCGGTGTAGACCGACATCGACGTCCCGACGTGGTCGAGCAGCGTCGGCCCGAGCCAGAAGCCGGCCGCGTCGCCGTCGGGGCGCACCCCGCGGCCGTCGACCACGACCGTGGCGCCCTCCGCGGCGCCGGCGTCGACGTACGACGCCACCTTGTCGCGGTGGGCGGCGGTCACCAGGGGACCCATGTCGCAGCCGCGCCGGCCGTCGCCGGTGACCAGGCCCGCCATCCGCTCGGCGACCAAGGGCACGAGCCGGTCGGCGACGGGGTCGACGCAGACCAGCGCCGAGATCGCCATGCACCGCTCGCCGGCCGAGCCGAACCCGGAGGAGACCGCGGCGTCGGCGGCCGCCTCGAGGTCGGCGTCGGGCAGCACCACCATGTGGTTCTTCGCGCCCCCCAGCGCCTGCACGCGCTTGCCGTGCGCGGTGCCGGTCTCGTAGACGTAGCGGGCGACGGGGGTCGACCCGACGAACGACACCGCCCTGATGTCGTCGTGGGTCAGCAGCGAGTCGACCGCGACCTTGTCGCCCTGGACCACGCTGAGGACTCCCGCGGGCAGCCCCGCCTCGGCCCAGATCTCGGCCAGCAGCAGCGACGTCGACGGGTCCTTCTCCGACGGCTTGAGCACGACGGCGTTCCCGCAGGCGATCGCGACCGGCACGAACCACAGCGGCACCATCGCGGGGAAGTTGAACGGCGAGATGACGGCGACCACGCCGAGGGCCTGGCGGATGGAGTAGACGTCGACGCCGGTCGACACGCCCTCGCTGAACCCGCCCTTGAGCAGGTGCGGCGCACCGCACGCGAACTCCGCGACCTCGAGGCCCCGCTGCACCTCGCCCAGCGCGTCGTCGAGCACCTTGCCGTGCTCGGCGGTGATGGTGGCGGCGACCTCCTCGCGCCGTCGCTGCAGGCCCTCGCGGAACGCGAACAGCACCGACGTACGCCGCGACAGCGACGCCTCCGCCCACTCCCGCCCGGCGACCACGGCGTCGGCCACCACGGCGTCGACCTCGGCGCCGCTCGCGAGCGCCACCCGGCCGGTCGCCTCGCCCGTGGCGGGGTCGTGGACGTCGGCGTACCGCTCGGGCTCCGGGCCCAGGCCGGGCCAGCGGGCTCCGGCGCGCCAGTGGGGGATCAGGGTGCTCACGGGGCTCCTGGGGAGGTTCGGGCCGGCTCGGTGCGAGATCTGGGCCGGGTCGGCGGGAGATCTGGGCCTGGTCAGACGAGGGTGCCGGCCTTGTCGAGGACCACCCGCAGCACCTGCTCCATCTCGTCGAACTGGGACTGGTCGCAGATCAGCGGGGGAGCGAGCTGGACGACCGGGTCGCCGCGGTCGTCGGCGCGGCAGTAGAGGCCCTCGGCGAAGAGCTGCTTGGAGACGAAGCCGTAGAGCAGGCGCTCGCACTCCTCGTGGGTGAAGGACTCCTTGGTGGCCTTGTCCTTGACCAGCTCGATGCCGTAGAAGAACCCGTCGCCGCGCACGTCGCCGACGATCGGCAGGTCCTTGAGCCGCTCGAGGGTGGCGCGGAAGGCGCCCTCGTTGTCGCGCACGTGCTCGAGGATCCCCTCCTCCTCGAAGATCTGCAGGTTCTTCAGGCCCACGGCCGTCGAGACCGGGTGCCCGCCGAAGGTGTAGCCGTGGGCGAACGAGGCGTCCCCGTGCAGGAAGGGCTCCATCAGCCGGTCGGAGGCGATCATCGCCCCGAGCGGCGAGTAGCCCGAGGTCAGGCCCTTGGCGCAGGTGATCATGTCGGGCTGGTAGCCGTAGCGCCCGGCGCCGAACATGTGCCCGAGCCGGCCGAACGCGCAGATCACCTCGTCGGAGACCAGCAGCACGTCGTGCTCGTCGCAGATCTCGCGGACCCGCTGGAAGTAGCCCGGCGGCGGCGGGAAGCAGCCGCCGGCGTTCTGCACCGGCTCGAGGAAGACCGCGGCCACGGTGTCGGCGCCCTCGTTCTCGATCGCGATGCCGATCTGGTCGGCGGCCCAGCGCCCGAAGGCCTCGGGGTCGCTGCCGTCGAGGAAGCCGCCGGTCATCTCGTCGGCACGGTAGGCGTTGGTGTTGGGGACCCGGAAGGTCGAGGGCACCAGCGGCTCGAACTGCGCCTTGAGCCCCGGCAGCCCGGTGATGGACAGCGCGCCCTGGGTGGTGCCGTGGTAGGCGATCGCGCGGCTGATCACCTTGTGCTTCATCGGCTTGCCGGTGAGCTTGAAGTAGTTCTTGGCCAGCTTCCACGCGGTCTCGACCGCCTCGCCCCCGCCGCTGGTGAAGAAGACCCGGTTGAGGTCGCCGGGAGCGTGGCCGGCGACCTTCTCGGCCAGCTCGATCGCGGTGGGGTGGGCGTAGGACCACAGCGGGTGGAACGCCAGCTCGGAGGCCTGCCTGGCGGCCGTCTCGGCCAGGTCGGTGCGGCCGTGCCCGAGCTGGCTCACGAACAGCCCGGCCAGGCCGTCGAGGTAGCGCCGGCCCCGGGCGTCCCAGATGTAGGCGCCCTCGCCGCGCACGATCACGGGGACGTCGCACTCCTCGTACTGCCCGTGGCGGGTGAAGTGCATCCACAGGTGGTCCTTGGCGGCGCGCTGCAGGTGGTCGTAGTCCATGGGGCCATGGTGCGCCGACGGGCGACGGTTCTGCAAGTGAATCAGTGGCTATAGACCGTGAACGGCACTGAATCCGCAGCGCAAAGCGCCTCGGAGCGCTCTGATAGAAAGCGCACATGAGCGCCACCGTCTTCCGCAACGGCCACCTCTTCGACGGCCACCGGTACGCCGGCCCCGCCGAGGTGCTCGTGGCCGCGGGGCGGGTCGCGGCCGTGACGACCGGTGGCGAGCGCCTCGACGTGCCCCGGGGCGCGCGGGAGGTCGACCTGGCCGGCGGGCTGCTGGCGCCGGGCTTCGTCGACGCCCACGTGCACGCCGTGCAGGGCGGCCTCGAGCGCACCCGCTGCGACCTGAGCGGGCTGTCCACCCGCGACGACTACCTGGCGCGGGTCCACCGCCACGCCGCCGACCACCCCGAACGGGAGTGGGTCCTGGGCGGCGGCTGGGCGATGGCGGCGTTCCCCGGCGGCACGCCGACCGCGACCGACCTCGACCGCGTCGCGCCGGGGCGCCCGGTCCTGCTGCCCAACCGCGACCACCACGGCGCCTGGGTCAGCACCCGCGCCCTCGAGCTGGCCGGCATCACCCGCGACACCCCGGACCCGCCGCACGGCCGTATCGAGCGCGACGCCGACGGGCACCCGACCGGCACGCTGCACGAGGGGGCGATGGAGCTGGTGACCCGGCTGCTGCCGGCGGTCACCGAGGCCGAGCTCGACGC
Source organism: Nocardioides sp. (assembly GCA_041579495.1). Taxonomy (GTDB): domain Bacteria; phylum Actinomycetota; class Actinomycetes; order Propionibacteriales; family Nocardioidaceae; genus Nocardioides. The sequence continues at coordinate 4,228 of JBFGFQ010000064.1, forward strand.
AGCCCTGGCCGCCGGCCAGGCCTACCTGCACTCGCTGGGGGTCACCGGCTGGCAGGACGCCATCGTCGGCGCCTACGCCGGCATGGACGACCCGGGCCCGACGTACCGGCGCGCCGCCGAGCGGGGCGCGCTGAGCGGCCACGTGGTCGGCGCGCTGTGGTGGGACCGCACCCGCGGCGTCGAGCAGCTGGACGACCTCGTGGAGCGGCGGGCGGCGTACACGCACGGTCGCTTCCGCGCCACCAGCGTCAAGATCATGCAGGACGGGGTGGCCGAGAACGCCACGGCGGCGCTGGGGGCGCCGTACCTCGACCGGTGCGGGCACGCCACCGCCAACACCGGCCACTCGTTCCTGACGCCGCAGGCCTTGGCGGCGGCGGTGGCGGCGCTGGTGGCCGCGCGCTTCCAGGTGCACGTGCACGCGATCGGCGACCGTGGCGTGCGCGAGGTGCTCGACGCGTTCGAGGCGGCCGGCCCCGACGCCCACGACCTGCGCCACCACGTCGCCCACCTCCAGGTCGTGCACCCCGACGACCTGCCCCGCTTCGCCACCGCCGGCGTCGCGGCCAACATCCAGGCGCTGTGGGCCTGCCTCGACGACCAGATGGTCGACCTGACCCTGCCGTTCCTGGGCCCCGAGCGGGCCACCTGGCAGTACCCCTTCGGCGGGCTGCACCGCGCCGGGGCCCGGCTGGTCGCCGGCAGCGACTGGCCGGTGTCGACCCCCGACCCGCTCGCGGCGCTGCACGTGGCGGTCAACCGGTGGGCGCTCGGCGAGCCCGGCCCGGCCGGCTCCGAGCCGTTCCTGCCCGAGCAGGCGCTCGACCTCACCACCGCGATGGCGGCCGCCACCTCCGGCAGCGCCTGGGTCTGCCACCGCGACGACGCCGGCACGGTGCGCCCGGGCTCGGTCGCCGACCTCGTCGTGCTCGACCGCGACCCCTTCGCCGCGCCTGTCGCCGAGATCGGCGCGGCGGCGGTGGTCTCGACCTGGGTGGACGGGGCGCCGGTCCACGGCGGGTGAGACGGGCGGTGGGATCTGGGTTCGACGACTGATTCCGCGTCGATGCGCGGCAGGCACTACAGATTCCGTACCGGAGTCACTACAGTCCGAGCATGGCGGACACCACCTTCAAGAACGTGATCAACGGCGAGCTCGTCGACAGCGCGTCCGGGGCGACCTACGACGTCATCGACCCCACGACCGGCGAGGTCTACGCCCAGGCGCCCGCCTCCGGGCAGGAGGACGTCGACCGCGCGTACGCCGCCGCCGACGCCGCCTTCGAGGGGTGGGGCTGGGGCAGCACCCCGCAGGACCGCGCCCGCGCGCTGCTGCGCATCGCCGACTCGATCGAGGAGCGGGTCGAGGAGATCAACGCCGTCGAGTGCCGCGACACCGGCAAGCCGCGGGCGGTCACGATGGAGGAGGAGATGCCCTACGCCAGCGACCACTTCCGCTTCTTCGCCGGCGCGGCGCGGGTGCTGGAGGGCCGCTCGGCGGGGGAGTACATGGCCGAGCACACCTCGTGGGTGCGCCGCGAGCCGATCGGCGTCGTGGGCCAGGTGACGCCGTGGAACTACCCGCTGCTGATGATGATCTGGAAGATCGCGCCCGCGCTGGCCGCCGGCAACACGGTCGTGCTCAAGCCCAGCGACACCACGCCGGCCTCCTCGACCCTGCTCGCCGAGATCTGCCAGGAGCACCTGCCGCCCGGCGTGCTCAACGTGGTCTGCGGCGACCGCGACACCGGTCGCGCCCTGGTCTCGCACCCCACCCCGCAGATGGTGGCCATCACCGGGTCGGTGCGCGCCGGCATGGAGGTCGCGGGCTCGGCGGCCGCCGACCTGAAGAAGGTGCACCTCGAGCTGGGCGGCAAGGCGCCGGTGATCGTCTTCGACGACGCCGACGTCGCCGCGGCCGCCGAGGGCATCGCCGGCGCCGGGCTCTTCAACGCCGGGCAGGACTGCACCGCGGCCACCCGGGTGCTGGTCGCCCCCGGCATCCACGACGACTTCGTCGCCGCGCTCGCCGAGGCCGCGCAGGGGATGCCCACCGGCATGCCCGACGCCGAGGGCGTCTACTACGGCCCGCTCAACAACGCCACCCAGCTCGCGCACGTCAGCGGGATGGTCGAGCGGCTGCCCGACCACGCCACCATCGCCACCGGCGGCAGCCGGCACGGCAGCGCCGGCTACTTCTACGAGCCGACCGTGGTCTCGGGGCTGCGCCAGGACGACGAGCAGGTGCAGACCGAGATCTTCGGCCCGGTGATGACGGTGCAGCGCTTCAGCGACGAGGCCGAGGCGCTGCGCTGGGCCAACGGCGTGCAGTACGGCCTGGCCTCCAGCGTCTGGACCGCCGACCACGCCCGCGCCATGCGGGTCTCGCGCCGTCTCGACTTCGGCGCCGTGTGGATCAACACCCACATCCCCTTCGTCTCCGAGATGCCGCACGGCGGCTTCAAGCACTCGGGCTACGGCAAGGACCTGTCGATGTACGGCCTCGAGGACTACACCCGCGTCAAGCACGTCATGTCCTACATCGGCCGGACGCCGGACGAGTGAGCGCGGTGCGCATCCTGCTCGTCGGCGCGGGCGGCGTCGGCTCGGCCTTCTGCGCCATCGCCGCACGACGCGGCTTCTTCGAGACGGTCGTGGTCTGCGACTACTCCCTCGAGCGCGCCGAGCGGGCTGCCGCGACCGACGAGCGGTACGCCGCCGCGCAGCTCGACGCCTCCTCGGCCGAGGCCGTCGCCGCGCTGTGCCGCGAGCACCGGATCACCCACGTGATGAACGCGGTCGACCCCGTCTTCGACATGCCGGTCTTCGAGGGTGCGTTCGCCGCGGGCGCCGACTACCTCGACATGGCGATGTCGCTCTCGCGCCCGCACCCGGAGTCGCCGTACGAGCTGCCGGGGGTGAAGCTGGGTGACGAGCAGCTCGCGGCCGCGGAGCGGTGGGAGGCGGCGGGGCGCCTGGCGCTGCTGGGCATCGGGGTCGAGCCCGGGCTCTCCGACGTCCTGGCCAGGTACGCCGCCGACCACCTCTTCAGCGAGATCGACGAGCTCGGCACCCGTGACGGCGCGAACCTCGTGGTCACCGACGAGGACGGCGACGAGGTCTTCGCGCCGTCGTTCTCGATGTGGACCACGATCGAGGAGTGCCTCAACCCGCCGGTGGTCTGGGAGGACGGCGCCTGGCACACCACGGCGCCCTTCAGCGAGCCGGAGGTCTTCGACTTCCCTGGAGGCATCGGTCCCGTGGAGTGCGTCAACGTCGAGCACGAGGAGGTGCTGCTGATGCCGCGCTGGATCGACTGCCGGCGCGCGACGTTCAAGTACGGGCTGGGCGAGGAGATGATCGGCATCCTCCAGGTGCTGCACACCCTGGGCCTGGACCGCACCGACCCGGTGCGGGTGAGGGCCGCGGGCGGCGGGCACTGCGAGGTCAGCCCGCGCGACGTCGTCGCCGCCGTGCTGCCCGACCCCGCGACCATCGGGCCCCGGATGACCGGCAGGACCTGCGCCGGGGTCTGGGTGACCGGGCGCGGCAAGGACGGCGAGCCGCGCTCGACGTACCTCTACCACGTGGTCGACAACGAGTGGACGATGCGCGAGTACGGCCACCAGTGCGTGGTGTGGCAGACCGCGATCAACCCGGTGGTGGCGCTCGAGCTGCTGGCCACCGGGGTGTGGAAGGGCGTCGGCGTGCTCGGCCCCGAGGCCTTCGACGCGGTGCCCTTCCTCGACCTGCTGACCGCCTACGGGAGCCCGTGGGGGATCAAGGAGATGTGAGCAGGGGCGGGGCGCTCGCAGGAGCGCTCCCGGCCGGCGTCTGGGGGGCGTCGGCCGGGAGCGCGGCCCGGTCGGTGCGCCCCGCGCGGAGGAACCGGCCGGTGCGCTCGCGGCGCAGCACGTCGGTGGGGGCGCCCTCGCGGAAGACCACCCGCCCGCCGACCATCACCACCGGCACGGTCGCGTCGTTGCGGTTGACCATCCGCGACAGGCCGTCGTACTGCTCGACCGGCGCCTCGGCGTACTCCTCGAGCGAGGCGTCGAGCCGCGCCGGGTCGAGCACCAGCAGGTCGGCGCGGTCGCCCACGCGCAGGTGGCCGGCGTCGATGCCGTACCAGTCGGCCAGCTCGCCGGTGAGGCGGTGCACCGCCTGCTCGGGGGTCAGGAACGGCCGGCCGGCGCGGTCGGCGTCGCGCACGTGCTTGAGCAGGCGCAGGCCGAAGTTGTAGAAGGCCATGTTGCGCAGGTGGGCGCCGGCGTCGGAGAAGCCCATCTGCACCCCGGGCGACTGCGCCATCCGGCGCAGCACCTCCGGGCGGTGGTTGGAGATCGTGGTGCGCCAGCGGATCGCGGTGCCGTGCTCGAGCACCAGGTCGAGGAACGCGTCGACGGGGTGGAGCCCGCCGCGCTCGACGCCGACCTGGCCGAAGGACTTCCCGACCACCGAGGCGTCGGGGCAGGCCACGATCTCGGCGTCGAAGAAGTCGCGGTGCCAGACCCGCGGGCCGTACTTGGAGTCGTAGTCCTTGCGGAAGCGGCGGCGGTAGTCCTCGTCGCGCAGCAGCTCGTTGCGCGCGACCTCCTCGGCCAGGTGCAGCGCTGCGGCGCCGGAGCCGAGCTCCTCGAAGATCACCAGGTCGATGCCGTCGGCGTACACCTCGAACGGCACCGGCAGGTGCTGCCAGCGGAAGTCGGCGCCGGCCCGGTTGACCGCGCCCGCGAGCCCGCGCATCAGGTGGATGACGAAGGGGATCGCCTTGATGTCGGCGGCCGAGAGCAGGCTGGTCTTGAGCGGCGCCCGGCCGCGGCCGCGACGGCCGATCGAGTGCAGCGCCTGCAGCAGGATCGTGTGCGGGTGCGAGGCGTCGGGCCCGGCCTGCAGCACGCGGCCGCGGCGCCGCAGGACCTCGCGCAGCCCGCGCATCTCGCGTGCCCCGGCGTACGTCGAGGGCAGCGTGCGCGAGCGGCAGGTGTCGCCGTCGAGCTTGTCGAAGAGCAGCTGCTGGGCCGACATCCCGACGAAGCCGGCGTCGAGCGCCTCCTCGAGCATCCGCTGCATCCGGGCCTGCTCGAGGCGGGTCGGGCGCACCTCGGGACGGGTGGCCCGGTCGAGGCCCATGGTCGCGGTGCGGATGTCGGAGTGGCCGATGAACGCCGCGAGGTTGGGGCCCAGCGGGCGGGCCTCGAGAGCGGCGACGTACTCGTCGGCGCTCGACCAGTCCTTGGCGGCGCCCACCGAGCGGATCACGTGACGGCGCGGGATCGCCTCGACGCGCCCGAAGAGGTCACCGGCGTCGACCGGGTCGACGTGCACGGTCGAGAGCGAGCAGGAGCCGAGCAGGATCGTGGTGACGCCGTGGCGCAACGACTCGGGCAGGTGCGGGTCGTCGAGCACCTCCACGTCGTAGTGCGTGTGGATGTCGACCATGCCCGGCAGCACCCACCGCCCGGCGGCGTCGACCACCTCGGGGCAGCCGGTCTCGTCGAGCGGCTCCTCGCTCACCTCGACGACCACGCCGTCGCGGATGCCGAGGTGGCGCACCGCGGAGGGGGCGCCGGTGCCGTCGAACCAGCGGCCGCCGCGGACGATGGCGTCGTACATCGGGAAGTGCGTCATGTCCGAATGGTCGGTGGCGCGGGGGCGCTCGTCAACGGCGACGCCGTCTCCTAAGGTGTCCCCATGAACAGCACCCCGTCCGTCGGAGGGCCCTCGCTGCCGCAGGTCCGCCGCCTGGTCACCGAGATCCCCGGACCTCTTTCGCTCAAGCACCTCGAACGCAAGAAGTCCTTCGTCGCCGACGGTGTCGGCACGGCACTGCCGGTGTTCGTCACCGCGGCCGGCGGCGGCGTGCTCGTCGACGTCGACGGCAACTCGCTGATCGACCTCGGCTCGGGCATCGCTGTCACCTCGGTCGGCAACGCCGCGCCCGCGGTGGTGCGCAACGTGCACGCCCAGGTCGACGCGTTCACCCACACCTGCTTCATGGTCACGCCCTACGAGGGGTACGTCGACGTCTGCGAGGCGCTGGCCCGGCTCACCCCGGGCGAGCACGCCAAGAAGTCGGCGTTGTTCAACTCCGGCGCCGAGGCGGTCGAGAACGCCGTCAAGATCGCCCGCGTCGCCACCGGCAAGGACGCGGTGGTCGTCTTCGACCACGCCTACCACGGCCGCACCAACCTCACGATGGCGATGACGGCCAAGAACATGCCCTACAAGCACGGGTTCGGGCCGTTCGCCGGCGAGGTCTACCGCGCGCCGATGTCGTACCCCCTGCGTGACGGGCTCAGCGGCCCCGAGGCCGCGGCCCGGGCGATCGACGTGATCGACAAGCAGGTCGGCGCGAGCAACCTCGCCTGCGTGGTGATCGAGCCGGTGCTGGGCGAGGGCGGCTTCGTCGTGCCGGCGGCCGGCTTCCTGCCGGCGCTGCGCGAGTGGTGCACCGCCCACGACGTGCTGCTGGTCGCCGACGAGATCCAGTCGGGCTTCTGCCGCACCGGCGACTGGTTCGCCTGCGACGACGAGGGCGTCGTGCCCGACCTGGTCACCAGCGCCAAGGGCATCGCCGGCGGGCTGCCGCTCGCCGCGGTCACCGGCCGCGCCGAGCTCATGGACGCCGTGCACGCCGGCGGCCTGGGCGGCACCTACGGCGGCAACCCGATCGCCTGCGCCGGCGCCCTCGGCGCGATCGAGGAGATGGAGCGCGGCGACCTCGCGGGCCGGGCCCGCGAGATCGAGGCGCTCGTGCGCCGGCGGCTCGAGGCGCTGGCCGCCGACCACCCGGTCGTGGCCGAGGTCCGCGGCCGGGGCGCGATGATGGCCATCGAGCTCTGCGAGCCGGGCACCACGAACCCCGACCCCGCCCGCGCCGCGGCAGCGTCGGCGTACTGCCACGCGCACGGGGTGGTCACCCTGACCTGTGGCACGTGGGGCAACGTCTTCCGGTTCCTGCCGCCGCTGACGATCTCCGACGAGCTGCTCGAGGAGGCCTTCGACGTGGTCGCGGAGGCGTTCGCCGCCACCGCCTGAGCGGCTGCGAGACTGGCCCCGTGCAGCGACGAGACGTAGTCATCCTGGGGTCGACGGGGTCGATCGGCACCCAGGCCCTCGACATCGTGCGGGCCAACCCCGACCGCTTCCGGGTGGTCGGGCTGAGCGCCGGGGGGTCGCAGCCGGACCTCTTCGACCGGCAGGTCGCCGAGCTCGCGCCCGCGTTCGCGGGGCTGGGGGAGGAGGCCTCGGTCGAGGCCGCCTCGATGGACTGCGACGTGGTGCTCAACGGCATCACCGGCGCCGTCGGGCTGCGCCCCACCCTCGCGGCCCTCGACGCCGGCAGCACCCTGGCGCTGGCCAACAAGGAGTCGCTGATCATGGCGGGCCCGCTGGTGCTCGAGCACGCGCGGCCCGGGCAGGTGGTGCCGGTCGACTCCGAGCACTCCGCGATCGCCCAGTGCCTGCGCGGCGGCTCGCCCGACGAGGTGCGCCGGCTGGTGCTGACCGCCAGCGGCGGCCCGTTCCGCGGGCGCACCCGCGAGCAGCTGGGCGACGTACGCGTCGAGGACGCGCTGGCGCACCCGACCTGGTCGATGGGCCCGGTCGTGACCATCAACTCCGCCACCCTGGTCAACAAGGGCCTCGAGGTGATCGAGGCGCACCTGCTCTTCGGCATCGGCTTCGACCGCATCGAGGTCGTCGTGCACCCCACGAGCGTCGTGCACTCGATGGTCGAGTTCGTCGACGGCTCCACGCTGGTGCAGGCCAGCCCGCCGACCATGCACATCCCGATCGCGCTCGGCCTGGCCTGGCCCGACCGGGTGCCCGGCGCCGCCCCGGCGGTCGACTGGACCCGGCCCGAGACCTGGGAGTTCCACCCGCTCGACGACGAGGCGTTCCCGGCCGTCGCCCTGGCCCGCGAGGCGGGGGAGCGCGGTGGCACGGCGCCGTGCGTCTACAACGCCGCCAACGAGGTGTGCGTGCAGGCCTTCCGCGACGGGCGGCTGCCGTTCGTGCGGATCGTCGAGGTGGTGCAGGCCGTGGTGCGGTCGCACGACGTAGGCTCGACGGTGCACCTCACCCTCGACGACGTGCTCGCGGCCGACACCTGGGCCCGCGAGGCGGCCGCCGACCTGATCCGGCAAGGAAGCCCCGCATGACCGCCCTGCTCTACCTCCTCGGCGTGGTGCTGTTCGTGCTCGCCATCCTGGTCTCGATCGGGCTGCACGAGCTCGGGCACATGATCCCCGCCAAGAAGTTCGGCGGGAAGGTCACGCAGTACTTCATCGGCTTCGGGCCCACCGTGTGGAGCAGGCAGGTCGGCGAGACCGAGTACGGCGTCAAGGCGATCCCGCTCGGCGGCTACGTCAAGATCGTCGGGATGCTGCCGCCGGGTGCCGACCAGCTCGGGGAGACCACGGTCGACGCGCACGGCAACACCGTGACGCGGGTGCGCAAGTCCAACACCGGCATGTTCACCCAGCTCATCTCCGACGCCCGCGCGGCCGAGTGGGAGCTGGTCGGTCCCGAGGACGAGGACCGGCTGTTCTACAAGATGGCCTCGTGGAAGAAGATCGTGGTGATGGCCGGCGGGCCGTCGGTCAACATCCTGATCGCCTTCGTGCTCTTCCTCGGCATCTACGCCACCTACGGCCAGCGCACCATCGAGCCCGACGCCGGGGCGCCGGTCATCGACTCGGTCTCGGTCTGCGTCATCCCCTACGAGGAGGGCTCGCGCGAGTGCGAGCCGAGCGACCCGCGCAGCCCGGCGTACGAAGCGGGGCTGCGACCGGGTGACACCGTCACGTCGTTCAACGGGGTGGGCGTCACCAGCTGGGACCAGCTGCGCGCGCTGATCCGCGACAACGCCGGCGGCGAGGCCGTCATCGGCTACGTGCGCGACGGCGAGCAGCTGACCGGCACCACCTCGACCACCGTGCAGGCCCGGCCGACGTCGGCGACCGACGTGACGCTGACCCAGGTCGGCTTCCTCGGCGTCACCCCGACCTCGCACCTCGAGGTGGTGCGCGGCGGGCCGATCTTCACGCTGCAGCAGATGGGGGAGATGGCCAAGGCCACGGTCTCCGCGCTGGTCACCCTGCCGGTCAAGGTCTTCGACGTCGCCAAGGCCATCGTGGGCCTCGAGGAGCGCGCCGCCGACAGCCCGATCTCCATCGTGGGCGGCGGCCGGATCGCCGGCGAGGTCACCTCCGCCGAGTCGTTCCCGCTGGCGGAGAAGTCGGTCTTCCTGCTCTCGCTGATCGCCGGCTTCAACTTCTTCATCGGCGTCTTCAACTTCGTGCCGCTGCTGCCCCTCGACGGCGGCCACATCGCCAGCGCCGCCTGGGAGTGGATCCGGCGCGGCTGGGCCCGCCTGCGCCGCCGCCCCGACCCCGGCTACGTCGACGCCGCCAAGCTGCTGCCGGTGGCCTACGTCGTCGCCTCCGCGCTGCTGGTGATGGGCGTCGTGCTGATCGTCGCCGACCTCGTCGTACCGATGAGCCTCGGCATCCAGTAGCCCCCGGTCCCCAGGCCCCCCGCGCCGACCGAGCCCCCGCGGGGCGGTGAGCAGGCAACCGAACCGGGACCGGTATCGGTTGCGAGGTCACCGCTGCCCGGCGCCGCGGCGTTCCGGCGGTGAGCTGACAACCGTTCTACGGCCGCGACTGGTTTCCAGTCC
>JBFGFQ010000065.1:0-13876 GCA_041579495.1 Nocardioides sp.
GCCGGGTCGCCGCGCGAAGAGGGCCAATTCAGCGCGAGATTCGGGCCGGGTCAGCGCGAGATTCGGGCCGGGTCAGCGGGTGATTCGGGCCGGGTCGATCACGCGTGGCCGTCGAACATCGAGGTGACCGAGCCGTCCTCGAAGACCTCGCGGATGGCGCGGGCGACGAGCGGGGCGATCGAGAGGATCGTGAGCTTGTCGAACTGGCGGTCCGGGGAGATCGGGAGGGTGTCGGTGACGATGACCTCGACGGCGGGGCTGTTCTTGAGCCGGTCGACGGCGGGGTCGGAGAGGATCGCGTGGGTCGCGGCGATGACGACGCCCGCGGCGCCGTCGGCGACCAGGGCCTCGGCGGCCTTCACGATGGTGCCGCCGGTGTCGATCATGTCGTCGGTGAGGATGCAGATCTTGCCCGCGACCTCACCGACCACGCGGTTGGCGACGGTCTCGTTGGGCCGGTCGGTGCGCCGGGTCTTGTGGATGAAGGCCAGCGGGACGCCGCCGAGCTTGGCCGACCAGCGCTCGGCGACCTTGATCCGGCCGGCGTCCGGGGAGACCACGGCGAGCGGCTGGTCGCCGTACTTCTCCTTGACGTAGTCGGTGAGGATCGGCAGCGCCATCAGGTGGTCGACGGGGCCGTCGAAGTAGCCCTGGATCTGGTCGGCGTGCAGGTCGACGGCGATCAGGCGGTCGGCGCCGGCGGTCTTGAACAGGTCGGCCATCAGGCGCGCCGAGATCGGCTCGCGGCCGCGGTGCTTCTTGTCCTGGCGGGCGTAGCCGTAGAACGGCATGACCACGGTGATGCGCTTGGCGCTGGCGCGCTTGAGCGCGTCGACCATGATCAGGTGCTCCATGATCCACTCGTTGATCGGAGCGGTGTGGCTCTGCAGCACGAAGGCGTCGCAGCCGCGCACCGACTCCTCGTAGCGCACGTAGATCTCGGAGTTGGCGAACTCGTACGCCGACGTGGGGACCAGCTCGGTCTCGAGGAGACCCGCGACCTCCTCGGCGAGCGCGGGGTGTGCTCGGCCGCTGAAGACCATGAGGTTCTTCTCGGTGGTCTTCTTGTATCCGGTCACGAGCAGCTCCTGGGTCGCCGACGGGTGGGGTGCGCCCGACAGTCTGCCCCGCGGACGGTCCGCCGCGAAACCCGAGAGCGGCCTCCGGGGCCCCGTGTGACGGACGTGACGCGCAGTCTTTGCCTAGCCCTGTCCGGAGCCGGGTCCGGAGCCCTGTCCGGACCCCTCCTCGGACCCCTGTGCCCGGGCGGCCGCGTCGGCCTGGGCGGTACCCGCACGCCGCTGCTGCGCCCAGTCGGCGATGACGCGCATCGGCCCCGCGCTGAGCGCCAGGGCACCCGCGGGGACGTCGCCGCGGACCACGGTGCCGCCGCCGGTGCTGGCGCCGTCGCCGATGGTCACCGGCGCCACGAAGGTGTTGTTGGAGCCGGTGCGGGCGTGCCGCCCGACGGTGGTGCGGTGCTTGGCCACGCCGTCGTAGTTGGCGAAGATCGTGCCGGCGCCGATGTTGGTGCCCTCACCGATCTCGGCGTCGCCGACGTACGACAGGTGCGGCACCTTGGCGCCGGGCCCGATGTCGGCGTTCTTGGTCTCGACGAAGCCGCCGATCTTGCCGCGGGCGCCCAACCGGGTGCCGGGGCGCAGGTACGAGAAGGGGCCGACGTCGGCCTGCTCGCCGACGACCGCGAGCTCGGCGTGCACGCGCACGATGCGGGCGCCCGCGCCGATCTCGCAGTCCTTGAGCGTGGAGTCGGGACCGATGACGGCGTCCTCGCCGACGACGGTGGCGCCGAGCAGCTGCGTGCCGGGCAGCAGGACCACGTCGGGGGCCAGCACCACGTCGGCGTCGATCCAGGTGGTGGCGGGGTCCATGATCGTGACGCCCTCGCGCATCCAGCGCTGCACGATGCGGTCGTTGAGCTCGCGGCCGAGCTCGGCGAGCTGGGCGCGGTCGTTGGCCCCCTCGGTCTGGCGCACGTCGTCGATCGGGTGGGCGCCGACCGTGAGGCCGGCCTCGCGGGCCAGGCCGAGCAGGTCGGTCAGGTAGTACTCGCCGTTGGCGTTGTCGTTGCGCAGCCGCGGCAGCGCCTCGTGCAGGAAGGCGGCGTCGAAGGCCATGATCCCGGAGTTGATCTCGCGGATGTCGCGCTGCTCGGGGGTGGCGTCCTTCTGCTCCACGATCGCCACGACCTCGCCGTCCTCGTCGCGCACGACGCGCCCGTAGCCGAACGGGTCGTCGACGACGCCGGACAGCACGCTGACCGCCCGTTGGGCGGCCTCGTGCTCGGCGACGAAGGTGCGCAGGCTCTCGGCGGTCAGCAGCGGGGTGTCGCCGTAGGCCACCAGGACGGTGCCCTCACGAGCGCCGGCCGCCTCGACCGCCACGCGTACGGCGTGCCCGGTGCCGCGCTGCTCCTCCTGCACCGCCAGCAGCGCCTCGGGGGCCAGCTCGGCGATGTGGGCGCCGACCTGCTCGCGCTGGTGGCCGACCACCGCCACGACCCGGCGCGGCGCGCAGCCGCGCACCGCCACCAGCACGTGGCCCACCATGCTGCGTCCCCCGATGGGGTGCAGGACCTTGGCGGTCTTCGACCGCATGCGCGTCCCCCCGCCGGCGGCGAGGACGATCACGGTCAGGTCGTGCAGGACGGGGTCGGCCACGGGATCTCCGAATCAGCGGGTGGAAGGAGCGGGCTCACTGTAGAGCCCGCAGGTGAACCCGGCTCGGGCAGCGCGGCCCTCGCCCCGGCGGGTCACTCGGCCGCGACGACGTCGATCAGGAACCACAGCGTGGCGTTGCCGGGGATGGACGGCGGGCTGCCCTGCGTGCCGTACCCGAGGGCCGGCGGGATCTGCAGCAGCACCCGGCTGCCGACCGGGACCCCGTCGAGACCGATGCTCCAGCCGGGGATCAGGCCGCTGAGCGGGGAGACCAGCGGCTCGCCGCGCGAGTAGCTCTCGTCGAACGGGGCGTCGGCGTCGTACACCGCACCCAGGTAGTCGACGGTGACGGTGTCGGAGGCCTTCACCTCGCGCCCGTCGCCCTCCTCGAGCACGACCCGCTGCACCGGGGCGTCGAGCGCGGGCTCGTCGATGCCGGAGAAGTCCAGCCCGACGGGGTCGCCACCCTCGCTCACCACGCTGGGCTGGGAGTCGGGCGAGGCGTCCTCGGCCTCGTCGCTCGTCGGCTCCGGGGAGACCGCCTGCTGCTCCACGAGGTCCATCACCACCACGACGCTGTCGTCGAGACCCAGGCCGAGTGAGTTGGACTCGGCCGAGGGCCCCAGCAGGTCCTCGGCCGTGGTCACCGCCACGACCCGCGAGCCGTACGTCGCGCCGTCCATCATCTCGAGGAAGACCTCGCCGACCTGCTCGTCGTTGGGGATCGACTCCGGGGCGCCGTTGTCGTAGTCGCTGAAGACGTCCTCCTGGGTGCTGCCGTTGCCGACGTACACGTAGGTGGTCACCGTGTCGCCGTCGGCGATCTCCTCGCCGTCGCCCTCGACGAGGGTCTCCACCCGGGTCTCGTCGGGCTGCTCGATCTCGCTGCTCCACTCGGCGGTCAGGCTCTCGCCCACCTCGCCGGTGAAGCTCACCTCGGCGAGGCCACCGCCGGCGGCGGCGTCGGCGCCCTCGTCGGAGTCGGACTCGGAGCCGCAGGCCGCGAGACCGGACAGCAGGACGGTGGCGCACAAGGCGGCCAGGGGACGCGAGCGTCGGAGCACGGGGATCTTCTCCAGGTCGGAAGAGGGGGCGGGGGTCCGGGAGCGGGCTCGCGGACCGGGCTCGAACCTACCCGGGGTGCCGCGCAGGCCCGCAGCCCGCGGGGGCGCGCCACTCCCCTACGGTGACGCCATGACCGCCGTCGGAGACCCCGGACCGTTCTCGCAGCACCTCGGGTTCCGGGTGGTGCGCGCCGACGCCGACGGCGCCGTCGTGGAGGCCGACCCCGGCCCCGAGCACCTCAACGGCGGCGGCATCCTGCACGGCGGCTACCTCAGCGCGCTGCTCGACAGCGCCACCGGCTGGGCGGTGCACGCCGCCGGGCCCGAGGGCATGGTCGCCCCGCACGTGCAGCTGAGCGCGCAGTTCCTGCGTGCCGGGGTGGCCGGGCGGCCGCTGGTGTGCACCGCCACCTGCACCAGCGTGGGCGGCCGGATCTGCACGACCCAGGGCGAGGTCGTCCAGGACGGGCGGGTGATCGCGCGCGCCACCGGCACGCACGCGGTGATCTCGCGCTGATCGCCCACTGATCCGCGGGGCTGGACGCACCGCGGGGTCCATGGCTCCCCGGGTAGGAGTCGAACCTACGTCGCTAGTCCTGATTCAAAGTCAGGCGGGCCCTGCCGGCAGACCAACCGGGGAATGCGGCCACCACCCTATGGTCCGCGCGCCCCGACGGGTGGGGGTGGTCGGGTCTAGGGTCGCCCGTGTGGACCTGCCCGTGATGCCGCCGGTGCGGCCGATGCTCGCCAAGTCCGTCAAAGGCGTGCCCGACCCCGACAAGCACGGCGGGCTGTCCTTCGAGCCCAAGTGGGACGGCTTCCGCTGCCTGGTCTTCAAGGACGGCGACGAGGTCGAGCTGACCAGCCGCAACACCAAGCCGCTGACCCGCTACTTCCCCGAGCTCGTCGCGGCGGCGCGCGAGCAGCTGCCGCAGCGGTGCGTGCTCGACGGCGAGGTGTTCGTGGCGCTGCCGACCCCCGACGGCGGCCAGCGCCTGGAGTTCGAGGTGCTGCAGGAGCGCATCCACCCCGCCGCCTCGCGCGTCGACATGCTCTCGGAGAAGACCCCCGCCGGGTTCGTGGCCTTCGACCTGCTCGCGCTCGGTGACGAGTCGTACGTCGACCGGCCCTTCGCCGAGCGCCGCGCCGCGCTGGAGGAGGCGCTGGGCCACCTCTCGGCGCCCGGCGCGCAGGGCGGGCCCTGCCACCTGACCCGCACCACCACCGACCCGGCCGTGGCCGAGCGGTGGCTGGAGCAGTTCGAGGGCGCCGGGCTCGACGGCGTGGTGGCCAAGCCGCTGGGGGCGGCGTACGTCGAGAACGCGCGCACGATGCTGAAGATCAAGCACGAGCGCACCGCCGACGTGGTGCTGGCCGGGATGCGCGAGCACAAGACCTCCACCCCCGAGCGCCCGCTGCTGGGCAGCATGCTGCTGGGGCTGTGGAGCGAGGGCGACGACGGGCCGGTGCTGCAGCACATCGGCGTCAGCGCCAGCTTCACCGAGAAGCGGCGCGCCGAGCTGTGGGACGAGCTGGTCGGGCTGGCCTGCCCCATCGACGAGCACCCGTGGGCGCGCTGGCACGAGGGCGCGATCGCCAACCCCGACCGGGTGCCCGGCACCCAGAGCCGGTGGAGCGCCGGCAAGGACCTGTCCTTCGTGCCGCTGCGCCCGGAGCGGGTGCTGGAGGTCAAGTACGACCACATGGAGGGCCGCCGCTTCCGCCACACCGCCCACTTCAAGCGCTGGCGCGACGACCGCGACCCGGCCTCCTGCGGCTACGAGCAGCTCGACCACGTGGCCGGCTACGACCTCGGTGAGGTCCTCGGACAGGACTAGGATGGCGGCATGGCCGACTACGACGTGGTGCTCCTGATCGAGAAGGCGCTCTCCCCCGCCGACGCCACCCAGGTGCGCTCGCTGCACGCCGAGCTGGCCGCGGAGGGCGAGCGGGTCCGCTACCACGTGCTGCTGCCGCTCGAGGACGCCGCGGCGCGCGTCGAGGCCGCGATGGGCTCGCTGTCGGGCGGGGAGATGCTGGCCTCGCCGGCGATGACGATGTCGGAGATCGACCTCGAGGCCGTGCGCAAGGACTGCCTCGAGCGCTCGGAGGCCGAGCTGGCCGCCACCCTGAGGCGGCTGCACGACGCCGGCGCCGACGCCACCGGCCGGATCATCACCGACCCGCCCGTCGACGCGCTGACCGCCGAGGTCGCGGCCGTCGACGGCCGCGAGGCGATCGTGCTGACCCGCCCGCACGTGGTCGCCGAGTTCTTCCACCTCGACTGGACCTCGCAGGCGCGCCGCAAGCTGGGCGTGCCGGTGCTGCACCTGCTCGAGCACGAGACCTTCGACGAGCAGGCCGGCGGGCCCGAGGGCATCAGCGGCGCCTGAGCGGCGTGCGCGGGCCCGGCCCGCGGGGCCCGCCTAGAACTCGTAGCCGAAGCGCTCGAGGTCGGCGGCGAAGACCTCCGCGACCCGGTCACGCATCTCGTCGGTGTACTGCACCCGGTAGTCGCTGCTGGGGCCGGTGTTGGCGTGCACCGTGGTGCCCGGCCAGGCCAGGCCGAGCCGGTCGAAGACCTCGTGCAGGTCGGCGTCGAAGCGCTCCTGGCGGCCGATGAAGTCGGCCTCGCGCTGCTTGGCGCGCAGGTAGCTGATCTGGGTGCGCTGCAGCTCGCGCTGCTCCTGGGTGCCGCGCAGCACGAACGCCTCGAAGTCGGGGCAGGTCGCCAGCACCCGCCTCCACAACCGGTTGTGGTCCATCTGGTTGGCGGCCTTCTCGACGCCCGCCGCGGCGTCGGCCTCGGCCCGCTTGATCATCGCCCACCAGGAGTACAGGCGGGCCCACGGGTTGCGGACGAAACCGAAGATGAAGTACTCCGACAGCTCGGGGTAGGTGCGCAGCGCCGGACCGAGCCGCGCGTGCCGGCCCCCGCCGAGACCGGGCAGGAACTGGAAGTCGGGCAGCGCCTCCTGCAGCATCCGGTCGATCGTGATGCCACCGGTCTTCTGCACGTGCACGAAGAGCACGCGCGAGGAGTGCGAGACCATCATGCGCGAAAAGTACCAGCGGGCGACCGACGCACCCGGCCCGGCGGCACCGCCCGCGGGTGTTACCGAACGCTGGACCGATTGTGGATGAGGCGTGGACCCACCCCGGCACTTTCCCTCCTAGTGTGGAGGCACGAGGTCGCCGGGGGGCGACCTCCCCGGTCGGACCGGGGGGCATGCCGCGATTCTGGGGGGAACGCGGACTCGCCCCGAGCCGACCACGGCGTCCGGGGATCCGGGGGGAGACTCGGACGCAGAGACGGGAGCCCGTCCGGTGCAGCTGAGACTCCGCCGGGCGGGCCCTCTCCATCTCCGACCCCGCGGCCGGCGGGCGGGGCTCAGCCCTCGACGCGGTTGCCCTCGGCGTCCCAGTGCTCGGCCACCTTCTTGCTCGGCTGCACGCGCGGCGGCTCCCCCGGCATCTTCGGGTGGTCCGGCGGGTAGGGCATCTCGCCGCCCGGCAGCTCCTCGTAGAGGTCGAGCAGCGGCTGGATCGAGAACGCCTCGTCGTCGATGCCGGCCCACGGGTCACCGCCGTCGGCGAGCCGCTCGGGCACCGTGAAGAGGTTGAGCTCGCGCGGGTCGTCCACCTGCGCCAGGTCGGCCCAGGCCAACGGGGTCGAGACCGGCGCCCCGGGCAGCGGGCGCAGCGAGTACGCCGAGGCGATGGTGCGGTCGCGGCAGTTCTGGTTGTAGTCGACGAAGACCCGTTCCCCGCGCTCCTCCTTCCACCAGGCCGTGGTCACCTGCTCGTCGCGGCGCTCCAGGGCGCGACCGAACCCGATCGCGGCGTGCCGCACGTCGGTGAACTCCCAGCGCGGCTCGATGCGCACGTAGACGTGCACGCCGCGGTTGCCCGAGGTCTTGGCGTACGCCGACAGCCCGAGCTCGGCGAGCAGCTCGCGGGCCACGCCGGCCACCCGCACCGCGTCGGCGAAGCCGGTCCCGGGCTGCGGGTCGAGGTCGATGCGCAGCTCGTCGGGGTGGTCGAGGCTGGCCGGGTCGTCGGTGCGGCGCACCGGCCAGGGGTGGAAGGTCAGGGTGCCCATGTGGGCGCACCACACCGGCACCGCGATCTCGGTCGGGCAGATCTCGTCGGCGGTGCGCCCCGAAGGGAAGGTGACGGTGGCGGTCTCGAGGTAGTCGGGCGCCCCCTTGGGCACCCGCTTCTGGTAGAACGCCTCGGCCTTGGAGTCCTGCGGGCCGGTCGCCAGCCGCATCCCCTCGCGCACCCCCGAGGGCCAGCGCTCCAGCGCGGTCGGCCGGTCGCGCAGCGCGCGCATCAGGCCGTCCTCGACCGAGGCGACGTACTGCGCGACCATCAGCTTGGTCACCTCGGGGGTGCGGTCCGTCGCCTCGTAGACGACCCGGTCGGGGCTCGAGACCCGCACCGCGCGCCCACCCGCCTGCACCTCGGCCGCGCTCGCCCTCGCCATGGCGACACCCTAGGCCGCCGGCGCGGGCGGATATCGCGTGGAGGGCCGGCCGGCGGTGCTCCTAGGGTGGCGGGGTGAGCGAGCCGTACGCCGACCTGACCTTCCGCACCCTCGAGCCCGGCGACGAGACGACCGACGCGGGCGTGCTGCGGGGCTGGCTCGAGGGGCTGTCGCGCGGGTTCCACGACGGCCGGGCCGACGACGACGCGTTCGGCCGCTGGCGCAAGCACGCCGCCGACGACGGGGCGGTGCTGCGCGGCGCCTGGCCGACCACCCGGGTGGCGGGCGGCTCGATGCCGGTGGCGACCTTCTCCAGCTGGGCGGGCTCGATCGACGTCGGCGGCGGGCGCACGCTCGGGCTGCACATGATCAGCGACGTCACGGTGGCCCCCACGCACCGTCGCCGTGGGCTGCTGCGCCACCTGATGACCGAGGACCTCGACCACGCCGTGGCGCAGGGGCGCCCGCTGGCGGCGCTGACCGTGACCGAGGGCTCGATCTACGGCCGCTTCGGCTTCGGCCCGGCCGTGCGCGGGCGGCGGGTCGAGGTCGACACCGGTCCCCGCTTCGGGCTGCGCCACCTCGACGACCGCGGCGGCCTGGAGATGGTGGAGCCCGTCGAGGCGTGGCGGCACGTGCGCGAGGTCTACGCCCGGCACCTCGGGCGCACCCGCGGGGCCGTGTCGCGCCCCTCGTTCTACGAGATGTTCCTGACCGGCGAGTACGACTGGGACAAGGGTGCCCCCGACAAGATGCTGCGCGCGGTGCTGCACCTCGACGAGGCGGGCGCGGTCGACGGCTACGCGGTCTTCAAGCACACCGGCGAGCACCGCAAGGACCCCGCGGTCGACCTCGTCGACATCGCCGCCGACACCACGGCGGCCTACCTGCGGTTGTGGCGCTTCGTCGCCGACATCGACCTCGTCGAGAAGGTCCGCTGGGCCCGGGCCCCGCTGCACGACGTCCTCGAGGTCGCGCTCGTCGACCCGCGGGTCGTCACCACCACCTCCCTGCACGACACCCTGTGGGTGCGCGTCCTGGACCTGCCGATCGCCCTGGAGGCCCGGCCGTGGAGCGGCGACGGCGACGTCGTGCTCGAGGTCGACGACCCCCTGGGCCACGTGGCCGGGCGCTGGCGGGTCACCACCGGCGGCGGCGCCGCGACGGTGCGGCGTACCGACGAGCCGGCGGGGGTGCGGCTCTCGGCCGAGACCCTCGGCGCGCTCTACCTCGGCGACGTCGCGGTCACCGCCATGGCCGCCGCCGGACGGGTCACCGGCCCGGCGGTCGACACCTTCGCGGCGATGGCCGACGGCGGCCCGACGCCCTGGTGCACCACGGGCTTCTGAGGCTCGTCAGAGCACCCCGCGGCCCTTGCGGCGCTCGAAGACCAGCTGGGTCTCGGTGGAGCGGACCACCGGGTGCACGGTGACGTGCTCGAGCACCAGGTCGCGCAGCGCCTCGGGGTCGGCGACCGCGACCAGCAGGTGGAAGTCGTCCTCGCCGGCCACGTGCAGCGCCTGCAGCACGCCCGGGGCCTCGACGAGGGCGTCGTACAGGCGCGTGACGTGCTGGGCGTCGTGGCTGCCGAGACGCACCTTGATGACGGCCTGCAAGGGGAAGCCCAGGGCGGCGACCTGCACCTGCACGCTGGTGCCGACGATGACGCCCCGGTCGCGCAGCGAGCGCACCCGGTAGGCGCAGGTCGACTCCGCCACCCCGAGCCGCGAGGCGAGCGCCTTGTTGGTGAGCCGCCCGTCGGCCCCCAGCGCGCGCAGGATGTCGAGGTCGAGGGGGTCGAGTCCCGCGGCGGCCGCCTTGGCGGGTTGTGATCCGGGCAACACGGGCTCCTCGGGACGACGTCGGTCCTGCTGCTTCTGCAACCAGATGCCCTCAAGGCTACGTCTTCGACAACGGTGCTGCCGATGTGTCGAGATGTCAGCCACGATCCTCGCATGCACCCCACCTCGCGATCCGCCGGCCTGCGTCCCGACTCCCTGGCCGTGCACAGCGGCCGTGACGACCTCACCGGCCTCGGCGTGCACGCCCTGCCGCTCGACCTCTCCTCCACCAACCCGCTGCCCGACCTCGACGCCGGCGGGGAGTCCTACGAGTCGATGGCCACCGGCGGTCACCCCACCGAGGGCGGCCACGTCTACCAGCGGCTCTGGAACCCGACCGTGGCCCGCTTCGAGACCGCGCTGGCCACGCTCGAGCACGCCGAGTCGGCGGTGGCGTTCGCCTCGGGCATGGCCGCCATGTCGGCCGCGGTGCTCTCTCGCACGATGCTGACCGGCAAGCGCCACGTCGTCGCGGTCCGCCCGATGTACGGCGGCACCGACCACCTGCTCTCCACCGGCCTGCTCGGCACCGAGGTCACCTGGTGCACCGAGGCCGAGATCGCCGCGACCGTGCGCCCCGACACCGCGCTGGTCGTCGTGGAGACCCCGGCCAACCCGACGCTCGAGCTGCTCGACATCCGCGCGGCCGTGGCCGCGGCCGGCGACGTGCCGGTGCTGGTCGACAACACCTTCGCGACCCCGGTGCTGCAGAACCCGCTCGACCAGGGCGCGGCGATGGCGCTGCACAGCGCCACCAAGTACCTCGGCGGCCACGGCGACGTGGTCGGCGGCGTCATCGCCTGCGACGAGGAGACCGCCAACGGGCTGCGCCAGGTGCGCGCGGTGACCGGCGGCATCCTGCACCCGCTCGGCGCCTACCTGCTGCACCGCGGCCTGGCCACCCTGCCGCTGCGGGTGCGCGCCCAGCAGGACGGCGCGCGCCGCCTCGTCGAGGTCCTCCAGGGCCGCCCCGAGGTCGCGACCGTGCACTACCCCGGCCTCGACGACCCCCGCGGCCTCGTCGGCACCCAGATGCGCGGGCCCGGCGCGATGGTCGCGATGACCCTGCACGGCGGGTACGACGCCGCGGCGCGGATGACGTCGGCGGTCTCGCTGTTCACCCACGCGGTGTCGCTGGGCGGCGTCGACTCGCTGATCCAGCACCCCGCGGCGCTGACCCACCGCCCGGTCGCCGCGCACGCACGGCCCGGCGCGGGCGTCGTACGGCTCTCGGTCGGGCTGGAGGACCCGCTCGACCTCGTCGACGACCTCGTCGCCGCGCTGGACGCCACCTCGGTGGCAGGATCCGGGTCGGTGGCACAGTGTCGCCCGAGCATCCAGACGCGCCAGCCCGTGGGCGTCTGACCGGCCCCTCCGGAGGAGCACCCGTGACCACTCCCGACCCTGCCCTGCTGCGCGAGGTCTCGCGCCGTGTGCTGTGGCTGACGACCTCGATCGTCGACGCCGCCAACGCGGGGCGCCCCAACGACAGCGGCGTCAAGGTCGGTGGCCACCAGGCCTCGTCGGCCTCGATGGTCGACATCATGGTGGCGCTGTGGTTCGCCGAGCTCGAGCGCGACGACCGGGTCTCGGTCAAGCCGCACGCCTCGCCGGTGCTGCACGCGCTCAACTACCTGCTCGGCGACCTCGACGAGGCCTACCTGCCGACGCTGCGGGCCAAGGGCGGGCTGCAGTCCTACCCCTCGCGACTCAAGGACCCCGACACCGTCGACTTCTCCACCGGCTCGGTCGGCATCGGGGCCACCGCCGCGCTGTGGGCGGCGATGTCGCACCGCTACGTCGCCTCCCGCTTCGCCGACGCTCCCCCGGCGGGCCGCTTCGTCAGCCTGCTCGGTGACGCCGAGCTCGACGAGGGCGCGATCTGGGAGGCCGTCGCCGACCCCGCCGTGGCCCGCCTCGGCGAGGTGCTGTGGGTCGTCGACGTCAACCGGCAGTCGCTCGACCGGGTCGTGCCCGAGCTGCAGATCGCCCGGCTGGCCGGCATGTTCGCGGCCGCCGGCTGGCAGGTCGTCACGATCAAGTGGGGCCGGCGCATCAGCGAGCTCTTCGAGCGCCCGGGCGGCGCCGAGCTGCGCACGCGGCTGGAGGAGATGCCCAACGAGGAGTACCAGCGGATGCTGCGCGCCGGCACCGACGAGCTCGCCGAGCGGTTGCTGGCCGGCTCGGAGGCCTGGTCGGCCTCGGCCGGGCTGCGCGGGCTCGTGGAGTCCCTGGACGCCGACGACCTGGCCGAGCTGGTGCGCGACCTCGGCGGGCACGACCTCGGGCTGCTGGTCGACACCTTCCGCGACGTCGCCGACGACCGGCCCACGGTCGTGTTCGCCTACACGATCAAGGGCCGGGGCCTGCCCACCGAGGGCCACCCCAACAATCACTCCGCGCTGCTGACGCCCGCCCAGATGGACGCCCTCGCCGAGCGGACCGGCGGCGACCGGTCGGCGCCGTGGACGCGCTTCGAGGCGGGCAGCGCCGCCGCCGAGCTGTGCGAGCAGCGCGCCGCGGCCCTGCGTCGTACGCCGCAGCCGCCGACGACCCCGCTCCCGGTGCCGGTCGCGCTGGGCCATGCCCACAAGCGGCCGGTCTCGACCCAGGCGGCGCTGGGCCGGCTGCTGGCCGACCTGCACCGCGACGCGCCCGCAGTGGCCGCGCGGGTGGTCACCTGCAGCCCCGACGTGGCCTCCTCGACCAACCTGGGCGGCTGGATCAACAAGGCCGGGGTGTGGTCGGTGGAGGACCGTCGCGACTGGTTCGCCGACGACACCGAGCGGCTGCTGCGCTGGTCGGAGCACCAGGACGGGCAGCACATCGAGCTCGGCATCGCCGAGGTCAACCTGGTCTCGCTGCTCGGCGAGCTGGGCGCGACCTGGTCGCGGTGGGGCGAGCGGCTGATCCCGATCGCCACGATCTACGACCCCTTCGTCTCGCGGGCGCTCGAGCCGTGGTCGTACGGCATCTACTCCGGCGGGCAGTCGATCCTGGTCGGCACCCCGTCGGGCGTCACGCTGGCCCCCGAGGGCGGCGCGCACCAGTCGATCACCACCCCCTCGATCGGGCTGGAGCAGCCGGGCTGCACCGCGTGGGAGCCGGCGTTCGCGCAGGACCTGGAGTGGTGCTTCCTGGCCGCGATGGACTCCGTCGGCGTGCCGGGCGGCACGTCGGCGTACTTCCGGCTCTCCACGCGCCCGCTCGACCCGACGCTCGCCGAGCTGCCCGACGACCCGGCGCTGGTGGAGCGCCGCCGCCGGCAGGCGGTCGCCGGCGGCTACCGCCTGCCGGCCGAGCACGCGCTCGACGAGGAGCAGGTGACGCTCGTGGGCGTCGGCGCGATCATGCCCGAGGTGCTGGCCGCGGCGGAGAGCCTGCGCGGGCAGGGCGTGCGCGCCGGCGTGGTCTGCCTGACCAGCCCCGACCTGGTCTTCCGCTCCTTCCAGCAGCGCGGTCGCCGCGGCGGCGGCACCGGCGGCGACATCCTGGCCGAGCTGCTGCCGGCCTCGGCCCCGGCGCCGCTCGTGACCGTGCTCGACGGGCACCCGCACACGCTGTCGTTCCTCGCCGGCGCCCGCGGCGACCGGATCCGCTGCCTGGGCGTGGAGGAGTTCGGGCAGTCCTCCGGGCTCGACGACGCCTACCGGCTGCACGGCCTCGACGTGGCCGCGGTCGTCGACGCGGCGCTGGGGCTGCTCGGGTGAGCCTGCCCGGTCACGCCTGCTGAGCCGGTCGTGGTCCGGGTCGTGGTTCGGGTCGTGGTTCGGGTCGTGGTTCGGGTCGTGGGCTGAGGAC
>JBFGFQ010000066.1:0-13786 GCA_041579495.1 Nocardioides sp.
CCGTCTCCAAGGACTAGCTGTACTCGGCAGCAACGTTGGTGACGGTCTGGGTCTTGTGAACGAGGAGAACCTCCCGTCTTAGTGGAGAAGTCTAAGTCGTCCGCTCGCCCAGGAGGCCCTCGTGACCCACGCTAACGCTCGGCTGACCCCACATGGCCGTCGACTGCTTGTCGAACGCGTCATCACCCACGGCCGCCCGGTCGCCCACGTGGCAAAGGAACTCGGCGTATCGCGCCAGTGCGCCCACCGGTGGGTCGCCCGCTTCCGGGCCGAAGGCCCGGCTGGTCTGCTCGACAGGTCCTCGGGACCACGACGGTGCCCGCGGCGGACCACGGCCGTTGGTGAGCAAACCGTCCTTCAGTTGCGTCGCGACAAGCGGCGTGGACAGGACTGGATCGGACCCGAGCTCGGCATCCCGGCGCGGACGGTGTCGGCGATCCTGCGCCGCCACGGCGTCCCGTACCTGCGCGAATGCGACCCGCTGACCGGCGAGGTGATCCGCGCCAGCAAGACCACCGCAATCCGTTACGAGCACCCCTATCCAGGGTCGCTGGTGCACATGGACGTCAAGAAGGTCGGCCGGATCCGCGACGGCGGCGGATGGAGGGCCCACGGCCGGGCGATGGGTTCAACCGCACAGATGAAGCGAAACCCGGTCGGGTTCGACTACGTGCACTCCCTCGTCGACGACCACTCGCGCCTGGCCTACTCCGAGGTCCTCGACGACGAGAAGGGTGCAACCTGTGGGGCTTTCCTGCTGCGGGCAGCGACCTACTTCGCCCGCTTCGGGATCACCCGGATCGAGCGAGTCATGACTGACAACCACCTCAGCTACAGCCGATCCAACGACGTCGCAGCCGCCATGACGATCCTCGACGCCAAGCACGTGTTCATCCGCCCTCACTGCCCATGGCAGAACGGCAAGGTAGAGCGCCTCAACCGGACCATGCAGATCGAATGGGCCTACAGCCAGATCTTCTTGACCAACGCCGACCGAACAGCAGCACTGGCCCCCTGGCTTGAGTTCTACAACACTGGCCGACGCCACTCAGCCATCGGAGGCCTGCCCCCGATCAGCCGGCTGTCATGAACGTGTCAGCCGAGTACAGCTAGCTCTCGGGTGCGGTGATCGAGGTAGGACTCCGACCCCGGGTCACCACCAGGAGTGCGGGCGGGGGCGGTGTCGGCACGGTCGCGGCCGTCGTCGGGCCGGTCGAGCCACGCGCAAGGCGACCCGAGTGGTCGATCGCCCCACGAAGACGGTTTGTCGACAAAGCCACAGCAAGCGCTGGTGCAGCACGGAACTCCCGGGTGGACGACGAAACTTCATCGGCCACCCGGGAGGTTCATCGGTCGGCCGATGAAACTCCCGCCGCGATCACTCAGCAGCGCGCTTCGCGGCACGCTTGGCTGCGCGGGCGCGCTTCTCCTCCGCGTCGAGGCGGGCCGCCTCGTCGGGGGTGGGGGCGCTGCCGCCGAGGCGGGCCGGCACCCACCACGAGCCGGGCGGCTGCTCGTCGGCCGGGTACGCCGCCACCGCGGCGTCGAGCATGGTCGACATCCGCTCGCGCAGCTGCGCGGTCTCCGCGACCGGGTCGCTGCCGTCGGGGTGCAGCGGCTCGCCGACGCTCAACGAGATGGTCTTGCCTCGTGAGAAGTCGCGGGGGTGGTCCTTGGTCATCATCCGTTGGGTGCCCCAGAGGATCACCGGCACGATCGGCACCCCGGCCTCGGCGGCGATGCGCACTGCCCCGGTCTTGAACTCCTTGAGGTCCATCGAGCGGGAGATGGTGGCCTCGGGGAAGATCCCGACGGCCTCGCCGCGGCGCAGGAAGTCGACGGCGGTGTGGAAGGAGGCCAGCCCCTCACCGCGGTCGACCTCGATGTGGTGCAGGGAGCGCATCAGCGGCCCACCCAGCGGGTGGTCGAAGATCTCGCGCTTGGCCATGAAGCGCACCAGGCGTCCCGAGGGGTTCGCCGCGAGGCCGCCGTACACGAAGTCGACGTAGCCCACGTGGTTGCAGGCCAGCAGCACCCCGCCCTCACGGGGCACGTGCTCGGTGCCCGTCATCGTGATGCGCTGGCCCAGCAGCCGGAAACCGGTCTTGGCGGCGAGGATGATCGGGGGATAGGTCAGGTCCAGCACAGGCCCGATCCTGCCATGCCCCCGGGCAGCAGCACGCGCCCGCCGCGCCCGGCTCAGGTGACGTCGGTGCCGGGGGCGTCGTACCCGGCCGGGAGCCCGCGCTCGGGGAGCGTGGCGCCGAAGGTGGCGCGCAGCTCCATCTCGGCCTCCAGCACCCCGGCGAGGCGACGCACGCCCTCGCGGATCCGCTCGGGGGTGGGGTAGCAGAACGACAGCCGCATCGCGCTGGAGCCGAAGCCGTCGGCGTAGAACGCGGTGCCGGGCACGTAGGCGACCCGGGCCGTGACCGCACGCGGCAGCATCGCCTTGGCGTCGATGCCGGGGGGCAGGGTGAGCCACACGTAGAAGCCGCCCTCCGGGACGTTCCAGCTGCACCCGTCGGGCATCAGGTCGTCGAGGGCCGAGGTCATCGCGTCGCGGCGCTCGCGGTACATCTCGCGGAACTGCTTGATCTGGCCGACCCAGTCGTGCTTGGCGAGGTAGGCCGAGACCGCCATCTGGGAGAACTGCGGCGGGCACAGGGTCGCGGACTCCTGGGCCAGCACCAGCTTCTCGCGCACCGGGTGCGGGGCCAGCGCCCAGCCGACCCGGAAGCCGGGGGCGAAGGTCTTGGAGAACGAGCCGAGGTAGATCACCGTGTCCGCCTCGTCGGCGCGCAGCGCCCGCAGCGGCTCGCGCTCGAAGCCGAGGAGGCCGTAGGGGTTGTCCTCGAGGATCAGCACGCCCTCCTCGCGGCAGATCTCGAGCACCTCGGTGCGGCGCTGCGCCGACATGGTCACGCCGGCGGGGTTGTGGAAGTTGGGGATCGTGTAGAGGAACTTGATCGTCTTGCCGGCCGCCTTGACCGACGCGATGGCCTGGCGCAGCGCCTCGGGCACCAGCCCGTGGGCGTCCATCTCGGCGTGCACGACCTCGGCCTGGTAGGCGCGGAAGACGCCCAGCGCGCCGACGTACGACGGCGCCTCGCAGATCACCACGTCGCCGGGGTCGCAGAAGACCCGCGTGACCAGGTCGACGGCCTGCTGGGAGCCGACCGTGACCACGACGTCGTCGGGGTGCGCCTCGATGCCCTCGAGCCGCATCACGTCGGTGATCTGCTCGCGCAGCTCGGGCACCCCCTGCCCCGATCCGTACTGCATCGCCACGGTGCCCTGGTGCTGCACGAGCTCGCCGATCGCACCGCCGACCACGTCGAGCGGCAGCCCCGAGATGTTGGGCATGCCACCGGCCAGCGAGACGACCTCGGGGCGCGAGGCGACGGCGAAGAGCGCGCGGATCTCGGAGGCGGTCATGCCGGCGGTGCGCGCGGCGTAGCGGTCCACGAAGGAGTCGAGACGGGTCTGCGAGCGCGCGGGTGAGGAGTCCATGACAGGTCTAGCATGAGGGATGCCGGGCCCGTGTGCACGCGCGGATCGCGTGGTGGGCGGGTCGATCGGCTCACAGTCGTCGGCGAGGCAGGTGAGGTGGGTGGCGCGCAGGGTCGTCCGGCTGACGCTGGACCTGCACGAGCAGCTCGACGCGCCGTGCCGCAGCTGCGCGGCATGGCAGCTCGACCCGGTGCGGCGCTCGCGCGCGTGCACCCAGCAGGAGAGCGCCGACGAGCGCGCGGCCTGGCTCTCGCGGGTGCTGCGCGAGTGGGGCTCGTGCGGACGCGTGGTGCTCGTCGACGGGCGGCCGGTCGGCCACCTCGTCTACGCCCCGCCCGCGCTG
The DNA here is from genome assembly GCA_041579495.1 of Nocardioides sp. Lineage (GTDB taxonomy): Bacteria > Actinomycetota > Actinomycetes > Propionibacteriales > Nocardioidaceae > Nocardioides. The sequence continues at coordinate 3,857 of JBFGFQ010000066.1, forward strand.
GTGCCCGGTGCCGACGCGTTCGCGACCTCACCGGTCTCTCCCGACGCGGTGCTGCTCGTCAGCGGGTACGTCGACCCGGCGCACGCGGGCGGGGGGCTGGGCCGGGTGCTGGTGCAGGCGATGGCTCGCGACCTGCTGGGCCGCGGCGGGATCCGCGCCGTGGAGGCCTTCGGGCGCACCGGCGGGCCCGCGGGCCCCGGGCCGGGTCCGGGGGGCCACAGGGTGGCCCGTTGCGCCCTGCCGGTGGGCTTCCTGGGCGGGGTGGGGTTCGGCACCCAGCGTCCGCACCCGTCGACGCCGCGGATGCGGATGGACCTGCGCTCGGCGCTGAGCTGGCGCGACGAGGTGGAGGCGGCCATCGAGCGGCTGCGCGGCGTGGTGCGTCCGGCCTCGGTGCCGGCGGCCGAACGCAGCGAGCCCCCGGCACCGTGAGGCGACGGGGGCTCGAGCCGGAGCGGGGACCGCTCAGATGAAGTCCGCGAGCTCCTTGAGCAGTGCGGCCTTCGGGCGGGCGCCGACGATGGTCTTCACGACCTGGCCGCCCTGGTAGACGTTGATCGTCGGGATGCCCGTGACGCGGTAGGACGAGGGGGTCACCGGGTTCTCGTCGACGTTCATCTTCAGGAACGTGATCTTGTCGCCGTGCGCGCCGGCGAGCTCGTCGAGGATCGGGGCGACCTGGCGGCACGGACCGCACCACTCGGCCCAGAAGTCCACGAGGACCGGCTTGTCGGCCATCAGGACCGTCTGGTCGAACTCGGCGTCGGTCACGGCGGAGATGTTGCCCATGGTGGGACCTTTCGGGATCTGGGTTGCTGTCGGGGTGGTGAGCTGGGTGCTGCGCTGCGTGTCGTGCGGAGAACGCCGGGCGGGGCCGTGGTGTTCCAGGGGCCCCGCTGGTCCGGCGGCCGGGCGGCTCAGGCGTTGACGGTCTCGGCCTCCGCGTCGGCGCGAGCCTGCGCCTCGGCGGGGGAGGAGGCGACGTGCTCGAGCTCGGCGAGGTAGCGCTCGGCGTCGAGGGCGGCCGCGCAGCCGGTGCCGGCGGCGGTGATCGCCTGGCGGTACTGGTGGTCGACGAGGTCACCGCACGCGAAGACGCCGGGCTGGTTGGTGCCGGTGTTCGGGTGCTGGGCCAGCACGTAGCCGTTCTCGTCGAGGTCGATCTGGCCGTGCAGCAGCTCCGAGCGCGGGTCGTGGCCGATGGCGACGAACAGCCCGGTGGCGTCGAGAGGACGCTGCTCGCCGGTCGTGGTGTCCTCCACGGTCAGCGACTCGAGCTTCTCGGCGCCGTGGAGCTCGGCGACCTTGGTGTTCCAGAGGATCTCGAGCTTGGGGTCGGCGAACGCCCGCTCCTGCATGATCTTGGAGGCACGCAGCTCGTCACGGCGCACGATCAGGGAGACCTTCGAGCCGAAGCGGGTCAGGAAGGTGGCCTCCTCGATCGCGGAGTCACCTCCGCCGACCACGGCGATGTGCTGGTCGCGGAAGAAGAAGCCGTCGCAGGTGGCGCACCAGGACACGCCGCGGCCCGAGAGCTCCTTCTCGCGGGGCAGGCCCAGCTCGCGGTAGCCCGAGCCGGTCGCGAGGATGACCGCGCGGGCGCGGTGGGTGTCGGTGGCGGTGCGCACCGTCTTCACCTCGCCGCCCAGCTCGACCTCGACGACGTCGTCGGCCACCAGCTCGGCGCCGAAGCGCTCGGCCTGGCCGCGCATCTCGTCCATCAGGGCCGGGCCCATGATGCCGTCGCGGAACCCGGGGAAGTTCTCGACCTCGGTGGTGTTCATCAGCGCGCCGCCGGCGGTGACGGAGCCCTCGAACACCAGGGGGTGCAGGTTGGCGCGGGCGGCGTAGACCGCCGCGGTGTACCCGGCGGGGCCCGAGCCGATGATGATCACGTTGCGGATGTCGTTCTCGGACATGCGTCCAGCTGCTCCTCGGTCTGGGGGTGGACCGGTTCCCGGTCCGTCGGGTCCAACCGATCCTAGGCGAGCGGCATTCCCGGGCGGTCCCGCCAGGGTGGTGCAGGTCTCAGCGGCGCGGGAGCGTGGTGCTGCGCAGCACCCCTCCGGTGCCGCACTGGAGCAGGTCGACCACCTGGCTGTCGCCCGCCGGCGCCCGGAAGGCCAGCACGGCCGGCTCGCCGTCGTACAGCACCGCGACGGGCAGGCCCGGGCCCCACTCGGCCGGGGCGCAGTCCTGCCAGCGCCGCGCGACGGGGCGGGGGGCGGCACGCAGCCGCGCGACCCGGGCGGAGGCGCCGCCGCCGACTGCGATGGCCCGACGCTGCACGACCGCGGCGTCGTCGCCGAAGGAGTCGTCGCCGACCCGCGCCAGGCGCCGGTCGACGACCACCACGCCGCGGGACGGCTCGAGCCGGCTGAACGTCTCGCCCGAGGCGGGGCCGCTCTCGGACGCGCCGGCGAGACCGTCCTCGGCGAGGGCCTCCGGGCTGGTCTCGCCGCGGTCGGGGGCCGAGGTGTCGCGGTCGGCGGTCCCGGAGACGGCCTGACCGCTGGAGGCGTCGTCACCGGATCCGCCCGACAGGTCGACGACCTGCCCGAGGCCGATGCCGACCGCGATCACCGCGGCCGCGGCCACCAGCATCGAGGCCGCCCGACGGCGCCGGGCGGCGGTCAGCTCGAGCACCCCGGTGCCGCTCATCCCGCTGGGCACGTCCTCGCCGGCCTCGAGGCGGCCGAGCACCTCGTCGAGGCGGGCGGCGACGTCGGCGGGCAGCGGCGCCTCGTGGCGGGCGTCGGCCAGGAGCCGGCGCAGGCGCAGCTCCTCCTCGGGGGAGGGTGCGGGGTGCCCTGACATCGCGCCTCCTCGTCTGCTTCTCGTCGTGCTGGGGTCGTGCCGTGGGGTCGTGCTGCGGGTTCGCCCGGGGGCCGTGCGGACCGCCGGTGCGACGGACCATCCTCACCCGTGGCCCGCGGCGGCCGGTGGCCGGGGTCGGCCACCCGCTCACGTCCGGCTCGGCCACGGGCCCGGGGTCCGGCTAGGGCCGGGGGCGTGGAGCGGGTGGTCCGCGCGGGTCGTCAGGTCGGACGGGCGGGGCCGCCTCGGGGTTCCCCGCAGGCGCGACGTGCGGCTCGTCACGGCCGCCGGCGTCGTCGGTGAGCAGGTCCGCGAGCGACGTCGCCAGCCGGGCCCGGCCCCGCGAGCAGCGCGACTTCACGGTGCCGACCGCCACGTCGAGGATGCGGGCGGCCTCGGCGACCGGGTAGCCCTCCATGTCGACCAGCACGATCGCGGCCCGCTGGTCGGCACCGAGCGTGGCCAGCGCGTCGAGGACCGCCCGCCGGCGCTCCTCGCGCACCGAGTGCTCGGCGGGGTCCTCGGTCTCGGAGGTGGCGGTGCGCAGGTCGCCGCGCCCGCCGTACTCCTCGAGGTCGTCGGGCAGCGCGTCGGCGCGCCGCACGCGGGCGGCCCGGAGCCGGTCGAGGCAGGCGTTGACCACGATGCGGTGCAGCCAGGTGGTGACCGCGGCGTCGCCGCGGAACGAGCCGGCGCGCCGGTAGGCGGCGACCATGGCGTCCTGCAGCCCGTCGGCGGCGTCCTCGGGGTGCCCGGTGGTGCGCAGGGCGACCGCCCACAACCGGTCGCGGTGCCGGCCGAAGAGCTCGCCGAAGGCGCCCTCGCGGCCCGCCACGTGGGCGGCCAGCAGGGCGCGGTCGTCGAGCTCGGCCAGCGGCCGGGCGTCCTGGCGGTGCCCCCTCACCGGGTGCTCACCCGAGCACCCGGATCTCGGAGACCTCGACGCGGAACCCGTCGCCGACGTCGGGCAGGGAGGTGAACCAGATCGTGACGTGGCTGCCGGTGACCGTCTCGTCGAGCTCGATGGACTCCTGCGTGCCGGCGGTGACCTCGGCGACCGGCTCGAGGCCCGCCACGTCGGAGGGCGCCTCGTCGGTGACGTACACCTGCACCTGGGCGCCCGCGGCGACCAGGTCGAGCTCGACCGTGCGGACCTCGGCCGACCCGCCCAGGTCGACCACCAGGCCGACGCCGGTCTTGAGCCCGGCCGGGCCGAGGTCCTGCCGGTAGGTCTCGGTGCGCCAGGCGGTCGAGGGGTCGCCGTCGACCGCGGCCGGCGTCAGCTCGGGGTTCTCCTCGGACGGCTGGGCCTGGGGGTCGAGGTCGGTGGCGCCGAGGCCGGAGATCGGCTCGGGCGGGGCCGAGGGCGTGGCGGAGGATCCGGTGGTGGGCGTGGGCTCGTCGTCGGGGACCGCGCCCAACGGCGTCCGGCCCCGACCCAGGTTGAAGGCGACGGCCACCGCGACCACCAGCAGCAGGCCGACCAGCAGGAGCGCGGCCAGCCGGAGCATGCTGCGCCCGGGCACCTGGTCGTTGTCGGGCGGGACCCCGTCGTCGAGGACACCGCTGCCGGTCCGCGTCATCGATCCCCACCCAGTGGCCCCGCCGGCGGCACCCACGCCCGTGCCGTGGCCGGTACCGGTGTCCCAGGGCCAGAAGTCGCCGGCCCCCGTCGAGGCCGCGGCCCCGGGGCGGGCCCGTCGTGCGGGGGTGCCGTCCGGGGGGTCGGGGGCGAAGAGGGGCCGCGGGGTCGGCTCCTCGAGCGGCGGGGGAGGCGGGCCCGGCGCCGGCCGGTGGCTGCGGCTCTCCTGGTCGTCGAACGACGGCAGGCCGGCCTCGGTGGGCAGGTCGACCGACGACGGGGCGGGCGGGTCGCCGGGGTCCGGCACCGGATCGGACCCTGCGTCCGTGTCGGTGCCCGCGTCGGCGGCGGTGTCGGCCTCGTCGGGGAGCTCCGTCACGACCGTCGGCCCGTCGACGTCCGGCCCCGAGGTGTCCGTGGCCTCCGTGGTGTCGGTGGCCTCGGTGGGCGCGTCGACCGGGACCGCGATCGTCGGCTCGTCGCGCGGCAGGTCCTCGACCCGCACCAACCGGGTCGGCTCCACCTCCGGCTCGTCGGCCGGGCGCAGCCCCAGCTCGGGCACCGCGCTGAAGCGCACCGGGCCGGTGCCGCGGCTGACCAGCCGCTCGACCAGCGACTCGGGGATGCCGGTCGGGTCGCCGACGAAGTCCTCCAGGGCCGCGGTCAGGCCCCGCGCCGACTCCGGGGCGCGCAGCCCGCGGCCCCGGCCGGACAGGTCGAGCACCTCGTCGCAGAGCACGTCGAGCGGGCGCGGGATGCCGGCGCGCACCTGGCGCGGTCGCAGCACCCGGCCGTGCTCGCGCGGCGCGGAGGGCACGGCGGAGTCGGAGGCCCCGGCCCAGCGGCCGGTCAGGGCGGCGTACAGCAGCCCCGCGAGGTCGTCGACGTCGTCCTCGACGCGACCCTCGGGGATGCCGTGCAGCGCGGCGTCGACGCACCAGCCGATGACCCGGATCGAGCCGTGCAGGTCGACCAGGACGTTCTCGGGGTTCAGCCGGCCGTGGGCCACCCCGGCGGCGTGGGCCACGGTGGCCGCGGCCCCCACCTCGGAGACCAGCCAGGCCGCGCGGCGCGGCGAGAGCACCCCGCCGGCGCCGAGCATGATGTCGAGGGAGGTGCCGGTGCCCCACTCGTTGACGACGTAGCAGAGGCCGTCGACCTGCTCGGCGTCGAGCACCCGCAGGATGTGCGGGTCGAGCACCGTCGCCGAGCGACGGGCCGCGGTCAGCAGGCCCTCGGCGCGGGGGTCGTCGGCGGCGATGACGTGCAGCGCCACGTGCCGCTCGAGGATCCGGTCGTGGGCGCGCCAGAACCGCCCCGTCCCGCTCTCGCTGAGCAGGTCGACGAGCCGGTACCGGCCGGCGAGGAGGTCACCGGGCCGGATCGAGTGGGGCACTGCGCTCCTTCGCGGGGGCTCGGCGGGTGGACGGACGGCCCGGGAACCCCAGCGACCAGCAGTGCTGGTCGGGTGCGGGCACCGGGCTTCCGGCCATCGTAGGGGGGTCAGTCCCGCTGCGGGGCGGGGGCGCGGCGGGTGAGGGTGCGCAGCACGTCGGTGACCTCGCGCAGCCGCACCAGACGGGCCAGCACCAGGAAGACCCCGACGTCGACCGCACCGGTCACCACGACCCGCAGCCCGGCCATCAGCCGGCTCTGCTCGGGCCCGACCTGGTGCAGGCCCCAGGCCACCGCACCGGCGACCGCGGTGCTGAGCGCGACCACCAGCAGCGTGCGCACCGCGAAGCGCAGCAGCGCCGGGCCGCCCAGCCCGCCGACCCGGCGCGAGAGCACCGTCCACGACACGGCCGAGCCGACGGCGTACGCCGCCGCGTAGGCGAGCACCAGCGAGGGCGCGGTGGCCGCGGGGCCGGTGTTGAGCACCAGGGCGAGGGCGACGGCCACGTTGGTGGCGCCGACCGCGCACTGCACGAAGAAGACGGTGCGGGTCTGCTCGAGCGAGTAGAAGCCGCGCAGCACCACGTAGTGCACGGTGAAGAAGACAAGGCCCGGCCCGAAGAGGGCCAGCGTCGTCACGTAGTTGCCGACGGTGTCGGCGGCGGCGCCGTAGCCGAAGAGGATGCGGGGCAGGTCGGGGGCCAGCAGCGGCAGCAGCGCCGCGAACGGCACGATCACCGCGAGCGCGGTGCGCAGCGTCGACGACAGCGTCTCGCCCAGCGCCCGCAGCTCGCCGCCCGCGGCGCGCGCCGAGAGGCGCGGGAGGATGGCGGTGGCCAGCGAGACCGTGATGATCGAGTGCGGGACCATCACGATCAGGAACGCCGCGGAGTAGACGGTGGCGCCGGTGCCGTCGGGGTCACCGGCCGCGGTGCCGGTGGAGGCCAGGTTGATGACCACCGTGTACGCCGCCTGGTTGACCACCACGAAGCCGACCGTCCAGCCGCCCAGGCGCAGGGTGTGGCCCAGCCCCGTGCCGCGGAAGTCGAAGCGCGGGGCGTAGCGGAAGCCGGCGCGACGCAGGTAGGGCAGCAGCACCAGCAGCTGGAGCACGATGCCGGCGGTGGAGCCCAGGCCCAGCAGCAGCTCCTGGGAGGTGCTGAACCCGGCGAACTGCTCGGACTCCCGGGCGGCGCCGAAGACCAGCAGGTAGACCACCAGGGTGGCCACCGCCACCACGTTGTTGGCGATCGGCGCCCACATCATCGGGCCGAACGTGCCGCGGGCGTTGAGGATCTGCCCGACCAGCACGAACATGCCGTAGAAGAAGACCTGCGGCAGGCAGTAGCGGGCGAAGTCGACCGTCGACTCGCGCACCTCGGGCGGCCAGTCGGTCGTGTAGAGGCCGACCACCAGCGGGGCGGCGACGACCAGCAGCACCGTCACCGCGGCCAGGAAGAGCCCGGCCAGCGTCACGATCCGGTTGGTGTAGGCCGCGCCCCCGTCGTCGTCGTGCTGCAGCGCCCGCACCAGCTGGGGCACCAGCACGGCGTTGAACACGCCGCCGGCCAGCAGGATGTAGAGCATGTTCGGGATCGTGTTGGCGATGTTGAACGCGTCGGCGTGCAGCAGGTTGCCGAGCGCCGCGGCCAGCAGCGTGGCCCGGATGAAGCCGCTCAACCGCGAGAAGGTGGTGCCGGCGGCCATCACGGCCGACGAGCCGAGGATGCTCGAGCGCTCCTCGTCGGTGCTGGTGCTCACGCCTGCTCCTGCGTCGTGCCGGTGCCCGTGCCGGCGGTGCTGGCCGCACGCACGCGGCGCACGAGCCGCACCACGATCGCCGCGAGCAGCAGCGCGGCGCCGGCGCCCATGATCAGCCAGATCACCCGGCTGACCTGCGCGGCCCGGATCGGCACGACGTCGACGTCGCCGAGCGGGACGTCGTTGACGTCGGTGAGCACCAGGGTCACGTTGTGCACGCCCTGCTGCTCGGTGGTGGCGTTGAGCAGCACGGTCGTGGAGCTCTCGGGCGGGACCTCGATGCTCTCGGGGACCCGCAGCGTCATCGGCTGGTCGGAGCGGGCGTCGAGTCGCACGGTCACGGTCTGGTCGAGGTTGTTGGTGATGGTCGCCGGCAGCCGGCCGCTGGCGCTCGACAGGGTCACGCCCGGGGGGGCGCTGACCTCGACCGCGCCCAGCAGGTCTCGGACGTCGGCCGTGGCGGCCTGGGCCGAGCGCAGCGCGGCCGCCCGGATCGGGCGGGTCAGGTAGGAGGCGGTCGGGTAGGCCTCGGCGGAGACCACCGAGCCGACCCGGTCGTTGAAGGTGAGCAGGTCCTGCAGGTGCTGGCCCGCCTCGACCAGCTCGGTCACGGCCGCGAGGTCGACGGGGCCGAGCTCGGCCTCGAGCTGGGAGTCGGGGTAGGTCAGCTCCTCGGGGTCGACCGCCCGCGGGCGCCGGTCGGCCGTCGCCTCCGCCACGGTGTCGAGGTCGACCCAGTCGGTGGACAGGCCCTCGAAGAAGTCGGCCGGGTCGCCGTCGGGCACCCAGCCCAGCGGCAGCGTCAGCACCAGGGGTGAGCGCCGGCCGGTGTCGAGCAGCCGCACCGCGGCCTCGCTGAGGATCCGCTGGCGCAGCGCCAGCGACGAGAGGCGCTCGCCCGGGCCGGGTCCGCCGTCGGCCGCGCCGGACGACGTGAGCACCACCTCGCGCCCCGCGACCGTGATGACGCTCGGGAGCGGGTCGTCGGCGCGCTGGCCGCCGAGCATCCGGTCGGTCAGCAGGATCGTCTCGTCCTCGCGCGCCTCGGCCAGTGCCTCGACGGGCAGGAAGCCTAGCGGCGAGCGCAGGGCGGGGCTGGTGGTCAGCTCGACGCCCTCCAGCTCCGAGCCCGAACGGCGGCGGGCCGAGCGGTAGACCTCGGGGGCGATCCGGGAGGCGGCGGCGACGTCGAGGTCGCCGTACGGCAGGGCGAGCACCTGGGAGCCCGAGCCGACCGCCGCGGCGAGGTCGTCGAGCCAGTCGCCGGCGCTGCGCGCGAGGGCCGCCGTCTCGTCGTCGAGCTCGTCGACCCGGTCGTCGTCGAGGCGGTCGGGCACCGTGCCGAGGCCGCCGTCGGCGGGACCGGTGCCGGGGTCGGTGCCGTCGCCGCCCCCCGCGCCGGGGGGCTGCCCGCCGTCCTGATCGTCGGGGGCGGGGCTCCCCGACGAGTCCGCGGAGCCGGAGGGGCCGGTGCCGTCGGTGCCGCCGGTGCCGTCGGGGTCGGGTGCGGTGGGGTCGCGGGGGTCGATCGTCGGGTCGAGGGAGCGGGCGGGGTTGCCGGCTGCGAGCCGGCCGGCCGCGTCGGTGACCGCGGGGTCGACCAACCAGGTCAGCGGCGCACCGTCGGCGCCGGCGCCGAAGGCGACCAGCTGGGCCAGCGGGCCGTCGGGGTCGAGCGTGCGCGCCCACGACTCCAGCCCGGCGACACGTCCCTCGGCGTCGTGCAGCACCCGGCGCCGCAGCGGCACGACCACCGAGACCGGCAGGCTGCGGTCCTCGGTGCCGACGTACGGCAGGAAGGTGCGGGCGCGCCCGTCGGCGTTGAGGTCGCGGCCCGCGGCGTCCTGGCCCAGCGCGTGCACCCCGAACCAGTAGACGCCGCGCCCGTCGACGTCGAGGCGCGAGCGCGCCACGGTGAAGGAGTAGTCGGCCGACTCGCCCGGCTCGAGGGTCTCGATCGTCGCGTACGGGCCGGGGTCGGTGACCCGGGAGCCGACGAAGTCGCGCACCGGGGTCTCGCGCGCGCTGCTCAGCTCGGCGGGCGACGTCAGGGCGGACTCGCCGAGGAAGGGGTAGAGGTTGATCGTGGTCCACGTCTCGTCGTCGACGTTGGTGACCGTGCCGGTGACCTCGATGGGCCCCGAGCGCGGCAGCTCGCCGGGGGTCAGCGACCCGATGGTGACGCTCAGCGGCTCGACGGCCTCGTCGGCGGGGTCGTCGGCGTCGTCGGCGCTCGAGCCGGCGGCGTACGCCGTGCTGACGGGGGCGGTGAGGCCGCCCGCGGCGCCCAGGGCCGTCAGGGCGGCGGCCAGCGTGCCGGCGACGAGGCGCTCGCGCCGCCTGCGGCGTCCACCGGGCCGGTGGTGCCGTCCCCC
>JBFGFQ010000067.1:0-13675 GCA_041579495.1 Nocardioides sp.
CGGCCGCCCGATGAAGCTCCCGGGTGGCCGATGAAGTTTCATCGTCCCGCCGAGAGGTATGTCGGCCGGCCGATGAAACTCCCGTCAGGACTCGATGACCACCGGGATGATCATCGGGCGGCGGCGGTGGGTGTTGGAGACCCAGCGCCCGATCACGCGGCGCACCGTCTGCTGCAGCTGGTAGGTGTCGGTGTTGCCCTCGGCCACGGCGAGGTCGAGGGCCTCGACGATCGCGGGCTTGACCTCCTCGAAGCTGGCGGTCTCGATCGCGTTGCCGCGGGCGTGGATCTCGGGCCCGCCGGCGACCTTGCCGGTCACCGAGTCCATCACCACGATGACGGAGACGAACCCCTCCTCGCCGAGGATGCGGCGGTCCTTGAGGTCCGACTCTGTGACGTCGCCGACCGAGGAGCCGTCGACGTAGACGTAGCCGCAGTCGACCTTGCCGACGACCTCGGCCACCCCGTCGACGAGGTCGACGACGACGCCGTCCTCGGCGATCACCACGTTGGGCACGCCGGTCATCCGCGCCAGCGCGGCGTTGGCCTGCATGTGCCGGATCTCGCCGTGCACCGGCAGCACGTTGCGCGGCTTGACGATGTTGTAGCAGTAGAGCAGCTCGCCGGCGCTCGCGTGCCCACTGACGTGGACCATCGCGTTGCCCTTGTGCACGACCCGGGCGCCCCAGCGGGCCAGCCCGTTGATGACGCGGTAGACGGCGTTCTCGTTGCCGGGGATCAGGCTCGAGGCGAGCAGAACGGTGTCGCCCTCCTCGATGTGCACGATGTGGTGGTTGCGCTGGGCGATCCGGCTCAGCGCGCTCATCGGCTCGCCCTGCGAGCCGGTGGAGATCAGCACCTGGTGCTGCGGGGGCAGCTGGGCGAGCTGCTTGGCCTCCACGACGGTGTTGGGCGGCACCCTGAGGTAGCCGAGGTCGCGGGCGATGCCCATGTTGCGCACCATCGAGCGGCCCACCCAGGCCACCTGGCGCTCGTGGGCGTACGCCGCGTCGAGGACCTGCTGGACCCGGTGGATGTGGGAGGCGAAGCAGGCCACGATGATGCGCTGCTCGGACTCGCGGAAGACCTGGTCGATGACCGGCGTGATCGCCTTCTCGGTGGGCGTGAACCCCGGCGTCTCGGCGTTGGTGGAGTCGGTGAGGAAGAGGTCGACGCCTTCCTCCCCCAGCCGCGCGAAGGCGCGCAGGTCGGTGATCCGGCCGTCCAGCGGCAGCTGGTCCATCTTGAAGTCGCCGGTGTGCAGCACCATCCCGGCGCTGGTGCGGATCGCCACCGCCAGCGCGTCGGGGATGGAGTGGTTGACCGCGACGAACTCGAGCTCGAAGGGCCCGAAGGCGATCCGGTCACCCTCGGTGACCACGTGGTGCACGGTCTCCTTGAGCCGGTGCTCGCGCAGCTTGGAGCCGAGCAGGGCCAGGGTCAGCTCGGAGCCCACCAGCGGGATGTCGCCGCGCTCGCGCAGCAGGTACGGCGTCGCGCCGATGTGGTCCTCGTGGCCGTGGGTGAGGACCAGCGCCTCCACCGTGTCGAGACGGTCGCGGATCGAGGACCAGTCCGGGAGGATCAGGTCGACGCCGGGCTGGTGGTCCTCGGGGAACAGCACGCCGCAGTCGACGATGAGCAGGCGTCCCCGGTGCTCGAAGGCCGTCATGTTGCGACCGACCTCGCCGAGCCCCCCGAAGGGGATGACCCGCAGGCCGTCGTCGGCGAGGACCGGTGGCGCGGACAGCTCGGGGTGGGGGTGGGACATGCAGGTCCTGTCTGTGGCGTCAGGCCTCGGTCGCGCCGGCCGGCAGGAGCCCGGCCGCCACGAGGCCGACGCGCAGCGCCTCGACCTCGTCGTCGTCGAGCGCCACGAGGGGCGCGCGCACGTGGCGGTTGTCGAGCACGCCCAGCAGCTGCAGCGCGGCCTTGGCGGTGGTGGCTCCGTAGTTGGCGACGCCCATCACGGCGTCGATCGCGGGGAGCATCCGCGTGAAGATCTCGAGCGCGCCGGCGTTGTCGCCGGCCGTGTGGGCGTCGGCCATGGCGCGCAGCTCGCGCCCGGCGACGTGCCCGACGACGCTGACGAAGCCGACGGCGCCGTGCGCCAGGAAGCCCAGGTTCGCCTCGTCGTCACCGGAGTAGACGGCGTAGCCCATCTCGCCCAGCCGCACCGCGCGCACCAGGTCGCCGACCGCGTCCTTGACCGCGACCACGCGGTCCCAGGCGATGGCCTGCTCGTAGGTCTCCATCGCGATGGTGGTGCCGGTGCGCCCAGGGACGTCGTAGAGCATCACCGGCAGGTCGGCGGAGTCCACGACGGTGCGGAAGTGGTGCAGGACGCCGGCCTGGCCGGGCTTGTTGTAGTACGGGGTGACCAGCAGCATGCCGTCGGCGCCGATCTTGGCGGCCTGCTGGGCCAGCTCGACGGAGTGCGCTGTGGCGTTGGTGCCGACGCCGGCGATGACGACCGCACGGTCACCCACGGCGTCCTTGACCGCGGCCAGGATCCGGCCGTCCTCGGCGACCGTCGTGGTCGGCGACTCGCCGGTGGTGCCGGAGACGACGACGCCGTCGTTGCCGTTCTCGACGAGGTGCACCGCGATCCGGGCAGTGGCGTCGAGGTCGACCGTCCCGTCGTCGTGGAAGGCCGTGGCCATCGCGGTGAGGACTCGGCCGAACGGCGCGTCGGTCGGCGCGGGGGTCGAGGTCATGGGAGCAGGCTATCGCTGATCGCTCACAGCCTCGGCACGACCTGCTCGGCCACGAGCCGCAGGTGGTCGAGGTCTCCCAGGTCGAGGGTCTGCAGGTAGAGCCGGGTCTGCCCCGAGTCGGCGTAGCGGCCGATCGTGTCGACGACCTCCTCGACCGTGCCGGCCAGGCCGTTCTCCCGCAGCTCCGCCGGCTCTCGCCCGATGGCCGCGGCGCGCCGCTGCACGTCGGCCTCCGTCTCGCCCACGCACAGCACCAGGGCGCTGGAGTAGAGCAGCGACCCCGGGTCGCGACCGATCGCCTCGCAGGCCGCCCGCACCCGGTCGTGCTGCACGAGCCCCTCCTCGAAGGGCACGAACGGCAGGTTGAACTCGTCGGCGTACGCCGCCGCGAGGGCCGGCGTGCGCTTCTTGCCTCGTCCGCCGATCAGCACCGGCGGACCCCCGCGGTGCCCGTCGCGCTGCACCGGCTTGGGCAGCCCCGGGGAGTCGAGCACCGAGTGGTGGCGCCCCTCGTAGGAGAAGCCGCCCTCGGTGGACCACAGCCCGGTCACCACCGCGAGCTGCTCCTCGAACCGGTCGAAGCGCTCCCCCACCGGCGGGAACGGGATGGCGTACTTGCGGTGCTCGGCCTCGAACCAGCCGGCGCCGAGGCCCAGCTCGACGCGCCCGCCGCTCATCTGGTCGACGTTCGCGACCGAGATCGCCAGCGGCCCGGGGTGGCGGAAGGTCGCGCTGGTCATCATCGTGCCGAGCCGGATGGTGCTGGTCTCGCGGGCCAGCCCGGCCAGGGTGATCCAGGCGTCGCTGGGCCCCGGCAGGCCCGGGGTGCCCATGCCCAGGTAGTGGTCGGAGCGGAAGAACGCCCCGAAGCCGAGTCGTTCCGCCTCCTGGGCCACCCGCAGCAGGTCGTCGTAGGTGGCGCCCTGCTGGGGCTCGGTGAAGATGCGCAGCTCCATGCGCTCAGCCTGCCAGGGCGCGCAGCGCCGGCAGCACGTGGTGCTCCAGCATCGGCGCCAGGTCCCGGTGGCCGCCGCCGTCGAGCGGCATCCAGCGCAGCTCGGCGATCTCGCCGGCCGCGCACGGCTCGCCCGGCAGGACCGCGGTGAAGACGGTCGAGTGCAGCTCGCGGCCGGGCTCGTTGGCGGCCGGGGCCAGGTAGACGCCCAGCGGCTCGAGCGCCCCGGGGGCGCCGACGTCGAGCCCGACCTCCTCGCGGGTCTCGCGCACCGCGGCGTCGTACGCCGACTCACCGGGCTCGGGCTTGCCGCCGACGAGCATGAACCGCTCGGTGCCCTGCTTGCGCACCGTCAGCACCTGCCCGTCGCGCACGAAGGCCACCGCGGACACGACGATCATCGGGCGATCACCGGGCGATCACCGGCGCTCCCACCAGACCCAGTCGAGACCGAGGTCGGGGCGGGGCTCGCGCCGGGTCTCGACCCACTCGTCGATGTCGAAGTCGGGGTAGGTCGCGTCGCCGGCGGGCTCGAGGTCGACCTCGGTGAGCACCTGGTGGGTCGCGACCGGCAGGGCCAGGCGGTAGACCTCCCCTCCCCCGGCGACGACCACGTCGCCGGGCAGGCCCGCGGCGACCTGCAGCGCCTCGTCGAGGCCGCGCACCACGTGCACGCCCTCGAAGCCGGGGTCGAAGGCGGGGTCGCGGGTCAGCACGACGGTGGTGCGCCCCGGCAGCGGGCGCCCGATGGAGTCCCAGGTGCGCCGGCCCATCACCAGCGTGTGGCCCAGCGTCTCGCGCTTGAAGTGGGCGAAGTCCTCGGAGATGCGCCACGGGATCTCGCCGTCGGCGCCGATCACGCGGTTGCGGCCGTACGCCGCCACCAGCACCACGCGCTGGTCGGGCTGCTCGGCGGTCATACCGCGATCGGCGCCTTGATGACCGGGTGCGGGTCGTAGCCCTCGAGGCGGACGTGCTCGAGCTCGATGGCGTCGATCTCGGTGACCGAGGGGTCCAGGTGCAGCGTCGGCAGCGGGCGCGGCTCGCGGGTCAGCTGCAGGCGCGCCTGCTCGAGGTGGTTGGTGTAGAGGTGCGCGTCGCCGAGCGTGTGCACGAAGTCGCCGACCTCGAGACCGGTCACCTGCGCCACCATGTGGGTCAGCAGCGCGTAGGAGGCGATGTTGAACGGCACGCCGAGGAAGGTGTCGGCCGAGCGCTGGTAGAGCTGGCACGAGAGCCGGCCCAGGCCGCCGTCGGGCGAGGGCGCGACGTAGAACTGGAAGAGCGTGTGGCACGGCGGCAGCGCCATGTCGTCGACGTCGGCGACGTTCCAGGCCGAGACGATGTGGCGGCGCGAGTCGGGGTTGGTGCGGATCTGCTCGACCACCCGGGCCAGCTGGTCGACGTGGCGCCCGTCGGGGGTGGGCCAGGAGCGCCACTGGTGGCCGTAGACGGGACCCAGGTCCCCGTTCTCGTCGGCCCACTCGTCCCAGATGGTGATGCCGCGTTCCTGCAGCCACCCGACGTTGGTGTCGCCGCGCAGGAACCACAGCAGCTCGCCGAAGACCGAGCGGGTGTGCACCTTCTTGGTCGTCACGAGCGGGAAGCCCTCGCGCAGGTCGAAGCGCATCTGGTGGCCGAAGACGCTGAGCGTCCCGGTGCCGGTGCGGTCGGACTTCTCGACGCCCTCGTCGAGGATGCGTCGGAGGAGGTCGAGGTAGGCCTGCACGGGGTCGACCCTAGCCCGGCGCGCTCGTCACAGTGACAGCTCGCCGGTGATCGTGGTGCGGGTGGCGCCGCCGACCCAGACCTGGGCGTCGGTCCCCTCGCCCACCAGGTCGACGTGCACGCGGCCGCGGCGGCCGATCGCGGTGCCCTGCGCGGCGACGTACGACGCCGCCAGGGCGTCGCCCAGCACCCGCTCGCCCAGCAGCCACTGCGCGAGGCCGGCGTTGAGGCTGCCGGTGACCGGGTCCTCGGGCACGCCGATGCCGGGGCAGAAGGCGCGCACCTCCAGCGCCAGCTCGGTGCCCGGGGCGTGCGCGCCGACCACGCCGATCTCGAGGTCCTCGAAGGCCGACCAGTCGGGCCGCAGGCCCAGGACCGCGTCGGCGTCGCGCAGCAGCACCGCCACCCACCCTGGGCCGTTGTCGACCCAGGCGGAGGCCAGCACCTCCTCGGGCGCGAGCCCGAGCGCGCGACGGACCCGGGCGAGGTCGGTCTCGTCGACCGGACCCGAGCGCACCAGCGGCGGGGCCGCGAAGGCCAGGCGCTCCCCGTCGCGGCGCACCGTCACCAGACCGGCACCGCACTCCTGCACCACCGACTCGTCCGAGGCGCCTCCCCGGGGTCGACCGCCGGCCTCCACCCAGGCGTGCGCCGAGCCGAGGGTGGGATGCCCGGCGAAGGGCAGCTCCTCGCCGGGGGTGAAGATCCGCAGCCGGTAGTCGGCGCGCGGGTCGGTCGGGCGCAGCAGGAACGTCGTCTCCGACAGGTTCGTCCAGCGCGCGAACGCCGCCATCTGCTCGGTGGTCAGGTCGTCGGCGTCGTGGACGACCGCGACCGGGTTGCCGAGCAGCGGCTCGGTGCTGAAGACGTCGACCTGGCTCATCCGCACGCCCCGGACTCTAGGAGGCACGGTGCGCCGTCCGGCTCAGCGGGCCAGGATCGGCTCGCCGTCGGCGCTGGAGACCCGCAGGTGGTCGACGCAGGAGCCGGACCCGACGAAGCAGGTGCGCAGCAGCCAACCGCGCGCCTCCGAGAGCCGCCGGAACTCGTCGGCGCCGGCCACCTGCCCGCCGTCGCCGACGACGTAGGTCAGCGCGCCGGTGGTGCTGAAGACGGCGTCGAGCACGACCTCGTCGGGCCGGACCCCGGCCGGGCGACGGCGGCCGTCTGCGGTGTCGTAGACCCGCACCGGAGAGGTCTGCCCGGGTCCCGAGCGGGTCAGCACGTAGCCACCGCCGAACGAGAGCTGCGCCCCCACCCCGCGGCGGGTGACGGCCGGCCCGAAGGGTCCGTCGAAGGTGATCGTGTCGGGGCTGCTCTGCACCACCCAGGTGAGTCCCTCGACGTCGAGCAGGTGGGCGGGGGCGGCGAAGGCGTCCCGGGCACCGGCGCGGCCGCCGAGCGGGCGCCACTCGTGCGACCCGGCGCCGTCCACGTAGTGCACGGTCGGCCCCTCCAGCGACAGCGGCCCCGCCACGGCGGTCGTCCGCCCGTCGTCGTCACCTCCCTCGACCGGCACCAGGTCGCGGCGGCCCAGCTCGGTGCCGTCGGCCGCGTCGACGACGACCAGCTGGCCGGTGCCGTCCTCCACCCAGGCCACCCAGCCGCGCTCCGGCTCGGCGACCAGGGTGGCGCCCGGGGCGGAGCGGCCCAGGAGCAGGCGCACGCCGGAGGCCTCGGCGCGCACCACCCGGCCGTCGCCGTCGCCGTAGACCACGGCTTCGCGCACCGCGACCAGCCGTCGCACCCCGGGCACCCGCAGTGCGCTGAAGCCGACCACGAGCTCGCCGGCGGCGTACCACGGGATCGGCACCGAGTGCTCGAGCTGGCGCACCTGCACCCGACCGAGGACCTCCTCGGGCGGCGGCGGCGCCTCGGGACCGGTGGCACGCCAGGTGCCGAGGGCGACCAGCACCGCGAGGACCGTGAGCAGGACCAGCGGCCCACGTGGAGGCCGGCGCGGCGGTCGCTGCGCGGCGATCTCGGCCGCACCGCGGGAGGCCACCGGCACCGCCCCGGCCAGCTCGCGGGCCTCCTGCTCCAGTGCTGGCGTCGCCGGGTCCCCGGGGCTGGGCCAGCACCCCGCGAGCGCGGCCACCTGGTGGTCGGGCAGGCCCGCCACGGCCGACAGCACCACGCAGGTGCGCCGCTGCGGCTCCAGCCGGTCGAGCGCCGGGGCCACCGGTGCGGGCTCGTCGTGCCACCACGGGGTGCGGTCCGCGGCCCGCTCCTCCAGCAGCAGCCGCCACACCTCGACGTCGGGGTCGGGCTCGGCGCTCACGTCGGCCCACTCGCGCCGGGCGCGGGCCAGCGCCCGGTCGGTCAGCGCCGCGGCATGGCCCGGCGGGCTGCCGAGCACCGCCACGGCCTGCACGAGCCCGGTGCGTCTCGCGGCGACGTACGCCGCGAAGTCCTGCTCGTCGGCCGCGCGCACGGGTCGGCGGGTCTGCTCAGGGGTGCAGCGACATCGGGCCGTAGACCCGTCGGTCGAGCTCGAAGAGGACCACGGCGTCGACGCCCTCGTCGGCCAGGTCGGCGAACGCCTCGCCCACCCACGACTCGGCGTCGGCCTGGCTGGCGAAGCGCTGGTCGGCCAGCTCGCCCTCGACGTCGACCTCGTTGCCTGCGGCGTCCTCGAGGCGCCACCACCACGGGCGCTCGGCGGGCGACGGGGGCCGGAAGGTCGGGGGCTGATCGGGCAGGTTCATCAGGACTCCTTCACCGACGGGTCGACGAACGGGGGCTTGGTGAGCTGGAAGATCTCGCGACGCCCGCGGATGTCGACGCCGACCTCCGCCTCGGGGTGCACTGTGGCGGCGACCAGGGCGAGGCCCACGCCCTTGCGCAGCGTCGGGCTGAACGTCCCCGAGGTGACCTCGCCGACCAGCACGTCGGCGGTGAGCGAGACGCTCATCCCCGGGCGCGGGATGCCCCGCCCGGTGGCCACGATCCCGCGCAGCACGCGCTTGGGCTTCTCGGCCCGCTCGCGCACCAGCACGTCCTTGCCCCAGAAGGCCGGCTTGTCCCAGCCGACCGCCCAGGCCATCCGGGCCTGCACCGGGGTGACGTCGAGGGAGATGTCCTGCCCGTGCAGCGGGTAGCCCATCTCGGTGCGCAGCGTGTCGCGCGCCCCCAGGCCGCAGGGCAGGATGCCGTGCTCCTCGCCGGCCGCCAGTAGGGCGTCCCAGACGGCGCCCGCGGTGTCGTTGGGCACCAGCAGCTCGTAGCCCCGCTCGCCGGTGTAGCCGGTGCGGCACACCACGACCGTGGCGCCGGCGTACGTCGCCTCGACGAAGCTCATGTAGTCGTGGTCGACCGGCAGCCCCAGGGCGGTCATCACCTCGTCGCTGCGCGGGCCCTGCACGGCCAGCACGGCCAGGTCGCGGTGCCGGTCGGTCACCTCCACACCCTCGGGCGCGCCGCCGGCCAGGCGGCGGACCACCTCGGCGGTGTTGGCGGCGTTGGGCACCAGCAGCACCCGCTCGTCGGAGTAGCGGTAGACGATCAGGTCGTCGACCACGCCGCCGGTCTCGTCGTCGCAGCACAGCGTGTACTGCGCCTGCCCGGGACCGATCCGGTCGAGGTCGTTGGTGAGGCAGGCGTTGACGTACGCCGCGGCGCCGGGGCCGCTGACCTCGGCCTTGCCGAGGTGGCTGACGTCGAAGACGCCCACGGCGGTGCGCACGGCGGTGTGCTCGGCCACCACGCCGGTGGGGTACTCCAGCGGCATCTCCCAGCCGCCGAACGGAGCCGTCTTGGCCCCCAGCGCCGTGTGGCGGTCGTGCAGCGGTGAGGTCAGCAGGTCGGCCATGGCGCGAACCTACCCCAGCCGACGCAGCCCCACCGGGGGTGGCGAGCAGGTCGGCGGCCATCGCTACTGTGACGACCGTGACCTCGTTTACCTTGCGCAGTGCCAGCCCCGCCAAGACCAAGGCCGACGCCGTCGTCGTCGGCGTCGTCCAGAGCAGGCCGACCGGGCGCCGCTCGGCCAAGGACGCCGGTCCCCAGCTCGACCTCGCCCCCGGGGCGGAGGACGTCGCGAAGGCCTACGGACGCAAGCTGCGCCCGCTGCTGGCCTCCCTCGACGTCAAGGCCTCGGTCGGCGAGGTCACCCGCATCCCCACCTCCGGCACGATCGGCGCCCCCCTGCTGGTGCTCGTCGGCCTGGGCTCCGACCCGCAGCCCGCCGACGTGCGCCGGGCCGCCGGTGCCGCGGCCCGCGCGGTCACCAACGCCGCCAACGTCGCGGTCGCGCTGCCGGCCGAGACTCCGGAGGCCGTGCGCGCCGTGGCCGAGGGCTGGGCGCTGGGCGCCTACACCTTCACGACGTACAAGCAGGACACCGCCAAGGACGACACCACCGCCGGCGAGGTCGTGCTGCTCAGCGGCGCGGCGCGCAAGAAGGAGGTCGTCGCCGCGCTGGAGGAGGCCCAGGTCGTCACCCGCGCGGTCGCGGCCACCCGCGACTGGGTCAACACTCCCCCGGGCGACCTGCGCCCGCCGGCCTTCGCCGAGTCGGCCCAGGCCCGCGCCAAGGAGCTCGGCAAGGGCCGCGGCGCCCCCAAGCTGACGCTGCGGGTGCTCGACGAGGTCGAGCTCGCCGAGCTCGGCTGCGGCGGCATCCTCGGTGTCGGCGCGGGCTCCTCGGCCCCGCCGCGCCTGGTCGAGATCACCTACTCCCCCAAGGGCGCCACGACCCACCTGGCGCTGGTCGGCAAGGGCATCACGTTCGACTCCGGCGGCCTGAGCATCAAGCCCGCCCAGGGCATGCACGAGATGAAGTCCGACATGGCCGGCGCCGCCGCGGTCATCCAGGCCACCTTCGCGATCGCCGAGCTCGGGCTGCCGGTCAAGGTCTCGTGCTTCGCGCCGATGGCCGAGAACATGGTCTCCGGCGACGCGACCCGGCCCGGCGACATCCTGACGATGTACGGCGGCAAGACCGTCGAGGTGCTCAACACCGACGCCGAGGGCCGCCTGGTGCTGGGCGACGCGCTGGTGCGCGCCGTCGAGACCGAGCCCGACCTGATCGTCGACGTGGCGACGCTGACCGGCGCCATGGTCGTCGCGCTCGGCAACAAGATGGCCGGCGTGATGGGCTCCGAGGACGTCGTGGCCAAGGTCGTCGACGCCGGCGCCAGCGCCGGTGAGCCGATCTGGGCGATGCCGATCCCCGAGGAGATGAAGCAGCGCGTCACCTCCAGCAAGATCGCCGACCTGGCCCAGCACGACTGGGTGCGCTGGGGCGGCGGGCTCTTCGCCGGCGCCTTCCTGCGCGAGTTCACCGACGGCCGCCCGTGGGCGCACCTCGACATCGCCGGGCCGTCGTACAACGCCGGCGGCCCCGACGGGCACCTGACCAACGGCGGCACCGGCTTCGCCGTGGCGACCCTGGTCGACCTGGCCCGCGGCCTGGCCTGAGCCGCTGGGAGTTTCATCGGCCGGCCGATGGAACTGACGGGTGGCCGATGAAGTTTCATCGGCCACCCGAGAGGTTCGTCGGCCGGCCGATGAAACTCACGCGGGGCCGGTGCGGGCTACGGCCCCTGCCGGCCCTGCTTCTTCATCCGGCTGTTGTAGTCGCGCATCCGCTGCGGGATGCCGACCAGCCCGGCGTCGTACGACGGCACCTGGAAGCGGTTGCAGAAGTCGTGCGCCCAAGCGATCGACGGCACCCGGCGCCGGGTCCACTCACCGTCGTGGGCCACCAGCAGCAGGGTCACGTCGCTGACGGCGGTGCGCGGCTCCACGAACCCCTCGACCCCGCGACGCTCGGAGACCCACGAGCTGAGGTGCTCGCGGTCCACGGCGTCGGAGGCGCGCACGGTCGTCGACCCGGTGCGTGCGGCGTCGCGTGCCGGCTTGCGCATGCGCGACGACGAGCCTCGGCGGAAGCGGTCCAGGAGTCCCATGGGGTCCAGTCTGCCAAGCGACCCGAACCGGACACCCGAAGGTCGGTGTGGACACGCCCGCGCGAAGTGCAAGGATGAGGCCCGAGACCCAGATCACCCACGGAAGGACGACGGTGGCCGACACCGACTTCGACGTACTCATCCTCGGCGCCGGCTCGGGGGGCTACGCGTGCGCACTGCGCGCCGCCCAGCTCGGCATGCGCGTGGCGCTGGTGGAGAAGGGCGACCTGGGCGGCACCTGCCTGCACGTCGGCTGCATCCCCACCAAGGCGTTGCTGCACGCGGCCGAGGTGGCCGACTCGGCGCGCGACTCGGAGCAGTTCGGGGTGCGCGCCACCCTCGAGGGCATCGACATGGCCGGGGTGAACTCCTACAAGGACGGCGTCGTCTCGCGGCTCTTCAAGGGCCTCACCGGCCTGGTCAAGGGCCGCGGCGTCACCGTGGTGGCCGGCGAGGGCCGGCTGACCGGTCCGCGCGAGGTGACCGTCGACGGCACCGCCTACACCGGCCGCCACGTCGTGCTGGCCACCGGCTCCTACGCCCGCTCCCTGCCCGGCCTCGAGGTCGACGGCGAGCGCGTCATCACCTCCGAGCACGCGCTGCGCCTCGAGCGGGTGCCGTCCTCGGTCGTGGTGCTGGGCGGCGGCGTCATCGGCTGCGAGTTCGCCAGCGTGTGGCGCAGCTTCGGCGCCGAGGTCACCATCGTCGAGGCGCTGCCCCGCCTGGTCGCCGCCGAGGACGAGGCGTCCTCGAAGGTCCTCGAGCGCACCTTCAAGAAGCGCGGCATCAAGGCCCGCACCGGCACCCCCTTCCAGAGCGTCAAGACCACCGACGACGGCGTCGCCGTCACCGTCGAGGGCGGCGAGGTCATCGAGGCCGAGCTGCTGCTGGTCGCGGTCGGGCGCGGCCCGGTCACCGACGGGCTCGGCTTCGACGAGCAGGGCGTCGAGATGGAGCGCGGCTTCGTGCGCACCGACGAGCGCTGCCGCACCAACCTCGAGGGCGTGTACGCCGTCGGCGACATCGTGCCCGGCCTGCAGCTGGCCCACCGCGGCTTCCAGCAGGGCATCTTCGTGGCCGAGGACATCGCCGGGCTCGACCCGACCCCCATCGACGAGACCGGCATCCCGCGGGTGACCTACTCGCACCCCGAGGTCGCCTCGGTCGGCCTCGACGAGGCCACCGCGCGCTCGACGTACGGCGACGACCAGGTCGAGACGCTCACCTACGACCTCGGCGGCAACGGCAAGAGCCAGATCCTCAAGACCCAGGGCTTCGTCAAGCTCGTGCGCCGCACCGACGGACCCGTCGTCGGCGTGCACATGGTCGGCGACCGGGTCGGCGAGCTGATCGGCGAGGCGCAGCTGATCTACGGCTGGGAGGCGCACGCCGAGGACGTCGCCCCGCTGGTGCACGCGCACCCCACCCAGAACGAGGCCCTCGGCGAGGCGCACCTCGCCCTGGCCGGCAAGGCGCTGCACGCGCACTCGTGACGGCCTCCTAGCCTGGAGCCCCGCACCGCACCACCCCGCACACCCGCACAGCACGACCCGCACAGCACCACCGAGCACCCCATCGAAGACCGCGAGCGAAGGAACTGCATTGGCCACCGAAGTCAACCTCCCGGAACTGGGTGAGTCCGTCACCGAGGGCACCGTCACGCGCTGGCTGAAGCAGGTCGGCGACACGGTCGCCGTCGACGAGCCGCTGCTGGAGATCTCCACCGACAAGGTCGACACCGAGATCCCCAGCCCGGTCGCGGGCACGCTGCTCGAGATCAAGGCCGAGGAGGACGACACCGTCGAGGTGGGCGCGCTCCTGGCCGTCATCGGTGACGAGGGCGAGTCCGCCGGCGACTCCGGTGACTCCAACGACACCGCGACCCCGGAGGCGGAGCCCGCCGACGAGGACGAGGCCGAGAAGAAGGCCGAGCAGGAGGAGCAGGTCGCCGAGGAGACCGGCGACCTGCCGCCCGGCGACGAGACCCCCGAGTCGGCCAAGTCCGGCTCCGACGACAAGCCGCTCGAGGAGACCGAGAAGCCGGCCGCCGCGACCAAGTCGTCGGGGTCGTCCGGCGGCAGCGGCACCACGGTGACGCTGCCCGAGCTCGGCGAGTCGGTCACCGAGGGCACCGTGACCCGCTGGCTCAAGCAGGTCGGTGACGAGGTGGCCGTCGACGAGCCGCTGCTGGAGATCTCCACCGACAAGGTCGACACCGAGATCCCCTCCCCCGTGGCCGGCACCCTGCTCGAGGTGAAGGTCTCCGAGGACGAGACCGTCGAGATCGGCGCCGAGCTGGCCGTCATCGGTGACGGGTCGGCCGGCGGCGACGCCGAGCCGGAGCCGGAGCCGGAGCCCGAGCCG
>JBFGFQ010000068.1:0-13573 GCA_041579495.1 Nocardioides sp.
CACCTCGGCTTCGAGCGGGTGCTCACCAGCGTCGGCCAGGTCTACCCCCGCAGCCTCGACTTCGACGTGCTCTCCGCCCTCGTCCAGCTCACCGCCGGCCCCTCCAACCTGGCGACCACGATCCGGCTGATGGCCGGCAACGAGATCGTCACCGAGGGCTTCAAGGAGGGCCAGGTCGGCTCCTCGGCGATGCCGCACAAGATGAACACCCGCTCCTGCGAGCGGGTCAACGGGCTGGCCGTGGTCACCCGCGGCTACCTCTCCATGGTCGGCGAGCTCGCCGGCGACCAGTGGAACGAGGGCGACGTCTCCTGCTCGGTGGTGCGCCGGGTCGCGCTGCCCGACGCGTTCTTCGCCGTCGACGGGCTCTTCCAGACCTTCCTGACCGTGCTCGACGAGTTCGGGGCCTTCCCCGCGGTGATCCAGCGCGAGCTCGACCGCTACCTGCCCTTCCTGGCCACCACCAAGGTGCTGATGGCCGCCGTGCGCAACGGCGTGGGCCGCGAGAGCGCCCACGAGGCGATCAAGGAGGCGGCGGTCGGCACGGCGCTGGCGATGCGCCAGGGCCAGGCCGAGAACGACGTCTTCGCCAAGCTCGCCGCCGACGAGCGGCTCGGGCTCACCGAGCAGCAGCTCGAGAGCCTGGTCGCCGAGCCGATCGCGTTCACCGGCGCGGCCGTGGCCCAGACCCAGGCCGTCGTACGCCGCGTGGCCGCGCTGGCAGAGCAGCACCCGGCCGCGGCGGCGTACGCACCCGGCGCGATCCTCTGACCCGGGCGTCCTCACCCCTCCGGCAGGAATGCGTGCGGCGCATGTGGGGTTGGGACGGGGTACGCAACTTCAGCTGATCGAAGGAGCAACCCCATGAGCAAGATCCTCTTCGTCGTCACCGGCGCCCGCCACTGGACCCTCAAGGACGGCACCCAGCACCCGACCGGCTACTGGGCCGAGGAGCTCGTCGCTCCGTACCGCGTCTTCACCGAGGCCGGCCACCAGGTCGTCGTCGCCACCCCCGGCGGCGTGCAGCCCGTGGTCGACGAGGGCAGCCTGGCCGCGGAGGTCAACGGCGGCCAGGAGAACGCCGACGCCCTGCGCGAGGCGATCGACTCGATCGACCAGCTGCGCTCCCCGGAGTCGCTCGACCTGGTCGACCCCACCGCCTACGACGCGGTCTTCTACCCCGGCGGCCACGGTCCGATGGAGGACCTGTCCGGCGACGCCGACTCCGCGCGCCTGCTGGTGCAGACGCTCGAGTCGGGCAAGCCGCTGGGCATCGTGTGCCACGCCCCGGCCGCCCTGCTGGCCACCGAGGGCGAGGACGGCTCCCCGTTCGCCGGCTACAAGCTGACCGGGTTCACCAACGCCGAGGAGACCCAGGCCGGGCTCGCCGAGGGCGCGCCGTGGCTGCTGCAGGACCGTCTGGTCGCCCTGGGTGCGGACTTCCAGGAGGCCGACCCGTGGTCGGAGAACATCGTCGTGGACCGCTCGCTGTTCACCGGCCAGAACCCCGCCTCGTCGGGGCCGCTGGCCCAGCGGATGCTGGAGTCGATCGGTTCCTGACCGTCTGAGCGCAGCGAGCGACACCGGCGCGCCGGTCGCAGGACCCGGTCCCAGGAGGATCACCTCCCGGGGACAGGGTCCTCGCGGCCGGCGCGTTCGTCGCGCAGCGCCACGACCGCCGCTACCAGGGCCAGCGTGACCAGCGCGGCCGCGGTCAGGAACGCCGCCCGCAGCCCCGCCGAGGGCCCGGCGGCACCCAGCACGACCGTGTAGACCGTGACCCCCAGCGCCGAGCCGATGGCCGAGCCGATGCGCTGGCCGGTCTGCAGCGCCCCGCCCGCGGCCCCGCCCATCCGGGTCGGGACCTGGTCGAGGGTGAGGGTGAAGTTCGGCGAGATCACCGCGCCCCCGCCCAGTCCCCCGACGAAGAGCAGCGGCGGCAGCAGCGCCCACAGGGCGGTGCCCTCGCGACCCGGCACCAGCACCGCCATCACCAGCACGGCGCCCACCACGGTGAGCAGCGCGCCGACGGTGAGGCGGCGCCCTACCGTGGTCACCACCCGCCCCGCCAGCGGCGCCGACACCGCCGAACCGGCGGCGAAGCCGGTGAGCAGCACCCCGGTCGCCAGCGGCGCGAGCCCCGTCTCGGTCTGGAGGTGGATCGAGAGCACCAGCACCAGCCCGGTGAACCCGGTGAAGTAGAGCGTGCCGACGGCGATGCCGGTGGCGAAGCCGGGCGTGCGGCGCAGGAGACCGACGTCGAGCAGCGGCGCTCCACCTCGGCGCACGACGCGGTGCTCCCAGCGCACGAAGAACGCCAGCAGCACCGGCACCAGCGGCAGCAGGAGCAGCCAGGCGTACTGCCCGCCCTCGGCGGCCACCAGCGGGTAGAGCAGCACCAGCACGGCGGCGCCCAGCAGCACCGACCCCAGCGGGTCCAGGCGCGGACGGGCCTCGTCGCTGCCGCGGGCCCGCGCGTGCGGCACCAGCCGCAGCACCGCCACCAGCGCCGCCAGGCCGATCGGCACGTTGACCAGGAAGATCCAGCGCCAGCCGTCCTCCTCGCCGAACAGCGCGATCACCGCGCCGCCCAGCACCGGCCCGAGCGCCGCGGACACCGACACCGTCAGGCCGAAGATCCCGAAGGCCCGGCCGCGCTCGGCGCCCGAGAAGAGCTCCTGGATCAGCCCCGAGTTCTGCGGGGTCAGCAGGCCGGCGGCCGCGCCCTGCAGCAGGCGGGCCAGGATCACCAGCTCCACGCTCGGCGCCAGGCCGACCGCGGCGCTGGTGAGCACGAAGAGCGCCAGCCCGACCAGCATCAGCCGCCGTCGACCGTAGGCGTCGCCGAGCCGTCCGCCGGTCACCAGCACGAGCCCGAAGGTGAGCGCGTAGCCCGAGACCACCCACTGCACGGTGCCGGTCGAGGTGTCCAGGCCCTCCTGGATGGAGGGGATGGCGACGTTGACGATCGTGACGTCGAGCAGGGCCATGAAGCCCACCACCAGTGAGACCGCGAAGATCCGCCAGCGCCGGGGGTCGGGCTCGTCCCCGCCGTCACCGCCCGACCAGGGCACGAGGGCGTCGCGCCCCGGTGCGGGGCTCTGCTGCTCGACCATCCCCCCAGACTGACGCACGCCCACAGACCCGCGCGGGTGTGCGCCGGTGCCGCGCGGGATGATGCGCGGGGTCCCACCGGGTTCCCGGTCCAGGACGCCCCCGACCAGGAGCAGGAGGACCCCGTGCTCGACGCCCCCGTGCGGCGCGCGCTCGCGCCCGGTCTCGACGCCGCCGCGGCCGGGCTCGACCGGCTCGGGGTGCGACCACTGGCCCTCACCGGCCTCGGCTGGGTCGTCGGCCTCGCCGCCTGCCTCGCGGTCGCCACCTCGCACTGGACCACGGCCCTGGTGCTGTGGCTGGCCAACCGGGTCCTCGACGGGCTCGACGGCCCGCTCGCCCGGCGTCGCGGCGCCACCGACCTCGGCGGCTACCTCGACCTGCTCGCCGACTTCAGCGTGTACGGCGGCTTCGTGGTCGCGGTCGGCGTGGCCGTGCCGGAGGCGCGGGTGGCCGCGCTGGTGCTGCTGCTGACCTACTACGTCTCGGGGACCGCCTTCCTGACGCTGGCGCCCCTGCTGCAGAAGCGCGGCGCCCGCGGCGACGGCCGCTCCGTGCTCTTCGTCGGCGGCCTCGCCGAGGGCACCGAGACCGTGCTGGCCTACGCGGTCCTGTGCCTGCTGCCCGAGCACGCCGCGACGGTGCTGTGGGTCTTCGCCGTGATGGTGGGCCTGACCGCCCTGCAGCGCATCGGCCTGGGGGTGCGCAGCCTGGGCATCCGGGAGCCGCGTCCGCTCCGAACCACCCCCGACCCCCTGCCGACCGAGGAGACCCCGTGACCCGCCCCGCCCGTGCCATCGCCGCGACGGCCGCCCTGACCGCCACCGCCCTGCTCGCCACCGCCTGCGGGGGCGGTCAGGAGGAGGCGGTCGCCGTCGACACCTCCGACTGGGACGCCGTGCTGGCGCAGGCCGAGGGCCAGAGCGTCGACTGGTACATGTACGGCGGCGACCAGCGGCTCAACGACTTCGTCAACGGCGAGGTGGCCGACCGGCTCGCCGAGCTCGGCGTCACCCTCAACCAGGTCAAGATCACCGACACCGCCGAGGCGGTCAACAAGGTGCTCGGCGAGCAGCAGGCGGGGCGTACCTCCGGCGGCTCGGTCGACGCGATCTGGGTCAACGGCGAGAACTTCGCCACCGGCGTGCAGGCCGACCTGTGGGCGTGCGGCTGGACCGCCGACCTGCCCAACGCGCGGTACGTCGACCTCGACGACCCGGCGGTGGCCACCGACTTCGGGGTGCCCGTGCAGGGCTGCGAGGCGGCCTGGCAGCAGGCCAGCTCGGCGCTGGTCTACGACAGCGCAGTCCTCGACGAGGCCGACGTGGAGTCGGTCGAGTCGCTCCTCGAGTGGGCCGCCACCGACCCGGGCCGGTTCACGCACCCGGCCCCGCCCGACTTCACCGGCTCGATGGCGGTGCGCACCTTCCTCTACGACACCCTCGGCGCCGACGCGGTCACGGCCGCGGCCGAGGGCGGCGGACTCGCCGACGAGGACTACGAGCAGGCGCGGGACGAGACCTTCGCCCGGCTGCTCGACGCCTCCGACGACTTCTGGCGCGGCGGCGAGACCTACCCGGTCAGCCAGGAGGAGGTCGAGAAGCTCTACGCCGACGGCGAGATCAGCGCCTTTCTGACCTACGGGCCCGGCGCGGTCGGCAGCCTGGTCGAGGACGGGGTCTTCCCCGAGAGCACCCGCACGACCGTGCTCTCGGTCGGCAACATCTCCAACGTCAGCTTCGTGGGCGTGCCGGCGAACGCCGAGGACCGTGCCGGCGCGATGGTGCTGGCCGACGTGCTCCAGGACCCTGAGGTGCAGCTGGGGCTCTACGAGGCGACCGGCATCTTCCCGGTCGTCGACCTCGACACCGTCGACCCCGCGCTCGCCGAGCGCTTCGCGGCCGTCGACGCGGGTCCCTCGGTGCTGAGCCCCGAGGAGCTCACCGCCGACGCGCTGCCCGAGCTCGACAGCGCCACCCTGGCCCGCATCGAGGACGACTGGAGGGCGCAGGTCCTGCGGGGCACCGGATGAGCCGCGTCCGCGCGACGACCTGGCGACCCGGCCCGCGGCTGCGGGTCGTGCTGCTGCTGACCCCGGCCCTGCTGGTCGTCGGGGTCTTCGTCGTCGGCGGCGTGCTGCAGGCGGTCCTGCAGAGCCTCGGCTTCGCCCCGGTGGTGGGTGAGTCGCAGTGGACGCTGGACGCCTACCGCCGCGTCGTCACCGACCCGGTGGTGCACGACTCGTTGCTGCTCACCGCCCGCGTCTCGGTGATCTCGACGGCCCTGGCTGCGGTGCTGGGCACCGCCCTGGCCCTGCTCGTACGACGCCTGGGCGGACGCCGCCGCCTGGCGGCGCTCTTCCACGGCACGCTGGCCGTGCCGCACCTGGTGGGGGCGCTGGCCATCGGCCTGCTGCTCTCGCCCTCGGGCCTGCTCTCGCGCGCGGCGTACCGGCTCGGGCTGGTCGACTCGGTGCAGGACGTGCCGGCCCTGACCCAGGACGCCTTCGGGTGGGGGATCATCGCCGAGTACACGTGGAAGGAGACGCCCTTCGTCGCGGTCGTCGCGCTGGCGGCGCTGAGCCGCCGCGTCAGCGACCTCGAGGACGTCGCCTCGACCCTGGGCGCCACGCGCTGGCAGCGGCTGCGCGAGGTCACCCTCCCGGTCCTCGCCCCGCCGGTCGCGGCCGCCTCGGTGCTGGTGCTGGCCTTCGTCACCGCCTCCTACGAGGTGCCCCGCCTGCTGGGCCGGCCCTACCCGGCGACGCTGTCGGTGGAGGCCTTCCAGCGCTACCGCGACATCGACCTGACCTCGCGGCCCGAGGCGATGGCGCTCGCGGTCGTCATCGCGCTGCTGACCACGCTGGCGGCGCTGGCCTACCTGCGCCTGGTCGGCGGGCTCACCCGGAGGTCGCTGTGACCCGCAGCCCGTGGCGCGGCGCCGCCGTGGCGGTGGTCGCCGTCGTCACGCTGCTGCCGATGGTGCCCGTGGTGCTGTGGGCGGTGGCCGGCGCCTGGCGCTACCCCGACCTGCTGCCGCCCGAGACCAGCCTCCGCGGCCTGCGGCTGCTGGCCGGCGACGGGGTGCTCGGTGCCCTGGGCACCTCGGTGCTGGTCTCCACCAGCGTCGCGCTGCTCGCCTGCCTCGTCGGGCTGCCCGCCGGCCGCGCGCTGGGCCTGCACCGCTTCCGCGGCCGCCGGCTGGTGCAGTTCCTGCTGCTGGCGCCCATCATCGTGCCGCCGCTCGCGGTCACCCTGGGCCTGCAGGTCTTCTTCGTGCGCTACGGCCTCGCCGACACGGTCGGCGGCGTGGTGCTGGTGCAGCTGGTGCCGACCGTGCCGTACGCCGCCAGCCTGCTCGCCGCCGCGCACGCCGACCTCGACACCGACCACGAGCGGGCCGCCCGCGTGCTCGGCGCCGGGCCGGTGCGGACCCTGCTCCACGTGAGCCTGCCGCTGCTGCGCCCCGCGCTGGTGACCGCCTTCCTGCTGACCTTCCTCATCTCCTGGAGCGAGTACGTGCTGACCCTCCTCGTCGGCGGTGGCCGGGTCACGACCCTGCCGCTGCTGCTGTTCTCGGCGATCGAGTCCTCCGACCGCACCGCCGCCGCGGCGCTCGGGCTGCTCGTCGTGCTGCCCCCGGTGCTGCTGGTGCTGGCGCTGACCCGGGTGGCCGGGCGCGACGTCGCGTGGGTGGGGGTCTCCCGTGCGTGAGCCCCGTGAGCCGGCCCGGCCCCTGCCCGCCTCCGCCCCCGCGGCCCGGGTGGTGGTGCGCGACCTGGTGGTGCGCTTCGGCGGCACCGTCGCCGTCGACCACCTCGACCTGGACCTGGAGCCGGGCAGCTTCACCGCGCTGCTGGGCCCCTCGGGCTGCGGCAAGAGCACCACGCTCGGGGTGCTCGCCGGGCTGCAGCGCCCCGACGCCGGCAGCGTCACCATCGACGACGTCGCGGTCCTCGACGACCCGCCCGAGCGGCGCCCGGTCGGGCTGGTGCTGCAGAAGCCGCTGCTCTTCCCGCACCTCGACGTGGCCCGCAACGTCGGGTTCGGGCTGCGGATGGCCGGAGCGTCGCGGGCCCACGAGCGCGCCGAGGTCGCCCACATGCTGCGCCGGGTCCGCCTCGACGACCTCGGCCGGCGCCGTCCCCACGAGCTGTCGGGCGGGCAGGAGCAACGGGTGTCGCTGGCCCGGGCCCTGCTGCGCCGCCCCCGCGTGCTGCTGCTCGACGAGCCCTTCAGCCAGCTCGACCCCGAGCTGCGCTCCGAGATGCGCACCCTGGTGCGGCGCCTGCACGACGAGCTCGGGGTGACCACGCTCTTCGTGACCCACGACCGCGACGAGGCCGTCGACGTCGCCGACCAGGTGGTGGTCCTCGACCGGGGCCGCGTCGTCGGGGGCGGCACGCCCGAGGAGGTCTACACCCGGCCCGCCACGCTGGCCACCGCGCGCTACTTCGGCCCGGTCAACGAGCTGTCCGGCCAGGTCGACGATGGCCGCTTCACCAGCCCCGACGGCACCCTGGCGGTGCCGACCGACGCGGCGTCCGGGCCCGCGGTGCTGGTGGTGCGTCCCGAGGCCCTCTCCCTGTCCACGGGCGCCGCGACGGCGCACGACGTGGCGGTCGCGGTCAAGGAGGTCCGGTTCGCCGGCACCCACATCGTCGTCGACACCGCGCTGGCCGACGGCACGCCGCTGCGCGCGCACCTGCCGGTCGGGTCGCCGGTCGTCCCCGGCGCCACCGCCCGCCTGCTGCTGCCGCCCGAGCGCTGCCACGTGCTGGGAGCGCAGCGGTGAGCCGCGCGACGCTCCTCAGGGCCGGGGTGCTGCTGGGCCTGGTCGTGCTCGCCGTGGTGCTCCAGCTCAGCGTGGGCCTGCCGAGCCAGGCCGAGATGCGCTCGACGCTCGACGACCTGGGCGCCTGGGCGGTGCCGGCGTTCATGCTCGTCTACGCCGCGATCAGCCTGCTGCCGGCCGGCCCCACGGCGGTGATGACCGTGCTGGGCGGGCTGCTGCTGGGCTTCGGTGCCGGGCTGGCGGCCGTGCTCGGTGCGGCCGTGCTCGGCGCCGTGGCCGCGTTCTCGCTGAGCCGGGTGCTGGGCCGCGACGCGGTCCGCCGGCTGACCGGGCACCGCTTCGCGAGCCTCGACGTGCGGGTGCGCGACCACGCGTTCGCGACCGTGCTGCTGGCCCGGCTGATCCCGCTGGTGCCCTTCAGCACCGCCAACTACGCCTTCGGCCTGACCTCGGTGAGCACCCGCGCGTACGCCGGCGCCACGGCGCTGGGCATCGTGCCCGGCTCGGCGGTCTACGTGGCGGTCGGCGCGTTCGGCACCGACCCCGGCTCGCCTCCGTTCCTGCTGGCGATCGCCGCGCTGGTGCTGCTCACGGTGCTGGGCGTGTGGCGCCAGCGGCGGACGCGCGGTGCTGCACCCACCGGCGGCGGCCCCGGGCCAGGACCCGCGTGACGGTGGCCGGCAGCGGCCGGGCCAGCTCCTCGCGGGTGCGCGCGACGGCGACCTTGGAGACGCCGTCGCTCCACGCCGGGTAGGGGTGGATGGTGCCCGCCACGGTGCGCAGGCCGATCCCGGCCTGGGCGGCCAGGGTCAGCTCGGCCAGCACCTCGCCCGCCCGGGGGCCGACCACCCGGGCGCCGACGAGGCGCCCCCGGCCGTCGAGGACGGCGGCGACCTCGCCGTCGGTGTCGCGCTCGGCGACCGCGCGGTCGACCTCGCCGGCCCCGACCCGGTGCACGGTGTGCGAGGGGTCGTCGGTCTCGGTGCCGACCCCGAAGGAGGCGACCTCGGGCTGGGTGTAGGTGACCCGCGGGACGGTGTCGAGGCGCACCTTGCGGCGCAGCCCCAGCACGGCGTTGGAGGCGGCGAGGCTGCCGTGCATGCCGGCGACGTGGGTGAAGGCGGGGTGGCCGGTCAGGTCGCCGGCCGCCCAGATGCGCGGGTTGGTGGTGCGCAGGGCGTCGTCGACGACCACGTGGCCGCTCCCGCGCAGCTCGACACCGGCGGCCCCGAGGCCCAGGCCGCTGGTGCCGGGGGTGCGCCCGACGGCCACCAGCACCCGGTCGGCGTGCAGGCGGGTGCCGTCGGAGAGGTGCGCGACCAGGTCGCCGGGGCCGCCCTCGACCCGCTCGAGCGAGACGTCCTCGTGCAGGTCGACGCCGTCGGCGCGCAGGGCGCCGCGCACCAGGTCGGCCGCGTGCGCGTCCTCGGGGCCCAGGATGCGTGGGCCCGCCTCGACGATGCTCACCGTGCTGCCGAGCCGGGCGAAGGCCTGGCCGAGCTCGCAACCGATCGGCCCGCCACCGAGCACCAGGAGCCGTCCGGGCAGCTCGGTGAGGTCCCAGACGTCGTCGGAGGTCAGCGGCGAGGACTCCGCGAGCCCCGGGACGCCCGGGACCGCGGGGGAGGAGCCGGTCGCCAGCAGCGCCTGCGCGAAGCGCACCGGCTCGCCGTCGACGCTCGCGGTCTGCGGCCCGGTCAGCACCACGCTGCCGTGCGCCACCGCCACGCCGGCGCCGCGCAGCCGCTCGGGGGAGTCGTGCGGCTCGATGCGCCCGATCGTGTCGTGCACGTGGCGCATCACCGCAGCGAAGTCGACCCGCACGTCGCCGACGTGCACGCCCAGGCGCGGTGCCTGCCGGGCGGCGGCCGCGGCGTGGGCGGCGGCCAGCAGCGCCTTGCTGGGCACGCAGCCGGTCCACAGGCAGTCGCCCCCGGTGCGGTGCCGCTCGACCAGCAGTGTGCGGGCGCCGAAGCCGGCCGCGGTGTGCGCCGCCACCAGGCCGGCCGTGCCACCGCCGACGACCAGCAGGTCCCAGGGCGCGCCGTCGGGCGTGGTGAGCGGGTCGGAGCGGCGTACGCCGGTCGCGGGGTCGGTCCGGGGTGTGGTCGTCGTCATCGGGGGTCTCCGTCGGTCAGGTCGCGGACGAGGTCGTGGGCGCGGCGCAGCGACGCCGGTGGCGGGGTGCGCCGCTCGCCCAGGCGGTCGAGGGCGGCCAGCACCCGGCGCCGCTCGACGGCCGACGTGGCGCACCGCTCGCAGACCGACAGGTGCCGCTCGAGGCGCTGGCGCTCGGCGGGGACCAGCGGCGTGGCGGGCCGCTCCTCGACGTAGCGGTCGAGCACCCGGCCCGACCACCAGCACTCGATCATCGTGCGGGCCCCCTGCCGGGTCCGCCTGGTGGGTCCGCGCATCAGGTGCCTCCTCGGGGACGGCGGTGCGACAGGGCCGACCGCAGCCGGGAGCGGCCCCGGCTGACCCGCGACACGACGGTGCCGGTGGGCACGTCGAGGACCGCGGCGGCCTCGTCGTAGGTCAGGTGGTCGACGTCGACGAGCAGCACGGCCCGGCGGAACTGCTCGCCCAGCGCGGCCACCGCGGCGGCGACGTCGGCGTCGAAGGCCCGCTCGTCGACGACCTGCTCGGGGGAGGGGGCCTGCACGGCCCCGAACGCGGGGCGCCGCACGGCCAGGACGTCGTCGCCGACCAGGTCGGGCCGGGTGCGGCGCAGGCTGTTGAGGTGGGTGCGGCGCAGGATGGTCAGCAACCACGCCCGCGGGTGCCGCCCGTCGAAGCGGTCCACCGCGCCCCAGGCCCGCACCAGGGTGTCCTGCACGACGTCGTCGGCGTCGCTCCACGAGCCGGTCAGGGTGTGCGCCACCCGCAGCAGCACCTCGACCTCGGGCTCCACCCAGCGTGCGAACGCCTCCGCCCTGGTCGCGGGGTCGGCGGTGGGGGTCATGTCCTCGGAACCCGGTGGGTCCCGGTGTTCCTTCCCGTCGCGCCCGCTCATCGCTCCATCCTGTCCCACCCGGCCCACCCGGCCCACCTGCCCGGGTGCCGCCGGGCGCGGCCCGGTTTGGCGCACCGCCGCCCGCCCGCGAGGATCCGGGCCATGAGTGCCCCCGTCACCGTCTCGATCACCCGGCACCTCGACCCCGGCCGGGAGGCCGAGATGGTGAGCTGGCTGCAGGCCGGCACGGCGCTGGCCCAGCGGTTCCCGGGCTTCCTGGGCGCCGGGTGGGTGCGCCCCGAGGCCGACTCGGAGACCTGGCACATGCTCTACCGCTTCGACGACGCCGAGGCGCTCGCGCGCTGGGAGGGCTCCCACGAGCGGGAGTGGTGGCGCGACGCGGCCGTCGGCCTGGGCGTGCGCGAGTCCCGCGTCGAGCGGCGTACCGGGATCGAGGGGTGGTTCGACGAGCCGACCAACCGCGACGTGCGCGACCTGCGCCTCAACCCGCCGGCCCCGCCGCGCTGGAAGCAGGCGGTCACCATCTTCCTGGTCTTCTACCCGCTCAGCGTGCTGGTCAACTGGATGGCCGGCTCCTACGTCGCCGACCTCGCCCTGCCGCTGCGGATCCTGCTGACCGTGCTGGTGATGACCCCGGTGATGACGTACGCCGCGCTGCCCTGGATCACCCGCAGGATGCAGTGGTTCCTGCAGGGCCAGCCGCCCCCGTGGCGGCGGGCCGCGACCCGCGGCTGACCGATCGGTCGGGAATCTCCGGCGCGCCTCCTGTGGGCTTGCTCACACGCTGCCTAGGGTGACGCGGACATGACAGGCCCGCCCCGGAGCAGCCGGGGGTCAGGGCGGACTTCTCGGAGGAACTCGTGCGTCTCAGTTCACTGTCCCGTGCCGCTGTGCCGGCACTGGCCGTCACCACGGCCGCAGCACTCGTCGCCGGCGGGGTCGGCCTCACCGCCAACGCCGACGACACCACCACCATCCAGGCCGCCGAGCGCGGCAAGAGCAAGGCCAAGGGCTTCGACCTCTCCAAGCAGCTGACCAAGCGGGTCAAGGCCGAGGGCATCGGGGAGCACCTCGACAAGTTCCAGGAGATCGCGGACAAGTTCGACGGCACCCGCGCCTCGGGCACCCCGGGCTACAACGCCAGCGTGCGCTACATCGTGCGCACCCTGACCCGGGCCGGCTACGAGCCGGAGGTCCAGACCTTCGAGTTCCCCTACTACGTCGAGAACGCCCCGGCCGAGCTGGCGCAGACCAGCCCCGACGCCACGGCGTACACCTCGCCCGACGACTTCTCGAGCATGACCTACTCGGGCTCGGGCGACGTGACCGCCGTCGTGGAGGCCGTCGACACCGACGGCACCGCCAACGCCGCCAGCACCAGCGGGTGCGAGGCCGCCGACTTCGGCGGCTTCACCGCCGGTTCGATCGCGCTGATCCAGCGCGGCAGCTGTGCCTTCGCGACCAAGGCCACGAACGCGGAGGCCGCGGGCGCGGCCGGCGTGATCATCTTCAACGCCGGCGTCGCGGGTCGCACCGACTCCTTCCAGGGCACCCTGGGCAACCCCGGCTACAGCATCCCGGTCGTCGGCACCTCGTTCGCGGTCGGCCAGGACCTCATCGACCCGGCCGGCACCGAGGTGCGGCTCTTCGCCGACACCACCTCCGAGATCCGCGAGACCTACAACGTCTTCGCCGAGACCCGTGGCGGCGACCAGGGCAACGTCGTGATGGCGGGCGCGCACCTCGACTCGGTGAACGCGGCCCCGGGCATCAACGACAACGGCTCGGGCTCGGCCAGCATCCTCGAGACCGCGGTCAAGCTCGCCAAGTTCGACGCCAAGGGCAAGCCGAACGGCAAGAAGGGCAAGGGCAACAAGGGCAAGGGCAAGCTGACCAACCAGGTCCGCTTCGCCTGGTGGGGCGCCGAGGAGCTGGGCCTGCTCGGCTCCGAGCACTACGTCGAGAACCTGAGCCAGGAGGAGATCGACGAGATCGCCCTCTACCTCAACTTCGACATGGTCGGCTCGCCCAACTACGTGCGCTTCGTCTACGACGGCGACAACTCCGAGGGCGGCGGCGCGGTCGGCCCGGCCGGCTCCGACGACATCGAGACGATGTTCAACGAGTACTTCGAGAGCGTCGGTCTGCCCTCCGAGGCGACCCCGTTCAGCGGTCGCTCCGACTACGGCCCGTTCATCGTCGAGGGCGTCGACATCCCGTCCGGTGGTCTGTTCACCGGTGCCGAGGGCGTCAAGACCGACGAGCAGGCCGCGATCTACGGCGGCACCGCCGGCGAGGCCTACGACTCCTGCTACCACCAGGAGTGCGACGACCGCGACAACGTCAGCATGGACGCGATCGACGAGATGTCCGACGCCATCGCGCACTCCATCGCCACGTACGCCGTGAGCACCGAGGGCGTCGGCGAGGGCTCGCCCGCCCCCGCCCCGCGCCGGACCAAGGCCGAGCGCAAGGCGGCCGAGGAGGCCGCCCACAACGCCGAGCTGCACCCCGCGCACGACCACAACGACGGCGCGCGCCGCTGATCGGCTGATCCACCCCGCACCACCCAGCAGCACCCAGCACGACCGAAGGGGCCGGCCCGGGGGAGCGATCCCCCGGGACCGGCCCCGTCGGCGTACCGGCGCCGGCCCTAGGCTGAGCGGGTGAGCGCCGACCTCAACATCCCGC
>JBFGFQ010000069.1:0-13249 GCA_041579495.1 Nocardioides sp.
GCTCATCGGGGGCCGCCTCGACCGGGTCGACGCGCTGATGGCCGAGCACGGGCTGGTCGCGGTGGTGGCGGTGCGCCTGGTGCCGGTGGTGCCCTACACGGCGATCAACTACGCGGCCGGGCTGGTGCCGGTCGGGGTCGGGGCCTACCTGCTGGGCACCGCGGTCGGCATGGTGCCGGGCACCATCGCCTACGCCGCGCTCGGCGCCTTCGGCACCAGCCCCGGCCGGCTCTCGATCGGCCTCGCGGTCTTCGTGGCGGTGGCCGTGCTGGCCAGCCTGGTGGGCCGCCGGTTGCTGCGTCACCGCTCCGGTGGTGATCGCGCCGTGCCGTCGGAGGTCGGCTCGTGACCGAGCTGCTGCTCCTCGCCCTGACCGTGCTCGGCTACGCGCTGGTCTCCTCGCGCCTGGCCATGTCGCCGATCACCGCCCCCATGGTCTTCACCGCGGTCGGGCTGCTGGCTGGCGCGACCGGGCTCGTCGACCTCGAGCTCGACGGCGAGGTCGTCACCGTGCTGGTCGAGGTCACGCTCACGCTGGTGCTCTTCACCGATGCGATCCGCATCGACCTGCGCGCGCTGGCCCGCCACCTCGGCCTGCCGGTGCGCCTGCTCGGCGTCGGCCTGCCCCTGACGATCCTCGCGGGCACGGCCGCCGGCGCCCTGCTGCTGCCCGGGCTCGGGCTGCTCGAGGCGGCGCTGCTGGCCGCGGTGCTCGCCCCGACCGACGCGGCGCTGGGCCAGGCCGTCGTCAGCGACCAGCGGCTCCCGGTGCGGATCCGCCAGTCGACCAACGTCGAGAGCGGGCTCAACGACGGCATCGCCCTGCCCGTGGTGACGGTGCTGCTGGCGGTGGTGGTCGCCGAGGAGGGCTCCGGCGCCGCCGACGGGTGGTGGAGCCTGGCGCTGGCCCAGGTCGGGTTCGGGGTCGCGGCCGGACTGGTCGCCGGACTGGTCGGCGGCCGGCTGCTCGACCGGCGGGCGGCCGCGGGGGCGGTCGAGGGCGTCTACCGCCAGCTGGCCGCGCTGGCCGTCGTGGCGTCGGCGTACGCCGGGGCGACGCTGCTGGGCGGCAACGGCTTCATCGCCGCCTTCGTCGCCGGGCTGGCCTTCGGCCACGTGGCCCGCGCGCACTGCGCGCACGTGCAGGACTTCTCCGAGGACGAGGGCGAGCTGCTCACCGTCACCACGTTCCTGGTCTTCGGCTCGGTGCTGGTCTGGCCGGTGCTCGACGAGGTCACCTGGCGCACCGCGGCGTACGCCGTCTGCTCGCTGAGCGTGGTCCGGGTGCTGCCCGTGCTGGTCGCCCTCGTCGGCTCGCGGACCCTGCTCGAGACGCGGCTGTTCCTCGGCTGGTTCGGCCCGCGCGGGCTGGCCTCGATCCTCTTCGCGCTGCTGGTGGTGGAGGAGGTCGACCCGCCCGCGGGGCAGGAGGTCTTCGAGGTGGCCTGCCTGACCGTGCTGCTCAGCGTGCTGCTGCACGGGCTGAGCGCCTCGACGTGGTCGGGGCGGCTGGGGCGCCGGCTGGCCGACCGGGGGCGCGCGCCGGGCGAGGGGCTGGCCGAGCACGAGGCCGCGCCGGAGATGCCGACCCGGCGTCGGCTCACGCCGTGAGCGCCCGCAGCCCTGCGGTGTCGAGCACGGTGATCCGGCCCCGGCCCAGGGCGACCAGGTCGCGGGCGGCGAGCTCGCCGAGCACCTTGGTCGTGGTCTCGCGGCTGGTGCCGACCAGGGCGGCGAGCTGCTCGTGGGTCACCTGCACGACCAGGCTGCGACCGAGGGTCCGCTGGGTGGCCAGCGTCAGCAGCGTCTCGGCGACGCGCTGGGGCACGCTCTTGAAGACCGCGTCGGAGAGCCGCTGCTCGAGCGCGGCCAGCCGCCGGCCGAGGATCTCGGAGATCCGGCTCGCGATGCGGGGGTCGGCGAGCAGCAGCCGGTGCACGTCGGGGCGGGTCATCACGCACACGACGACGTCGTCGAGCGCCTCGGCGTAGTTGTCGTGCATCGACTGGCCGACCACGACCATCTCCCCGAAGATCGTGCCGGGCGAGAGGACGGCGGTGGTCAGCGCGCGCCCGTCGGGGGAGAGCCGGAAGATCCGCACCCGGCCCTGCTTGAGGATGTAGAGCGCCTCGCTGTGCTGCTGCGGGGTGTGCAGCAGCTCGCCGGCGGCGTACGAGCGCATCGGCGCCGCGTCGGCGATCACCGCCATCTCGTCCTCGGCGAGGTCGGAGAAGATGTCGACCTCCGACATGCACCACAGGCGGTCCGGGTCGGGCACAGGGTCGGGCACGGGCTCGGGCGCCGGGTCGGAGCCCCCGCCGGGTCCGGCGGCGGGTGTCGTCATGGTCGGGATCCTCTCGCTCTCGCGCACCAGCGGCGACCAGGGCCGGGGGCCCGCGGCCGCCATGGACCCGGGGTCGCCCACCAGCGGGCACGACGCGTCGGCTCCCGCCATCGTCGCAGCGCCCACCGCCCCCGACAACCGGCCCGGGCGGGCCGGACGACCCGCGCTCACGGCTCGACCAGGGTCGTCCCGGGCTGGAAGGCCACCCAGGAGAACCAGAACGTGTCGAGGTGGACCACCGGGCGCAGCCGCTCCCCGGCCAGCGGCCCCTCGGTGGCGCGGCCGAACGCGTTCCACGTCGAGCCGGTGCGCGTGTCGACGATGCCACCGTCGGGGCCGCGCTCGAAGGAGAGGTCCTCGCCGTCGAGGCGGGCCACGAACGCCGCGACCGTGCCGATCTCCTCGCCCTCCGCGATCCGGTCGGCGCCCAGCGCCGAGCGCTGTCCCGGCAGGTGCCACAGCGTCACCGGCCGCGACCCCACCCGTACGCCGGCGGTGCCGGCGTCGGCGAGCCGCTCCCGCTCGACGGCGACCGCGTCGGCGCCGGAGCCGACGCCCACGACGCGCACCTTGGCCGCCAGCCGGTCGTCGGGCTGGCCGGGCAGCGGGAAGATCGGGTCCGACCCCGGGTCGTCGTAGTCGACGTAGGGGTTGCGTCCGTAGTCGCGGTCGTGGCCGGTGCTGCGGCTCAGCACCAGTGCGTCGGGGTGCTCGGAGCGGAACTGCGACCAGCCCACGATGCCCATCGGGATGCTGCGCAGCTGGGTGCCGGTGCGGACCCCGACCGAGGCCTGCCCCGAGAGCTGGGGCCACAGCGACTCGGTGGCGCGGTCGAACATCACCAGGTTGTCGGCGTACAGCAGCCCGGACACCCCGAAGGTCGTCTCCTCGCCCTCGACGGTGCGCTCGAAGGCGACCCCCGAGTTGCACAGCGGGCAGTAGGTGACCGCGACGGGCACCCCGTCGACGACGTCGTTGGCGATCTCGTGCCAGGTCAGCACCCGCAGCGGGTAGGCGCGGGTCTCCTCGCCGACGGTCAGGCTCAGCACCGGCTCGTCGTCCTCGAGCCAGTCGACCTCCGAGACCGGCTGGTGCTGAGGATCGTCGATGGCCGGGATGCCGTCGGGCGGCGGGCCCCCGGAGAGCAGGTCGTC
Organism: Nocardioides sp.; assembly: GCA_041579495.1. Classification (GTDB taxonomy): domain Bacteria; phylum Actinomycetota; class Actinomycetes; order Propionibacteriales; family Nocardioidaceae; genus Nocardioides. The sequence continues at coordinate 3,499 of JBFGFQ010000069.1, forward strand.
GAGCGGGACGAGGGGCTCGGGGAAGGCGGGGTCGCGCAGGTCGTCGAGCGCCGAGCCGCCCGGCGCGGACGAGCCGCCCTGGGACCCCGCGTCCTCGGTGGCCCGGTCGGCGGGGTCGGTCCCGCTGCAGGCCCCGGCGAGCAGGGCGGTGGCGACGGCGAGGGCGCCCAGGCGGACGCGGGTCGGGCTGTTCATCGGGCGGCCTCCTGGTCGCTGCGTGCTGCCGGGGTGGTGTCCCCGTCGGGACGGGTGCCGCGGCGGGCGTGGAGACGGCCCCGGAGGGAGGCCGCGGAGAACGTCAGGGCGACCAGCACCGCGACCACGAGGGCCCAGCCGCCCGGCCCGACGGCGGTGGCCGCGTCGACGAGCGCGCGCTGGACCCGGGCCGCAGCCACGATGACGGGGTCGTCGGCGGCGTCCGCGCCGCCGAGCACGCGCAGCTCCCACCAGCCGTAGTAGGCGACGTACGTGCCGGCGCCGACGAGCACCAGCCCGGCCGCGCTGGGGGCCCAGGCGCCCGAGCGGCGCAGCCGCTGCACGGTGGTGGGGGAGGCCAGCGCGGTCGCCACGGCCAGGGCACCCACGACCGAGCCCATCCCGGCGGCGTACGCCGCGAACAGCACGACGCCCTCGAGCACGGAGTCGCTGCGGAACCCGGCCACGACGACCGCGAGGAACGGGGCGACGGTGCACGACAGGGACGCGACGGCGTACCCGGCCCCGAAGCCGGTCATCGACCAGAAGGAGCGCCGCAGCGGCCGTGCCGGGCCCGGGCGGGAGCGGCGCGGCAGGCGCGGCGCGGCGAGCCGGCGCCCGGCCAGCAGCCAGCCGCCGAGCAGCACGAGGAGCAGCCCCAGGACCACGGTCACCCACGGCAGGTGCCGCTGCACCTGCGTGACCACGGGGGCCACGGCCAGGCCGAAGGCGAGGAAGACCCCGGAGAACCCGAGGGTCATGGCGCCGGTGAGCGCGAGCGCGCGCAGCACGGCGTGGCGCCGGTCGGGGGAGTCGTCACCCGCGACCAGCAGCGAGACGTACGCCGGCAGGAGGGCGAAGCCGCACGGGTTGACCGCGGCGAGCATGCCCGCGCCGAGGGCCAGGGCCAGCAGTCCCTCGGACACCGGGACCGCCTCAGTCGGCCAGGTCGGCGACGACGTCGGCGAGCTCGGCCTCGTCGAGGTAGCCCTCGGCGACCGTCGCGCCGGACTCGTCGAGGACCAGGTAGGTGCTCTGCGCGGTCACCCCGTAGTGGCGCCACACGGCGCCGTCGACGTCGGAGAGGACCACGACGCCCGGCTCGAGCAGCGAGGCGAAGCCGGCGATCGCCTCCGCGTCGTCCTGGGCGCCGACCCCCACGACCGCGACGTCGTCACCGTGGGCGGTGGCGAGCGCGTTGACGCCCGAGACCTGCGCCCGGCAGGTGGGGCACCACGGCGCCCAGAACCACAGCACCGCGGGCCGCCCGGCCAGGCCGGCGGCGTCCCACGGCTCGCCGGCCACGGTGCTCGAGGTGACGTCGTACACCTGGACGTCTGCGACAGCAGCCGTGCCGGTGCCGGTGGTCGTGTCCGTGCCGGTGCCGCAGGCACCCAGCACCAGCAGCACGGCGGCGGCGAGCGCCGCCCGGGTGCGGGCGCCGACCGGGGTGCGCGGGCTCGTCATGCGTCGAGCCTAGGCGGGGCGACCCGGGCGGTCGGTGAGCGCGATCACACAAGGTCTGCTCGCGCGGGACCGCCCGGGTCGGCGCGGTCTCAGACCGCCGGCGCCTCGGGCACGTCGAGCTCGGTGTGCACGTGGTGGTTGAAGTAGTTCGTCAGCAGGTTGAGCGTCACGTGGATGGTGAGCTCGGTGAGCTGCTCGTCGCTCCAGCCCGCGTCGGAGGCGGCCTGCCAGGCCTCGTCGCTGGTGTGACCGACCTGCGCGGTGAAGTCGCGCGCGAGACGCAGCAGCGAGTCGAGCTTGGGGTCCTCGACCTTGCCGCGGCGGATGTCGATCATCTGCTCGTCGCTGAGGCCGGCCGCCTTGCCGCCGCCGGTGTGCGCGGACTGGCAGTAGATGCACTCGTCCTCGGCGCCGACGGCCAGGGCGATCGCCTCGCGGGTGGCGGCGTCGATGGTGGCGTGCTCGGCGATGGTGTCGCCGATCGCCTTGTACGACAGCAGCAGCGCGGGGGAGTGCGCCATCTCGCCGTGGATGTTGAGGACCTTGCCGAACTTCTTCTCCAGGGTCGCGAGCGCCTCGGTGCTGGCCTCGGGAGCGGAGTCGACGGTGTGGACGGGGATGCGGGGCACGGGTGCCTCCTGGGGGTGCGGGGATCGTTCCTCGGACATGGGCTCCAACCAGCCCACAGGTCCAGACATTCCCCGGGTGCTCAGTCGGCGGGTGCGCGCAGCAGCACCGCGGTGAACTGCTGGTTGGTGCCCCACGGGGTGAGGTGGTCCTCGCCCGCGGTGCCGTGCAGGGTGAAGCCGGGGAACTCCGCGGCCAGCTCGTCGTGGGTGTAGCGCACGATCGGCAGGCCGCTGCAGGTGGTCGGGCCGTCGGGTCCGAAGGTGGCGATGACGAACCAGCCGCCGGGCCGCAGGCAGCGTGCCAGGGAGGCCCGGTAGTCGTCGCGCTCGTCCTGCTCGGTGAGGAAGTGGAAGACCGCCCGGTCGTGCCACAGCGCGTACTGCCGGCCGGTGTCGAGGTCGAGCACGTCGGCGACGTCGAGGGTCAGGTGCCGGCCCAGCTCGCCCACCCGCTCGCGCACGGTGTCGAGGGCGGTGCGCGAGAGGTCGATCGCGGTGACGTCGGTGTACCCGCGCTCCAGGAGGTGGTCGGCCAGGGTCGACCAGCCGGCGCCGACGTCGATCACCGGGTCGGCGGGGTCCACGCCGGTGTCGTCGACCAGGCCGAGGGACAGCCCCGGCACGGACTGCCACCACGAGACGCCGTCGACGTCCTTGCCGTCGTGCACGTGCTCCCAGTAGTCACGCCTGGCGTCGGCGTCCTCGGGACGCCACAGCTCCTCGGTCCCGCTCTCGGTGCCCATGGGACGAACCTACGCCCACCGGCCTGTGACCGCGGCCACCCCATCACCGTAGGATCAGGTGATGAGTCATTCCGACGCCGTCCTGACCACCGTGCTCCCGGAGCCGGGCGACGACCACGTCCGCACCCCGGCGGGCCCGGTCTCCCGCCTGATCGACGGGGGCGACCTCGACTGCGGCAGCGGCCTGCTGCTGCTGATCACCCGCAACATGCGCCGCCTGCCCGACGGCGGCCACCTGGGCATCCGCAGCGCCGAGCCGAGCGTCACCGTCGACCTGCCCGCGTGGGCGGAGCTGGTGGGCCACAGCCTGGCGGTCCAGCACGCCGAGTCCGAGCAGGGCCCGTGGTGGTTCGTGGTGGAGAAGTCGGGGGCGCCAGCGACCGTCTTCACCACCGGAGCCAGCACCCCCGTGGGTGAGCGGCTCTGGGTCTACACCAACTTCGACTGCAACCTGGCCTGCGACTACTGCTGCGCCCAGTCCTCCCCGCGCGCCGAGGCGCGGCGCTTCCCCGTCGAGACCGCCAAGGCGGCCTTCGAGGAGTTCGCCGCCATGGGTGGCCGCGAGGTCTTCCTGACCGGCGGAGAACCGTTCATGCACCCCGAGCTCGACGGGCTCGTCGAGGCCGCGGCCGGTCTCGAGCGCACCGTGCTGACCAACGCGATGATCCTGGGCCGGGGACGCCGCCGCGAGGTGCTGGAGGGCCTCGACCGCTCGGTGGCGCTGCAGGTCAGCCTGGACAGCGCGACCCCCGACCTGCACGACCGCCAGCGCGGCGCCGGCTCCTGGGGCAAGGCCCTCGACGGCATCGAGCTCGCCGCCTCGCTCGGCTTCCGGGTCCGCATCGCGGCCACCCTGTACGACGAGGACCCCGCGGGCGTCCAGGCCCTGCACCAGCGGCTCGACCAGCTCGAGATCGCGCCGGAGGACCGGGTGATCCGCCCGGTCGCCGCCGAGGGGTTCGCCGACCAGGGCATCCACGTCTCCATCGACAACCTCGAGCCGGAGCCGACCCTGACCGTCGACGGCGCCTGGTGGCACCCGGTGGCGGTCACCAACCCGCACATGCGCATCGCCGACCACCCGCTGCCGGTCAGCGAGGTCATCGGGGTCATGCGCGACACCGTCGCGGTGCAGGACGCCGCCGCCGCGACCGGACGAGAGGTGTTCCGCTGTGCGTGACAGGCTGCGTGCCCTGATCGGGTGGGTCCTCGCCCCCGACACCGACGAGGTGCCCCGGCACCAGGCGCTCGGCCTGGCGTTCCTGCGCGTCACCGTGGGCCTGATGTGGCTCTACAACGTCGCCTGGAAGGTGCCGGCCGACTTCGGCCGCGACTCCGGCAACGGGCTCTACAAGTTCACCGGCTTCGCCGTCGAGCACCCGGTGCTGCCGCCGTACTCGTGGCTGGTCGAGCACCTGATCCTGCCGAACATCTCCGCCTTCGGCTGGCTGGTGCTGGTCGCGGAGACGGCGCTGGCGGTGCTGCTGGTCTCGGGCACCTACGTGCGCGCCGCCGCCCTGCTCGGGATCGCGCAGTCGGTGGCGATCGCGCTGTCGGTGGCCTACGCGCCCGAGGAGTGGCCCTGGTCGTACTGGCTGATGATCGCCGCCCACGTCGCCCTGGTCGTCGGGTCGTCGGGTCGCGCCTTCTCGGTGGACGCCGTGCGCGGGCGGGTGGCCGCCCTCGCCGGGCTGCAGCGCGCCTGGGGCGCGCTGGCCGTCGTGGTCGGCCTCTACAGCGTGATCGGCTCCCTCGACGACCCGCTGGCCTCCCGCGGCCCCGGTCTGCGCTCGGTGGACCTGTCGATCAGCCTCGGCGTCTACAACCTGCTCGGCGGGCTGGTCGTGCTGGCCGTGGGCGTCGGCCTGCTGGCCGCCGCACAGGGGGTGCGCGTCGCCGCGCCCGCCGCCGCGGTCCTCGCGCTGGCCGCATCCCTGCTGCTGCGGGTCCAGATCGGCTTCACCGACCCCTGGCTCGGCGGCAACGCCACCAGCGTCGCCGTGCTCGTCATCCTGGCCGTGGTCGCGCTCGCCGACCGGCTGCCGTCCGGGTCCTCGAGCACCAGCACCACCAGCAGCACCGCTCCCTCCACCACCCCCTCCACCGAAGGACGTCATCGATGAACCCCACCCGCCGCGCCCTCCTCGCCGGCTCCGCCGGCCTGCTGCTGCTCACCGCCTGCAGCACCGACTCGGAGGGCTCCTCGGGATCGGGCGGCTCCGGCTCCACCCCGGTGCTGGGCATCTCGGCCATCCCCGACCAGGACCCCGAGCAGCTCAACCGTCTCTACGGGCTGGTCGCCGACGCGGTGGCCGGGGCCACCGGGCTCGAGGTCTCCTACGAGGCGGTCACCGACTACACCGCGGTCGTGCGCGCCTTCGAGGTCGGCGACATCCACCTGGCCTGGATGGGTGGGCTGACCGGGGTCCAGGCCCGCAGCCGTGTCGAGGGCGCGCAGGCGATCGCGCAGCGCGACATCGACGCCGACTTCCACAGCCTCTTCATCGCCACCAAGGCCTCGGGGATCGAGCCGTTCGACGACACCGACGGCCTCACGGCACTCAGCGGGCACAGCCTGACCTTCGGCTCCGACACCTCCACCTCGGGCCGGCTGATGCCGCAGTACTTCATGGAGCAGGCCGGCCTCGACGTCGCCGACCTCAAGGGCGAGCCGGGCTACAGCGGCTCCCACGACGCCACGATCGAGGCGGTCGCCAGCGGCAGCTACGAGGTGGGCGCCGTCAACGAGCAGGTCTGGCAGGCCACCGTCGACGCCGGCGAGGTCGACCTGTCCGACGTGGTCGTCCTGTGGCGCACCCCGGGGTACGCCGACTACCACTGGCTGGCGCGTCCCGACCTCGACGAGACCTTCGGCGAGGGCACCACCGAGGCGATCGCCCAGATGCTCTACGACCTCGACCCGGCCGACCCCGACGACGCGGCGATCCTCGAGCTCTTCGGTGCCACGTCGTTCGTGCCGACCGAGAACGAGAACTACGACCAGATCGAGGCGGTCGCGAAGGACCTGGGGCTGCTGGCGTGAACAGCCCGACGGACGCCCCGGCCCCCGGGGCCCCGGTCGTCCGTCTCGACGGGGTCTCGCGACGCTTCGGCGACCGGCTCGCGCTGAGCGGCATCGACCTCGACGTGCACCGGGGCGAGCGGGTCGCGCTGCTGGGCTCGAGCGGGGCCGGCAAGAGCACGCTGCTGAGCCTGCTCAACGGATCGGTGCGGCCCAGCGAGGGCACCGTCGAGCTGCTCGGGCAGCGCCCCGACCAGCTGGGCACCCGGTCGCTGCGCCGCCTCCGGGCCCGCATCGGCACCGTCCACCAGCGTCTCGACCTCGTCGAGCAGGTGCGGGTCGCCCACAACGTCAACGCCGGCCGCCTGGGCCGGATGAGCACGCCCACGGCGCTGCGCTCGCTGGTCTGGCCGGTGGGGATGGGCGAGGTCCGCGCTGTCCTGGAGCAGGTCGGGCTGGGCTGGGCGGTCCACGAGCGCACCGAGCGGCTCAGCGGCGGCGAGCGGCAGCGCGTGGCCATCGCGCGCCTGCTGCTGCAGCGTCCCGAGCTGGTGCTGGCCGACGAGCCGGTCTCGAGCCTCGACCCGGCCCGGGCCGCCGAGATCCTGCGGCTGCTGACCCAGGTCGGCGGGGGCACGGATGGGAGCGCCAGCGGGGGCCCTGGCGCGGACGCGCCCACGTTCGTGGTCAGCCTGCACCAGCCGGCGCTCGCCCGCGAGCACTGCACCCGCGCCATCGGCCTGCGCGAGGGCCGCATCGCCTTCGACGTCGCCGCCGCCGACCTCGCCGACCACCACCTCGAGGACCTCTACGTCCTGACATGACCACCCTCGACCGACCCCCGACCCGCACCACGCCGCGGCGGGGCACCACCGCACGGACCGTCTGGTCGCGGCGCCTCGTGGCGCTCGCCGTGGTCGTCGTGCCGCTGCTGTGGGCCTCGGTGCGCACCCTGGAGGGCAGCGGCGACCTGGTCAACGCCGGGGGCCTGGGCCTGGTCGACGACCTGCTCGGCAAGGCCCTCGACCCCGCGCTCGACCCCGAGTTCCTGGCGGTGGTGTGGCGCGCCGTGGGCGTGACCGTCGCCTTCGCGCTGCTGGGCACCGCCGGGGCGCTCGTGCTCGGCGCCGTGGGCGGGCTCGTGCTGAGCGACGTCGCGTGGGGCGAGCGCCCCGGCCGGTGGGTGGGCGTCGTACGGGTGCCGTTGCGGGGGGCGCTGGTGGCGGCCCGTTCGATCCACGAGCTGGTGTGGGCGCTGCTGCTGGTCAGCGTGCTGGGCCTGGACCCGCTGGTCGCGGTGGTCGCGATCGCGGTGCCCTTCGGCGCGCAGACCGCGAAGGTCTTCGCCGACACCCTCGACTCGACGACCCGCGGCCCGCTCGACGCGCTGCGCTCCGCGGGTGCGCCCCCGGTGCCGGCGCTGGCCTACGGGCTGCTGCCCGGTGCGCTGCCGCTGCTGCTGTCGTACTCGTTCTACCGGCTCGAGTGCGCGATCCGCTCGGCGGTGATCCTGGGCGTCGTCGGCGTCGGCGGACTGGGCCAGGAGCTCGTGGTGAGCCTGCAGTCGCGCAACTGGGACGAGGTGTGGACCCTCATCGGCGCGGTGCTGCTGCTCTCCGCGGTCGTCGACCTGTGGAGCACCCGGGTCCGCACCGGACTGGCCGTGGCCTCCTGCTCGGACTGGTCCAGCGGGCGCACCGGCGCCCCCGCCTCCGGGTCGCGCTGGGTGCGCTGGTCGGGCTGGGCGCTGCTGCCGATGCTCGCGGTCGCGTGGTGGTACGCCGACGTGTCGCTGTCGGGCCTCTTCTCCGAGCGCACCCGCGACCTGTCGGTGCGCCTCGGCGAGGACCTTCTCCCGCCCGGGCTGCCGCCGGGCGGCTGGGCGACGCTGACCGACGGCGTCCTCGACACCATCGCGATGGCGGTGCTGGCGATGGCCCTGGCGGTCGGGTTGACGCTGGCCATCGGCCCCCTGGCCTCCCGTCCGCGTCGCGACCAGGACGGCACCGGCGCCGGGGTGCTGCGCTGGGGCGGGTGGGCCGTCGCGCGTCTGCTGCTGCTGGTGCTGCGCTCGGTGCCGCCGACCGTGTGGGCGGTCGTCGCGCTGCTGGCGCTCTTCCCCGGCATCCTGCCCGGCGCCGTGGCGCTGGGCCTCTACACCGGCGGCATCCTGGGCCGGCTGGTCGCCGAGGCCTGGGAGTCGGTGCCGCTGCGCCCCCGGTCCGCGCTCCAGGACATCGGCGCCCCCCGCTCGCTGGCGGGGCTCGCCGCCACCGTGCCGGCCGGCGTGCAGCCGCTGGTGACCTACACGCTCTACCGCTTCGAGATCTGCGTGCGCGACACCGCCATCGTCGGGGTGGTCGGCGCCGCCGGCCTCGGCCGGCTGCTCCAGGAGAACCTGAACGCGTTCCGGTTCCCCGCCGTCACCACCCTGCTGATCGCCTCGTTCGCCGTCTCGGTGGCCGCCGAGCTGGCGGGCCGCCGCATCCGCCGCGCCCTCGCCCCCTAGAGCCGCACCCGGCCCACGCAGCGCTCGCCCGAGCCCTTGTGCTTCGCCCAGAAGCGGAACGAGTCCGTGCCCTTGTGGTTGGCGGTGCGACGTTCCACGTCGAAGGAGCCGCTGGGTCCCTTGGTCCTGCTCTTGCCGCGGGCGACGACGGCGCCGTCGTGCCGCAGCACCCAGCGCCACGTCTGCCCCACCCGGTTGCTGTCGATCTCGGCCTCGACCTCGATCCGACCGTCGTCCGGGCCCGCGTTCATCTTCCAGTCCGTGCTGCCGGTGCACGAGCCTCGGCGGAGCACGTCGTCGTCGCCGGCAACGGCCGCGCCGGCGGCGGCCCCGGTGAGAGCCAGGCTGGTCACTGCGACCACGAGGCCGCGTCTGGTTCGCGTCATGAGGGGGCTCCTCAGCTCCCGGCGAGGCCGCGTGTCGGCCTCGAAGGGGGGCAGGGTGCGCCTGCTGCGTCAACAACCAGTCAATGCCCGGATGCCCGTTCCTGCGGGCCCCGGCGGGCCCCCGAGGCCGCCGCTCGACCCCAAGGAATGCCCAAGGTCGCGGGGGCAGCCTCGGGAGCGGCGCACCGGGGACGCGGTGCCCGAGGGAGGGAACAGCGATGACGGCGTTGACGAGACGCCAGGTCCTCGCCTACGGGGGACTTGGTCTGGGCGTGGCAGCAGTGGGAACGGCGGTCCCCTTCGGGGAGGGGGTCAGCACCAAGGACTGGATCAGCACGTCGCGCAAGCCGGCCAGGTTCGCGCGACAGCTGCCGCTGCAGACCCCGCTGGTGCCGGTGGCCGCGAGCGACGAGGCGGGCGACTACCTGCTCTACGAGGTCAGCGAGCAGGCCTACACCGGTCAGCTCCTCGACGACGGCGACGGGACGACCAGGCTGATGGGGTACGCGCCGGTGGGGGCCGCCCCGACCTTCACCGGGTCCCTCATCAAGGTCGACCAGAACACCCGGGTGCGGCTGCGGGTCCACAACGACCTCCCGCCCGTGCACCCGGACTTCGGGCACGCGATGGGCACCTCCGTGCACCTGCACGGCTCGGCGACCCTGCCGCAGTACGACGGCTACGCCGACGACCTCACCCACCCGGGGCACTACAAGGACTACTGGTACCCGAACCACCAGGGGCCGCGCACGATCTGGTACCACGACCACGCCGTGCACAAGACGGCGCAGAACGTCTAC
>JBFGFQ010000070.1:0-13231 GCA_041579495.1 Nocardioides sp.
CGCACCGCCCGCCGCCGCGGTGCTGACCGCGACCGTTCTCTCCGTGTTCTCGGGGCTGCTGGTGACCCTCTCCCTGGTCGCCTACCCGCTCGCCGTGGCCGACTCGGTGGCGCTGGGCGCCGGCCTGGCGCTGTGCGGACTGTGCTTCACCGGCACCACGCTGGTGGCCGCCCAGCTGGTCACGAGCACCCGCGCGGCGCGCGGCATCGCCAGCGCGGTGATCGCGGCGGCGTACGCCCTGCGCGCGGTGGGTGACGTCTCGGTGCCGGCGATGTCGTGGCTCTCCCCGATCGGGTGGTACCAGTCCATGCAGGCCTTCTCGGGGCTGCGCTGGTGGCCCGCGCTGCTGCTCCTCGCCGCCGTGGTCGTCAACCTAGCGGTCGCCGGCGCGCTGCTCGTGCGGCGCGACATCGGCGGGGGTCTGTTGGCGGCCCGCCCCGGTCCGCCACGGGCCGGACGGCTGCTCTCGGGGCCCGTCGGGCTCGCCTGGCGGCTGCAGCGCGCGGGGCTGCTGGGCTGGAGCGTCGCGCTCGCCCTGACCGCCCCCGCCTACGGTGCCCTGGGCACCGAGGTCGACGAGCTGGTCGGCGACACCGACCTGGGGCGCGACGTGATGACCCAGGGCGCCGCCGACATCGTCGACGGCTACTTCGCCACGATGCTGCTGATGCTCGCGCTCCTGGTGGCCGGCTTCGCCACCTCCTCGACGCTGCGGCCCCGCGCCGAGGAGGAGAACGGTCTCGCCGAGCTGGTGCTCGCCACGCCCCTGCGACGCGGACGGTGGCTGGCCGCCTGGACCGCGGTCACCCTCGTCGGCACCGTCGTGCTGCTGCTGGTGAGCGGTCTGGGCATCGGCACCGGCTACGCCCTGGTCAGCTCCGACCCCGGACAGGTCGGCGCCTTCGTGCTGCCCCAGCTGCAGTACGCGCCCGGGGTGCTGGTCCTGGCCGCCGTCGCACGTCTGCTGCACGGCGCCGCCCCCCGTCGTGCCGCGCTCGCGTGGGGGCCGCTGGTGGTCGCGGTCGTGGTGATGTTCTTCGGCGAGCTGCTCGGCCTGCCGCGGTGGGTCCGGTGGCTCTCGCCCTTCGACCACCTGCCGCTGGTGCCGGCCGAGGACCCGTCGGTGGCCGCGGTGGCGGCGCTCCTGGCGGTCGCGGCGCTCATCGGCGTGTCGGCGCAGTTCGCGTTCCTGCGCCGCGACATCGGCTAGCGTCACGGGCGTGGCCCCGACGTGGCAGCCCGACCCGGACTGGCATCCGCTCCCCGGCGGGGCAGGCATGTCCACGATCGGCGTGTGGCGCACCAGCCTGGGCGAGCAACCGGTCGCGGTGAAGCGCCTGGCCGCCCCCGGCGAGCACGACCCCGCCGAGCTCAGCGACCCCCACCACTTCGCCTACTGGCGTCGCGCCGCTGACGTCGTGACCTCGGGCGTGCTGGCGCGCACCCGGGGGCTGCGCCCGCCGGTGCGCTCGTTCGTCGAGGAGGACGTCGAGGGCATCACGCTGACCGAGGACTGGGTCGAGGACGCCGCCGTCAACGGGCTCTTCGCCGCCCACGCCCTCGGCCGCTTCGCCGGCACACCCGTGCCCGACGTGGGCTGGCTGGCGCGCGACCAGCTGCGCGACCGGCTGCGTCGTACGGCGCACCGCGGCGGCTGGCCGACCCTGGGCCGCACCACGGTGGCCGACGTCGCCGAGCACCTGTGGACGCGCCGCGACACCTTCCTGGCCCGCGTCGACGCCCTGCCGCAGGTGCTGCAGCACGGTGACCCGACGCCCCGCAACCTGCCCGGGCGGGAGGGCGACGACGTGGTGGCGATCGACTGGTCGTGCCTGGGCACCGCCGCGGTCGGCGCCGACCTCGGCTACTACCTGCTCGCCGCCCGCGAGGACTTCGAGCCGCTGCTCGACGCCTACCTGCTCGGCCTGCCCGACGGCGTCGCCACCATCGACGAGGCGGCCCTGGGCGCCCGCGTCACGGCCGTCTACACGGCCCTGAGCCGCGCGGAGTGGGCGCTGTCGCGGGTCGCCGGGGGCGAGGGCGCGCTGGCCGGCAAGTTCCGCCACCCCGCCGTCGCCCCGCACCTGCGCGCGCTGCAGCGGCAGTTCCCCCTGATCGAGGCCCTCCTCGACACCTGACCCGCCGTCGGTCGAGCGATGGTCGAGACCCGGTGAGTCCATGGTGTACGGCGAGCGGATCGGCGTCTCGACCAGCAGCGGCTACAGGGTGCGGGCGGCGAAGGTGTCGCAGTCCTGGAGGTCGCCGCCGTCGAAGCCGACCCGGAACCAGCGCTGGCGCTGCTCGGCAGAGCCGTGGGTCCACGACTCCTTGTCGACCTGGCCCTGCGTCTGCTCCTGGATCCGGTCGTCGCCGACGCTGGCGGCGGCCTCGAGGGCGAGGCGGATGTCCTCGTCGGTCAGCTCGCTGAACAGCGCGGTGCCCGAGGAGTCCTCGGTGGCGGTCGCACCGCGCGCCCACATGCCGGCGTAGCAGTCGGCCTGCAGCTCCAGGCGCACGGCGTCGGAGGAGGCGCCCTGCTGGGTGCGGACCCGGCCCATCGTCCCGAGCACGTTCTGGATGTGGTGGCCGTACTCGTGGGCCAGCACGTAGGCCTCCACGAACCCGCCGTCGGGGCCGCCGAGCTGGCGCTCGAGCACCTCGTCGAAGAAGCCGCTGTCGAGGTAGATGGTGCTGTCGGCGGGGCAGTAGAAGGGGCCTACCGCCGAGCTGGCCGCGCCGCAGCCGGTGCGCACCTGGCCGCTGAACGTCACCAGCGACTCCTGGGGGCGGAACCGGTCGCCGAGCGTGTCGCCCCAGTAGTCGTAGAGGGAGTTCTCGACCGCGACCCGGGCGCAGTCGACCGACTCGTTGGCGTCCTCGCCGGTCTCGCAGGCGGCGTACCGGTCGGTGGACTCGAACCGGCTGGAGTCCAGGCTGCCGCCCGAGCCGAGGTCGATGCCGGAGCCGCCGCCCATCAGCTGGGTGACCACGAAGAAGCCGACGGCGATGATGACCGCGACCACCCCGCCACCTCCGGCCACACCGCCGGGGATCGGCAACGACGAGCCACCGCGACCGCCGGACGACGGCAGGCCACCGCGCGTGCGGCCGCCGCTGCTGCTGCGACCCACGTCACGCGTGCGCCGGGTGTCGAGGCGGGCCTTGGGGTTGAACCTCATGTCGAGCCTCCTGGGACGGGCGGCGTCGGACGCCGGCGAATCGGTGGCTGAGGCTACCGACTCCTACGATTGGCCTCCTATGATCACCGCTCACCAGCTCGAAGTCCGTGCCGGCGCACGTCTCCTGATGGAGGACGTGAGCTTCCGCGTGGCCGCGGGCGACAAGGTGGGTCTCGTCGGTCGCAACGGCGCCGGCAAGACCACCCTCACGAAGATCCTCGCCGGCGAGGCGTTGCCCGCCGGCGGCTCGGTGACCCGCAGCGGTGACATCGGCTACCTGCCGCAGGACCCGCGCACCGGCGACCCCGAGGTGCTGGCCCGCGACCGCATCCTGTCCGCGCGCGGCCTCGACGACGTCGTACGCCGCCTGCGCGCCGCCGAGGAGCAGATGGGCTCCGACGACCCGGCCGTGCGCGAGAAGGCGATGCGCCGCTACAGCCGCGCCGACGACGAGATGCACGCCGGTGGCGGGTACGCCGCCGAGTCGGAGGCCGCCACCATCGCCGCGAGCCTCGGCATCCCCGACCGGATCCTCGGCCAGCAGCTCAAGACCCTCTCCGGCGGCCAGCGCCGTCGCGTCGAGCTGGCCCGCATCCTCTTCTCCGGCGCCGAGATCCTGATCCTCGACGAGCCGACCAACCACCTCGACGCCGACTCGATCGTGTGGCTGCGCGAGTTCCTCAAGGCCCACAAGGGCGGCTTCATCGTGATCAGCCACGACAACGAGCTGCTCGAGGCCACGGTCAACAAGGTGATGCACCTCGACGCCAACCGCACCGCGATGGACGTCTACAACATGGGCTGGAAGAACTACCTGACCCAGCGCGAGACCGACGAGGTGCGTCGCCGCCGCGAGCGGATGAACGCCGAGAACAAGGCCAAGACGCTCACCGACCAGGCCAACAAGATGCGCGCCAAGGCGTCGAAGGCCCAGGCCGCGCAGTCGATGCTCAAGCGTGCCGAGAAGATGATGGCCGGGCTCGAGGGCGAGCGGGCCGCCGACAAGGTGGCGCGCATCAAGTTCCCGGCCCCGGCCCCCTGCGGCAAGACCCCGATCACCGCGCGCGAGCTGTCGAAGACCTACGGCTCGCTGGAGGTCTTCACCGGCGTCGACCTGGCCATCGACAAGGGCTCGCGCGTGGTCATCCTGGGCCTCAACGGCGCCGGCAAGACCACGATGCTGCGGATCCTGGCCGGCGTCGACCAGCCCGACACCGGTGAGGTCGTGCCCGGCCACGGGCTCAAGGTCGGCTACTACGCCCAGGAGCACGAGACCCTCGACACCTCGCGCACCGTGCTCGAGAACATGCAGTCGGCCGCGCCGCAGCTCACCGACGTCGAGGCCCGCTCGGTGCTGGGCTCGTTCCTCTTCTCCGGCGACGACGCCCACAAGAGCGCCGACGTGCTCTCGGGCGGTGAGAAGACCCGGCTGGCCCTGGCCTCCCTGGTGGTCTCGAGCGCCAACGTGCTGCTGCTCGACGAGCCCACCAACAACCTCGACCCGGCCTCCCGCGAGGAGGTGCTCGCAGCGATCCGCACCTACGAGGGCGCGATCATCCTGGTCACCCACGACGAGGGCGCGGTGCGCGCCCTCGAGCCCGACCGGGTGCTGCTGCTGCCCGACGGCGACGAGGACCTGTGGAACGACGGGTACGCCGACCTGGTCTCGCTGGCCTGAGGGCGCCGGGCCCGGCGTCGGTCCCGGTTCCTAGACTCCGGGCATGACTCCCGAAGAGCTCGCCGCCGTCGGTCTCCAGGTCCAGGTGGAGGGCGCGGTCGCGACCGTCACGCTCGACCGCCCCGAGGTCCGCAACGCCCAGACCCCCGCGATGTGGCGCGCGCTCGCCACCGTCGGGGAACGGCTGGTCGCCGACGACGACGTGCGCGTCGTCGTCGTGCGCGGCGCCGGCAGCACGTTCTCGGCCGGTCTCGACCGCGCGATGCTCGACCCCGGGTCCGCCGGCGAGGGCGTCGAGACGGTCGCCGACCTGCTCAGCCGCAGCGAGGAGGAGATGTCGGCGACGATCGACGACTACCAGCGCGGCTTCACCTGGCTGCGCGACCCGTCGTTCGTCTCGATCGCCGCCGTGCAGGGCTACGCGGTCGGCGCGGGCTTCCAGCTGGCGCTGGCCTGCGACCTGCGGGTGCTCACCGACGACGCCCAGCTGTGCATGAAGGAGGCGGCGCTCGGCCTGGTCGCCGACCTGACGGGAACAAAACCCCTGGTCGAGGCGGTTGGCTACGCGAGGGCACTGGAGATCTGTGCCACGGCGCGCATGGTCGGCGCCGAGGAGGCGGTGCGCATCGGCATCGCCCTCACCGCGGTGCCGACCGACCAGCTGGCCGCCACCGTCGCGCACCTCGTCGAGTCCCTCACCGCTCCGATGGCCGGGGCGGTGCGCGAGACCAAGGCGCTGCTGCAGACCGCGGCGGCGCTGCCGCTCGACGAGCAGCGACGCCTCGAGCGCGAGGCGCAGGGCCGCCGGTTCCGCGAGGTCGCCGGCGCGACGAGCCGGTGAGGCACCAGTGACGCACCAGTGAGGAGCACGACGTGTCGGGGATGATGGGGGCCGGCATGGCCTGGCGCCACCTGCGGTCGGACCGCAGCGTGGTCAACAACCGGCTGTCGCGCCGCACGCTGCGCCGGGTGGTCGGCTTCGCCAAGCCGCACAAGGCGCTGATCTCGGTGTTCCTGGTGCTCACCGTCATCGACGCCTCGCTGGTGGTGGTCACGCCGCTGCTCGTGCAGCGCATCGTCGACGACGGCATCCTGGCCGGCGACCGCGAGCTGGTCACGCTGCTCGCCCTGGCGATGGCCGGCTTCGCCGTCTTCAACGCCGCGCTGAGCGTGCTGGCGGGCTGGCTGTCCTCACGCATCGGTGAGGGCCTCATCTTCGACCTGCGCTCGCAGGTCTTCGCCCACGTGCAGCGCCAGTCGATGGCGTTCTTCACCCGCACCCAGACCGGGGCCCTGGTCAGCCGGCTCAACAACGACGTCATCGGGGCCCAGCGGGCGTTCACCTCGACCCTGTCGAGCACGGTGTCGAACTCGATCGCCGCCGTCGTCGTCGGCATCACCATGCTGGCGCTGAGCTGGCAGGTGACGCTGCTGTGCGTGGCGCTCTTCCCGCTCCTCTTCCTGGCCTCGCGCTTCGTCAGCAACCGCCTCGCCGGCCTGACCCGCGAGCAGATGGACGGCAACGCCGACCTCGGCAACAACATGACCGAGCGCTTCAACGTGGGCGGCGCGATGCTGCTCAAGCTCTTCGGGCGCCGTGACGACGAGGACGCCCTGTTCGCGAGCAAGGCGGCCCGGGTGCGCGACCTGGGGGTGCGGATCAGCCTGATCACCCGCGTCTTCGGCGCCACCATGGTGCTGGTCCCGGCGCTGGCGACCGCGCTGGTCTACGGCGTCGGCGGCCAGCTGGTCATCAGCGACGCGCTCACCATCGGCACCCTGCTGGCCCTCGCCACGCTGCTGCTGCGCCTGCTGGGGCCGCTGCAGGGCCTCTCCAACGTGCGCATCGACGTGATGACGGCCATGGTGAGCTTCGAGCGCGTCTTCGAGGTCCTCGACCTGCCCTCGCTGATCGTCGAGCGCGGCGACGCGGTCGACCTGCCGCGCTCGGCGGCGCGCCTGGAGTTCGACCGGGTCGGCTTCGCCTACCCCGGGCCCGACGAGGTGTCCCTGCCCTCGCTCGAGGGCGTCGCCCGGCCCGAGGCCGCCGGCAGCGGACCGGTGCTGCACGACGTCTCCTTCACCGCCGACGTGGGCCGCATGGTGGCCCTGGTCGGCCCGTCCGGGGCCGGCAAGACCACCGTCACCCACCTCGTCGCGCGCCTGTACGACGTCACCTCGGGCGCGGTGCGCGTCGGCGGCCACGACGTGCGCGACGTCAGCCTGCAGTCGCTCGAGGACGTCGTCGGCTACGTGACCCAGGACGCCCACCTCTTCCACGACACGATCCGCGCCAACATGCTCTACGCCCGCCCCGACGCCGACGACCGCGACATCTGGTCGAGCCTCGAGGCCGCCCAGATCGCCGAGACCGTGCGCCGCCTGCCCGACGGGCTCGACACGGTCGTCGGCGACCGCGGCTACCGGCTCTCCGGCGGCGAGCGGCAGCGGCTGGCGATCGCGCGGCTGCTGCTGAAGTCGCCGGGCATCGTGGTGCTCGACGAGGCCACCGCCCACCTCGACAGCGAGTCGGAGGCCGCGGTGCAGCGCGCCCTCGACGCGGCGCTCGAGGGCCGCACGTCGCTGGTCATCGCCCACCGGCTCAGCACGGTGCGCAACGCCGACCGGATCCTGGTGCTCGACGAGGGCCGGATCGTGCAGTCCGGCACCCACAGCGAGCTGCTCGCCGAGGGCGGTCTCTACGCCGACCTCTACCGCACCCAGTTCGTCGACGACGTCACCGCCCGGGGCTGACGCGGGACGGCGGCGGCGGGGCTCAGGCGGGCTGGTCGACCGGCTCGATGTCCTCCGACGACGTCGTACGCCGGCGGCGCGGCCCGCGGCGCTCGTCCCAGGCGAGGTAGAAGAACCCGCCGACGGCCAGCAGCCCGAAGAACCACCACTGCAGGCCGTAGAAGAAGTGCGGGCCGTTGTCGAGCTCGGGCAGCTCGACCGGCTCCAGCGACGTGGCCGGCTCGGGGTCCTCGGAGCGCAGGTCGACGAAGCCGCCGTAGACCTCGCGCCCGATCGCCTCGCCGATCCGCTCGCTGTCGACCGCCCGGGTGGACAGCTCGTTGACGGTGGTGGAGTCGCCGCTGCCGTCGGCGCGCACCCAGCCGGTGATCTCGACCTCGCCGGCCGGCGGCTCCGGCACGTCGTCGGGGCGGGTGGTGCCTGCCGCGCGGGTGGCCAGCCAGCCGCGGTCGACGAGCAGGGTGGTGCCCGAGGCGGTGACCAGCGGCACGACCACGTCGACGCCGGAGGCGCCGTCGCGGGTGCGGTAGCGCACGATGACGGTGTCCTCGGGGGCGTAGGTGCCGCTCGCGGTCACCCCCCGCCACTCGTCGCCGGGGTCGACGTCGCCGCCGGGGGAGAGGACCTGCTCGACGGGGACCGGTGCCTGCTCCTCGTTGGCGCGCACCACCGCGTTGTCGGCCTGACGCTGCTCGAGCCGGTCGAACTGCCACTGCCCCAGCCACCAGGAGCCGGCGGCGAGGACGACCACGGCCAGGCCGAAGAGCAGCCAGCGACGCGAGAGCATGAACCGGAACGAGCGCACACCAAGAGGTTATCCGCCGAGGCGTGGCGAGCCCGGTCCCGGTGCCCGCCCCGCCCGTATGCTTCCTCACATGACGCCACTGCTTCTCGAGGACCGGTACGGACGGGTGGCGACGGACCTGCGGGTCTCGCTGACCGACCGGTGCAACCTGCGCTGCAGCTACTGCATGCCCGCTGAGGGACTGGACTGGTTGCCGAACGAGTCGGTGCTCACCGACGACGAGGTGGTGCGCCTGATCGGCATCGGGGTCTCGCACCTGGGCATCGACGAGGTCCGCTTCACCGGCGGCGAGCCGCTGGTGCGCCGGGGCCTGGTCGACATCGTGCGGCGCACCCGCGAGCTGGGGCCCGACCTCGACATCTCGGTCACCACCAACGCCCTCGGGCTCTCGCGCAACGCCGGGGCGCTCAAGCAGGCGGGCCTCGACCGCGTCAACGTCAGCCTCGACACCGCCCGGGCCGACACCTTCCACCGGATCACCCGGCGCGACCGCTTCCACGACGTCGTGGCCGGCCTCGAGGCCGCCCAGGCCGCCGGGCTGGGCCCGGTCAAGGTCAACGCGGTGCTGCTGCGCGGCGAGAACGAGGACCAGGCCCCCGAGCTGCTCGCCTGGTGCCTCGAGCGCGGCTACGAGCTGCGCTTCATCGAGCAGATGCCGCTCGACGCCCAGCACGGCTGGAGCCGCGAGGGCATGGTGACCGCGGAGGAGATCTTCGCGAGCCTGTCGGAGGCCTACACGCTCACCCCGGCCGAGGAGCCCCGCGGCAGCGCGCCCGCCGAGCTCTTCACCGTCGACGGCGGCCCGGGCACCGTCGGCGTCATCGCCTCGGTCACCCGGCCCTTCTGCGGCGACTGCGACCGGGTGCGGCTGACGGCCGACGGCCAGGTGCGCAACTGCCTCTTCGCGCGCTCCGAGTCCGACCTGCGCGCCGCGCTGCGCGACGGCGCCAGCGACGACGAGCTGGCGCAACGCTGGGTCGTCGCGATGCGCGGCAAGGCGGCCGGGCACGGCATCGACGACCCGACGTTCCTGCAGCCCGACCGCCCGATGTCGGCGATCGGCGGCTGAGGGGCCGCTCGCCCACCCCGGGTGGGCTCAGACGGTGTGCTCGGCGCCCGGCTGGTGGTCGACGACCTCGATGAGGAAGCCGCGCGAGCCCAGGAAGGTGCCGAGGGACTCGCGGTGCTCGGGGCAGGCCAGCCAGGCCTTGCGACGCTCGGGGGTGTGGATCCTCGGGTTGCGCCACAGCAGCGCGTGCACGGCCGGCCGGGTGCAGCCCTTGGCCGAGCAGGAGTCCTGCTCGCTCATCGCCCGCCCCGCCCCGCGTGCCGGCTGCCGGCCGACTCGAGCTCGGGGGCGCCGAAGGCGCCGCTGCGCAGCTGGAACCCGTCGGCGCGGGAGGCCTGGGCGTTGGCGAGCACCACCGCGACGTAGGGCAGCACCAGCGCGCCCACGATGAGGATCGGCCACAGCCAGGAGATCCCGGCCAGCCCGGCGACACCGGCGCCGACGAAGCAGGCCGAGCGCAGCGTCATCGACAGCAGGTAGCGCTTCTGCCGCTTGCGGAGGTCCTCCTCGTGGCTGACCGCCGCCGTCGTGATCCGCACAGCCTCGTCGTCGCGTGCTCTCTGCCTGGCCATGGTCTCGAGCGTACGTCGGCGGGTCTAGGCTCCACGTATGACTAATCGCACGTACCGCATCTCCGAGATCGTCGGCACCTCGCCCGAGGGCATCGACGCCGCCATCCGCAACGGCGTCGAGCGGGCCGCCCGCACGCTGCGCCACCTCGACTGGTTCGAGGTCACCCAGGTCCGCGGCCAGGTCAAGGACGGCTCGGTCGAGCACTTCCAGGTCGGTCTGAAGGTCGGCTTCCGCCTCGAGGACGACTGACCCCGGACCCACCGGCCGCGGTGACGACCCGCGCGTGGTTTCGGGTACGCGCGGGTAATCACTAGCGTCGACGAGCGTGAGCCAGAGCACCCAGCCGACCTCGCCCGACACGTCGTCCGAGCACTCCGTGGAGCCCAGGTCCGTGCTGGTCACGGGCGGCAACCGCGGCATCGGCCGCGCGATCGCCGAGGCCTTCGTGGCCCAGGGCGACAAGGTCGCCGTGACCACCCGCAGCGGTGGTGCCCCCGACGGCACGCTCGACGTGCGCTGCGACGTGACCGACCCGGCCGCCGTCGACGCCGCCTTCGCCGAGGTGGAGGCCGCCCACGGCCCCGTCGAGGTGCTGGTCGCCAACGCCGGCATCACCGCCGACACCCTGCTGCTGCGGATGAGCGAGGACGACTGGGCCTCGGTCATCGACACCAACCTCACCGGCACCTTCCGGCTGGCCAAGCGCGCAGCCAAGGGCATGCTGCGGCTGCGCCGTGGCCGGATCATCCTGATCTCCTCGGTCGTCGCCACCCTGGGCTCGCCGGGGCAGGTCAACTACGCCGCCTCCAAGGCCGGCCTCATCGGCGTCGCCCGCTCGCTGGCGCGCGAGCTCGGCTCGCGCTCGATCACCACCAACGTGGTCGCCCCCGGTTTCATCGAGACCGACATGACCGCCTCGCTGCCCGCCGAGCAGCAGGCCGAGTACGCCGCGCGCATCCCGCTGGGCCGGCTCGGCGCGGCCGAGGAGGTCGCGGGCACCGTGACCTGGCTGGCCGGGCCCGCGGCGGCGTACGTCACCGGGGCCGTGATCCCGGTCGACGGCGGCCTCGGCATGGGCCACTGACCACCCCTCACCGGACCCGACCCCACCCAAGGAGCAGACGATGGGCATTCTCGACGGCAAGCGGATCCTGGTGGCCGGGGTGACGATGGACTCCTCCATCGGCTTCGCCACCGCGAAGGTCGCGCAGGAGCAGGGCGCCACCGTGCTCATCTCGAACTTCGGCCGGGCGCTGGGCATCACCCGCCGCATCGCCAAGCGGCTCCCGGTCGAGCCGCCGGTGATCGAGCTCGACGTCACCGACGAGGAGCACCTGGCCCGCCTGCCCGAGCTGGTCGGCGCGCACGTCGACGGGCTCGACGGCGTGGTGCACTCGATCGCCTTCGGCAACCCCGAGACGCTGCTGGGCGGCAAGTTCCTCGAGGGCCCGTGGCCCGACGTGGCGCAGGCCGTGCAGGTCTCGGCGTACTCGCTGAAGTCGCTGACCACCGCCTGCCGGCCGCTGATGGGCCAGGGCGGGTCGGTGGTCGGGCTGACCTTCGACGCCACCGTCGCGTGGCCGGCCTACGACTGGATGGGGGTGGCCAAGGCGGCGCTCGAGTCGACCTCGCGCTACCTGGCCCGCGACCTCGGCCCCGAGGGCATCCGGGTCAACCTGGTCTCCGCGGGCCCCTTGAAGACGCTGGCGGCCAAGGCGATCCCGGGCTTCGAGGAGCTCGACTCGATGTGGGCGACGCGCTCGCCGCTCGGGTGGGACAACACCGACCAGACCCCGACCGCCAAGGCGGTCTGCGCGCTGCTCTCGGACTTCTTCCCCGCCACCACCGGCGAGATCGTGCACGTCGACGGCGGCTTCCACGCGATGGGCGCCTGAGACCGCGAGCCGGTAGCGTCGCGCCGGTGAGCGCACCAGGAGCAGGTCAGGACGTCGCCCCCACCACCCACGCTCTGGTCGAGCTGCGCGTGCTGGAGGGGCCCAACCTCTACTTCCCGCGGGCCGCGGTGAAGCTGACCCTCGACATCGGGGCACTGGCCACCGCCCCGGTCGAGGTGGCGCTGGTGCTCGCCCAGCGGATCGGTCTGGACGGCGCCCGTCCGGGCGAGCCGGAGTCGGGCTTCCGACAGCGCTTCGCCCTGCGCGCCGTCGCGCGGCTGGTGCGGGCGGTGGCCCAGGAGTCGGGCACCTCCTCGCTGGCGGTGCGGGTGCGCCCCACCAACGACCCCCACCAGGTGGTCGTCGCCTACCCGTGGGCGCACCGCGAGCGCGCCCGGGCCATGGGCCGCGCGGTGGCCTCGGTGCTCGACACGCTGGTGCCCGGGGACGACGGCGTCAGCACCGACCGGCTCTCGGCCGCCGTGTCGGTGGCTGCCGAGACCGTCGCTGCCAGCGAGCCCGGCGAGGCCCCCACCACCCTCGAGCCGCGGGTGCCCGTGGTCGCGGTGACCGGCACCAACGGCAAGACCACGACCTCGCGGATGGTCGCGCACATCGGTCGCGAGTGGGGCAAGGTCGTGGGCTGGTCGAACACCGACGGCGTGTACGTCGACGGCGTGCTCGTCGAGGCCGGCGACTACTCCGGGCCCAGCGGCGCCGGGCGCGTCCTGGCCCACGAGGAGGTCGAGCTGGCGGTGACCGAGACCGCCCGCGGCGGCATCCTGCTCAAGGGCATCGGGCTGACCCACAACGACGTCTCGGTGGTCACCAACGTCTCGGCCGACCACCTGGGCCTGCACGGCATCGACACCCTCGACCAGCTCGCCGAGGTCAAGGCCGTGGTGCCGCGTATCACCGCCCCCGAGGGCTGGGCGGTGCTCAACGCCGACGACCCGCGGGTGCTGTCGATGCGCTGGGTGGTCAAGTCGCGGGTCTGGGTCTTCTCCCGCGATCCCGACTCCCCGGCGGTGCGCGAGGTGCTCGGCGACGGCGGCCGCGCCACCACCGTCATCGACGGGTGGCTCTGCGTGCTGGAGCCCGACGCCGACCCCGACCCGCTGGTCGAGCTGGTCGACGTCCCTATGACGTTGGCGGGCCTGAGCCGCTACAACGTCGAGAACGCGCTGGCCGCCGCCTCGGCCGCGCTGGCCGTCGGGATCCCGCGCGAGGTCGTGATCGCCGGGCTGCGCTCGTTCCTGCCCGACGCCGAGCACAACC
>JBFGFQ010000071.1:0-13169 GCA_041579495.1 Nocardioides sp.
CATCGAGCAGGGGGCCGGCGCGGAAGGCCTGCGGGGTCTGCACGCCCACCAGCGCGTCCGGCACCGGTCGCAGCCCGCGGGTCAGCACCCCGCTGACCGGGGCGCCCGGGATCGCCCCGCCCCGGGCCCGCGCGGCCTCGACGACGGCGTTGAACAGCGCGGCTGTGGCCAGCGGGCGGGCGCCGTCGTGGACCACGACGACGTCGGTGCGCCCCGCCTCGACGTCGGCGGCCAGGGTGCGCAGCGCCCGCGCCTCGGAGGCGTGCCGGGTCGCGCCGCCGGCGACCAGCCCCACCTCGGGGCCGTCGTCGTCCTCCGGCAGGTGCGGGCCGAGCGCCTCGGCGACCTCGTCGAGCTCGTCGGCGCGTGCCACCACCAGCACCCGGGTCACGCCCGGGACGCCCAGCGCGGTGCGCACCGACCAGGCCAGCACCGGGCGTCCGGCCAGCGGCAGCAGCACCTTGTTGGTGCCCGCGCCGACGCGCGAGCCGGAGCCGGCGCCGAGCACGACGACGGTGACGCCGGGGGTGCCCCCGGGGGCCGCTGCGGACGTCATGCGGTCGGGACGTCCGTCGGTGCCGGGCGTACGACGTCCCGGCCGGTGGCCACCAGCAGTGCGGTCGCGACCGCGGCCACGCCCTCGCCGCGCCCGGTCAGCCCCAGCCCGTCGGTGGTGGTCGCCGAGACCGAGACCGGTGCGCCGACGGCCGCCGACAGGGCGGCGCGCGCCTCGTCGCGACGCGGGCCGAGCCGGGGCCGGTTGCCGATCACCTGCACCGCGACGTTGACGACCTCGAAGCCGGCCGCGCGCACCCGGCGCGCCGACTCCGCCAGCAGCGTGGCACCCGACGCGCCGGCCCACTCGGGCTCGGCGGTGCCGAAGTGCGAGCCCAGGTCACCGAGGTCGGCGGCGGAGAAGAGCGCGTCGCAGGCCGCGTGCGCGGCCACGTCGGCGTCGGAGTGACCCTCCAGGCCGGCGTCCTCGTCGGGCCAGGCCAGCCCGGCCAGGTGCATCGGGGCGCCGGGCACCAGGCGGTGCACGTCGGTGCCGGTGCCGACCCGCAGGCCGGCGTACGCCGACGGGACGGAGGTCTGCTCGGGGGACTGCTCGGGGGTCTGCCGGGGGTCCTGCTCGGGGGTGCCGCTCACACGCCGATCATGCCCGAGCGCGGGGCCGTCGCGGGGCGTGGGGGATGATCGAGGGGTGGACGAGCGCGCGGGGCAGTGGCGGCTGGCCGGGCTGGTGGCCGGGCTGGCGGGCCTGGCGACCAGCTACACCGCCGCGATGGTGCTCACGATCCGCGAGTCGCCGGTCGTCGCGGTCGCCGAGGGCGTCATCCGGCTGACCCCCGGGCCGGTCGCCGACTTCGTGATCCGCTTCTTCGGCGCCTCCAACAAGGCGCTGCTGCTGGTGATGATCTTTCTCATCGTCTCGCTCGTCTTCGTGGCGCTGGGCACCGCCGCGCGCACCCGTTGGTGGGTGCCGCTGGCCGGCTACTCCGTGCTCGCGCTCGTGACCGCGGCCGCGGTGCTGCTGCAGCGCGGCTCGGGTCTGGTCGACCAGCTGCCGGTCGCGATCGGCTACCTGACCTGGGTGGTCGTGCTCGGGCTGCTGGTCGCCCCGTTGCGCCGCGCGGAGCGGTCGGACGGATCGCCGTTCGCCCCGCCCCTGGACGACGTAGAAGACGCTGCGGAGGAGGCGCAGCCGGGCGCGCACGGACGGCGTACGTTCCTGGTGCGCGCCGCGCTCGTGGGCGGCGCCGCGGTCGTCGTCGCCGGCGCCGGGCGGGTGCTCGGCACCGGGCGCCGCGCGGTCGAGGAGACCCGGCGGCTGCTGCGCATCGAGGGCGCCGGGCGCACCCCGCCGCCACGCGGCTCGAGCCTGGGCGTCGACGACATCGCCTCGTGGCAGACCCCCAACGACGAGTTCTACCTGATCCACACCGCGCTCGTGGTGCCCGCGATCGCGCCCGTCGACTGGCGGCTGCGCATCCACGGGATGGTCGAGCGCGAGATCGAGCTGACCTACGACGACCTGCTCGCCCGCCGGCGCACCGAGTCGTGGGTGACGCTCAGCTGCGTCTCCAACCCCGTGGGCGGCGACCTGGTCGGCAACGCGCTGTGGACCGGCGTGCTCACCTCCGAGCTGCTCGCCGAGGCCGGGATCCTGCCCGGCGCCGACGCGGTGCTGCAGACCTCCGACGACGGCTGGACCTGCGGCACCCCGCTCGAGGCGCTCACCGACGACCGCGGCGCGATGCTCGCGGTGGCGATGAACGGCGAGGCGCTGCCGATCGAGCACGGCTTCCCGGTGCGCACCCTGGTGCCGGGGCTCTACGGCTACGTGTCGGCGACCAAGTGGGTCGTCGACCTCGAGGTGACCCGCTTCGCCGACTTCTCGGCGTACTGGACCCAGCGCGGCTGGAGCGAGCGCGGGCCGGTCAAGATCGCCTCGCGCATCGACGTGCCGCGCTCGGGCGAGAGCGTGCCGGCCGGCAACGTCGCCTTCGGCGGCGTCGCCTGGATGCAGGGCACCGGCATCTCGGCGGTCGAGTTCTCGGTCGACGACGGGCCGTGGGTGCCCGCCGACCTGGGCCGGGTGCCGAGCGCCGACACCTGGGTGCAGTGGGCCGGCACCACCGACGTGGCGCCCGGCGACCACCGGGTGCGGGTGCGGGCCACCGACACCGACGGCAACGTGCAGACCGACGTCGAGCGCGACGTGCTGCCCGACGGCGCCACCGGCCTCGACGAGGTCGACTTCACCACCACCGAGGCCGTCGTCGGCTGACGCCGGTCGGCCGGCCCGCTACCAGTTGGAGTGGTCGTCCGGCGAGGGCAGCGGGTGGTCGGCGTCGGTGATGACGTACGCCGTGCCGCCTGAGCGGGGCAGCCACGCGTTCTCGAGCTGGCCGCGGTCGTAGGTGCGCCGCACCGCGCCGTTGGAGGCGCCGGCCGGGTCGTTGACCACCACGTCGCCGTCGCGGGTGAAGCCGACGACGACCAGCAGGTGGCCGTTGGAGGCGTCGATCGGGGCGCCGCTGAGCTGGCCGCGGGCGAAGGCGATCGAGATGACGACCGGGATGTCGGCGGCCACGAGCTGCTCGGCCTCGCGCATGCTGCGCAGCCGGGTGACGAACGCCGAGCCGGTCTGGCGCGCGGCGTACGCGGTGTTGAAGGGCCAGTTGCCGGTGCCGTCGTAGCCGTGGTCGTAGGTCATCCGCGCCGCGTGGTCGACCCACGGGTCGGGGTGGCCGGCGGGCACCCAGGCGTAGTCCTTGGCGCGGGGGAGCGCGTCGTAGTAGCCGAGCACCATCGAGGTCGACGTCGGCGAGCACCACGCCTCGCCGCCGTTGCCCCACTGCGCGTAGTGGCCCTGGTGGATCATCTGGCTGTACGTCGGCACGGCGAGCACCTTGCCGCCGGCCCGGCTGACCACGCCGGGGGCCGAGGCCTGCACCGAGCCCGACGGCAGCCGCGAGGCCATGGCGCCGACGGCGCCGACGCTGGGCGGCTTGCTGCCGGCGCCGGCCTTGCGGCCCATCGTGACCCGCAGCCGGTAGGCGACCAGGCCGGCGGGGGCGCGCCAGGTGTCGACGTTGACCGAGGCCAGGTCGTCGTCCTGGCCCGAGACGGTGGTGCGCTCGAGGAACTTGTCGCCCGAGGCCCAGCGGCCCAGCAGGTCCCACGAGGAGCGGCGCCCGTCGGCGGCGCGGCCCTTCACCTCGACCTCGATCCAGCTGTCGCCCGGCGTCTTGGCCTCCCACGAGGCGATCAGCTCGGTGAAGGAGAACCCGGGGCGGTGCCACGGGCCGTTCCAGCGCGCGGTCGTGTACGTCGTGCCGCCCAGCTCGCGGCGCGCCGTCGCGGCCGCCGGCTGGTGGAAGACCCGCCCGCGCTTGACCTGCGCCGCGGCCGTCCGGCCCTGCTTCCACTGCGCCGAGCCGTCCCAGGCCTGGTGGTTGATCTTGCGCGTGGTGGCGCTGCGCGCCGAGGTGTCGGCGCGGGTGTCGGCGCGGGTGTCGGCGCGGCCGGTGACCTGCGCGCTGCCGCCGTCGGCGGCGTACGTCGTGGGGGCGGGGGCCAGCGCGGTGGCGACGAGGGCGAGGGCGGTGGCGGGGAGGGCGGTTCGCAGCACCGGGCCACGGTACGTCACATCCGTCACTTGCGTCACAGGCCGGCCGGCGGGAGTTTCATCGGCCGGCCGACGAAGCTCCCGGGTGGACGATGAAACTTCATCGGCCACCCGTCAGGTTCATCGGCCGGCCGATGAAACTCCCTGTGGACAACGAGCGGCGCGGGGGCCCGGGGCGGCCCGGCCGGGGATGCGGGACGCGGGAGAGCGCGCTCCTACACTTGCGGGGTGACTCTCCGGCTCTACGACACCGCCACGCGCGACGTCCGCGACTTCGTCCCCCTGCAGCAGGGTCGGGCGAGCGTGTACGTGTGCGGGCTGACGGTGCAGTCGGAGCCGCACGTGGGCCACGTGCGCTCGGCGGTCAACTTCGACGTGCTGCGCCGGTGGCTGGCCCACCAGGGCCTCGAGGTCACCTTCATCCGCAACGTCACCGACATCGACGACAAGATCCTCACCAAGTCGGCCGAGCAGGGCCGCCCGTGGTGGAACCTGGCCTACGACATGTCGCGCGAGCTCGACCGCGCCTACACCGCGCTCAACGTGCTGCCGCCCTCCTACGAGCCGGCCGCCACCGCGCACGTGCCCGAGATGATCACGCTCATCGAGCAGCTGGTCGACAAGGGCCACGCCTACGCCGCGGCCGACGACTCGGGCGACGTCTACTTCGACGTGCGCTCCTGGCCGTCGTACGGCGAGCTGACCCGGCAGGGCCTCGACGACATGGAGCCCGCCGAGGACGCCGACCCGCGCGGCAAGCGCGACCCGCGCGACTTCGCGCTCTGGAAGGGCCGCAAGCCCTCGGAGCCCGCGACCGCGTCGTGGCCCAGCCCGTGGGGCCCGGGCCGGCCCGGCTGGCACATCGAGTGCTCGGCGATGGCCGGCAAGTACCTCGGCGAGGCCTTCGACATCCACGGCGGCGGCGTCGACCTGCGCTTCCCGCACCACGAGAACGAGCAGGCCCAGAGCCGCGCGGCCGGGCACGGCTTCGCCTCGTACTGGATGCACAACGCCTGGATCACCACCGCCGGCGAGAAGATGAGCAAGTCGCTGGGCAACAGCCTGACCATCCCGGCGGTGCTGCAGCGCTTCCGCGGCATCGAGCTGCGCTACTACATCGTCTCGGCCCACTACCGCAGCCACGTCGAGTTCAGCTTCGAGGCGCTCGAGGAGGCCGCGGTCGGCTTCCGGCGCATCGAGGCCTACCTCGAGCGCGTCCGCGCCGTCGTCGGCGAGGTCCCCGAGGGCGGCATGCACTGCGCCGACTTCGTCGCCGCCATGGACGACGACCTCGGTACGCCGGCCGCGATCGCCGCGGTCTTCGACGTGGTGCGCGAGGGCAACAAGCTGCTCGCCGACGGCACGGCCGACCCGCGGGCGCTGCGTGGCAACGCCGCCTCGGTGCGCGCCATGCTCGGCGTGCTCGGGCTCGACCCGGCCGACCCCGCCTGGGGCCCCGCCGGCGGTCACGACGACCAGCTCACCTCTGCCGTGGACGCCCTCGTCCGCGGCCTGCTCGACCAGCGTGCCCAGGCGCGCGCGGCGAAGGACTTCGCCGCGGCCGACGCCATCCGCGACCAGATCAAGGCGGCGGGCATCGAGGTCGAGGACACCCCCGACGGACCGAAGTGGAGCCTCAACAGTGGCCGGTAACTCCCAGCGCAAGGGCGCGATCAAGAAGTCGGGCAAGGGCAACCCCACCGCCGGCTCGGGCGGGCGCGTCAAGCGCGGCCTCGAGGGCCGGGGCCCGACCCCCAAGGCCAAGGACCGCGAGTACCACCAGGCCCACAAGGCCGCCAAGCGTGCCGAGAAGCACCGCTCGCAGTCGAAGGGCGGCGCGCAGAAGCGCCGCGGCAGCAGCGACGCCGAGTGGATCGCCGGGCGCAACTCGGTGCTCGAGGCGCTGCGCGAGGGCGTGCCGGTCACCGGCGTGTACGTCGCCGAGGGCGCCGAGCGCGACGGCCGGCTGCGCGAGGTCTTCGCGCTGGCCGCCGACAAGGGCGTCAGCCTGCTCGAGGTCGGCCGCGGCGAGCTCGACCGGCTCACCCAGGGCGCGGTGCACCAGGGCCTCGCGGCCCGCATCCCCTCCTACGAGTACGCCGATCCGCACGAGCTCATCGAGCGTGCCAAGGAGATGGGCGAGCCGCCGCTGATCGTGATGCTCGACTCGGTCACCGACCCGCGCAACCTCGGCGCGATCGTGCGCAGCGCGGCCGGCTTCGGCGCGCACGGCGTGGTCATCCCCGAGCGCCGCGCCGCCGGCATGACCGCCTCGGCCTGGAAGACCAGCGCCGGTGCGGCGGCCCGCATCCCGGTCGCCCAGACGGTCAACCTGAACCGGCAGATCAAGGAGTACCAGGACGCCGGCTGCATGGTCGTGGGCCTGGCCGCCGACGGCGAGGTCGACCTGCCCGACCTCGACCTGGCCGACGGACCGCTCGTGGTCGTGGTCGGCTCGGAGGGCAACGGCCTGTCCCGCCTGGTCGCCGAGAACTGCGACCAGCTGGTCTCGATCCCGATGGCCAACCAGCTGGAGTCCCTCAACGCCGGCGTCGCCGCCAGCGTGACCCTCTACGCGATCGCCCGTGCCCGCGCCTGACTCGGCACCGACCGACGCCCAGGCCCCGGCCCGGGGCCTGAGGGGACGGCTGCTCGGCCACACCGTGCGCGGCGCGGTGGTGCTGACGTTCCTGGCCGTGTGGCTGGGCGGCTCGCTGCTCGCGGCCGGGTTCCTGTTCCTCAGCAGCGACCGCGAGGTCAGCCTGGCCAGCCACGAGTCGGAGGTGCGGCCCACCCTCAGCGGCCACGTCGAGCTGCGCACCGGGCCGGTCCTGCCCGACCTGCGGATCTCCTCGGGGCTGCCGCTGGGCGCGCAGGTGCAGCTGGGCAAGACCGAGGCCGGCAGCACCGACGAGCTGGTCCAGCGCTACGCGCTGATCGCCACCTCGCCCGAGGGCCCGCAGGCCAAGCTGCGCGCCGCGATGATCGACATGGCCCGCGACGCGCTGCTGCGCGGGCTGGTGATCGGCGCGGTGCCGGTGCTGGTCTGGGTGCTGCTGGGCCCGGCCCGGCGCCGCCAGCTGCTGCTCGCGCTGCCCACGCCGTACGGCGTGCTCGCGGCGCTGCTCGCGGTCGCGATGGTGCTGGGCCTCTGGCAGCCCTGGACGCCGCGCGACGACGCGGTCGCGGCCGCGGAGGCCGAGCGCGAGTGGGTGCCGCTGGCCGACTTCGTCGGCCCCGGGGTGCCGCTGCCCGAGGAGGTCGACGGCGTCGAGATCCGCGGCGACGTCACCACCACCTCGACCCGCCGGTTCATCGAGTCGGCGGTCAACACCTACGACAAGTCCCAGACGTTCTACGAGCAGGCCGCCGAGGCCGCGGCCGAGCTCGACCTGCGCGCCCCCGGCGACGGCGAGGTCGTCGTGACGATGGTCAGCGACCGCCACGACAACATCCAGATGGACGCCGTGGCCCGCGCCGTGGGCGACAACGTCGGCGCGGTCGGCGTGCTCAACGGCGGCGACGACACCTCCACCGGCTCGAGCTGGGAGGCGTTCTCGCTCGACTCGGTCTCGGCCGCCTTCGACGGCGTGCGCCGCTGGGGCGTGGCCGGCAACCACGACAACGGCACCTTCGTCACCGAGTACCTCTCCGAGCTGGGCTGGACGATGCTCGACGGCGAGGTCGTCGAGGGCCCCGGCGGCGGCACCCTGCTCGGCGTGGCCGACCCCCGCTCCAGCGGCCTGGGCAGCTGGCGCGACGAGGGCGGGCTCAGCTTCGAGGAGGTCGGCGAGCGGCTGGCCGACGCCGCCTGCGCCGCCGACGAGCCGATCGACACCGTGCTGGTCCACGACGCCAACCTCGCCTCCGAGGCGCTGCGCCGCGGCTGCGTCGACCTGGTCGTCGGCGGCCACCTGCACGTGCAGGAGGGCCCCGACCCGGTGGTGGCCGACGAGCTCTCCGAGGAGCCCGCTGACGAGCCCGACGCCGACG
The DNA here is from genome assembly GCA_041579495.1 of Nocardioides sp. Lineage (GTDB taxonomy): Bacteria > Actinomycetota > Actinomycetes > Propionibacteriales > Nocardioidaceae > Nocardioides. The sequence goes on from JBFGFQ010000071.1 coordinate 8,129, forward strand.
AGGGCGCCGAGGAGACCGGGCCGCGGGTCGGCTACCGGTTCACGATGGGCACCACGGGCGGGGCGGCGTACGCCATCGCGCTGGGCTCGAAGATCCGCCGCGAGGCGCAGGTCTCGCTGATCACCTACCGCGACGGCGACCCGGTCGGCATCCAGACCGTCAACCTGCAGACCAACGGCGTGTGGGTCGTCGACGAGTACGTCGAGCTCGACGGGCTGGCCGTCGAGCCGGACCCGGACGACGCCCCCACCGACGGCCCGGCCCCCGGCCCGATCGCCCCCGGCGACGGTCCCGACGACGGGCTCGACGACGGGGTCGGCGAGGGCCGCGCCGACGGCTGACCCACCGCGGAATGTTTCATCGGCCGGCCGATGAACCTCCCGGCGGGACGATGAAGTTTCATCGTCCACCCGCGAGTTCCGTCGGCCGGCCGATGAAGCTCCCGGCCGGCGGCTCAGCCCCGGCGCCGCTCCCGCACCGCGGCGACCCGCTCGCGCAGCGGGCGCTTGCCGATCTGGCTGGCGCGCCCGTGCAGGGCGGTGAGCATGGTGACGAAGAGGGTGTCCTGCTCCTCGGTGCGCTCGAAGGTGGTCAGGTTGAGCACCGGCTTCATCCGCTGGCGGGTGACCGCCTTGGCGTAGGTGAACTCCCGGAGGCCGTCGGCGCCGTGGATGCGCCCGAAGCCGGAGTCGCCGACCCCGCCGAAGGGCAGCGACGGCACGCCGGCGAAGGCGATGACGGAGTTGACCGAGGTCATCCCCGAGCGCAGCCGGCGGGCGATGTCGGGACCCTGGCGGGCGGAGAAGACCGCGCCGCCGAGGCCGTACTTGCCGGCGTTGGCCAGCTCGACGGCCTCGTCCATGCAGCCCACCCGGTTGACCACGACCGTGGGCCCGAAGGTCTCCTCGGTGACGGCCACGGAGTCCTCGGGCACGTCGACGAGCACCACCGGCTGGGCGAAGCGGTCGTCGACCGAGTCGGGGCCGCCGACCACGGCGCGCCCGCCGCGGGCCAGGGCGTCGGCGACGTGCTCGCGCACGACGTCGAGCTGCGAGCTCATCGTCATCGGGCCCAGCTTGGCGTCGGCGTCGACGCCGGCGTGCACCGCTCGGGCGCGCTGCGCGAGCCGGTCGATGAAGTCGTCGGCGACCTTCTCGTGCACGTAGACCCGCTCGACGCCGATGCAGGTCTGCCCGGCGTTGGAGAAGGCGCCCCAGGCGGCACCGTCGGCGGCGGCGTCGAGGTCGGCGTCCTCGTCGACGATCAGCACGTCCTTGCCGCCGGCCTCGATGACGACCGGGGTGAGGTTCTCGGCGCAGGTGGCCATCACCTTCTTGCCGGTCGCGGTCGAGCCGGTGAAGGCGAGCTTGTCGATGTCGGCGCGGCACAGGGCGGTGCCGGTCTCGCCCCAGCCGATCACGGTCTGCAGCAGGTGCTGGTCGGGCACGACCTCGCGCAGGCTGTCGGCCAGCCACACCCCGACGCCGGGGGTCAGCTCGCTGGGCTTGAACACCACGGTGTTGCCGGCGCCCAGGGCGTACGCGATCGAGCCCATCGGCGTGAAGACGGGGTAGTTCCAGGGGCCGATGACGCCGACGACGCCCAGCGGCAGGTACTCCACCGAGGCGGCGTGGTTGGCCAGCAGCAGGCCGGGGAAGACCCGGTGCCGGCCCAGCACCTTCTCGGCCTTCGAGCCGATCCAGGCCAGGTGGTCGATGGCCAGCCCGATCTCGAGCTGGGCGTCGGCGTGCGGCTTTCCGGTCTCGGCGTGCACCACGTCGGCCAGCTGGGCCATCCTCCGGGTCAGCACCCCGCGCCACTGGGCGAGCACCTCGGCGCGGGCCTCGAAGCCGATCCCGGCCCACCAGTCGGCCGAGGCCCGGGCGCGCGCCACCGCGGCCTCGACCGAGGCCGCGTCGTCGACGGCGTGCACCCCGACGACGTCGCCGGTGGCGGGGTTGGTCGACTCGAGCTTCTCGGGGCGCTGCTGGGTCTCGCTCATCGAACGGCCGTCCTTCCGGTGCTGGTCTGGGTGCTGGTCGGGCTGCTGGGTGCGGTGCGTCCGCGCACCAGGTCGGCGGCCTTCTCGCCGATCATGATGGTGGGGGCGTTGGTGTTGCCGCGGGTGACCATCGGCATCACGCTGGCGTCGACGACGCGCAGCCCCTCGACGCCGCGCACCCGCAGCTCGGGGTCGACGACCGCGCGGTCGTCGTCGCCCATCGCGCAGGTGCCGACGGGGTGGTAGAGCGTCTGGGTCTGGGCGCGCACGTGCTCCTCGACCTGCGCGTCGCTCGGGTCGGTGCCCCACCGCATGGTGGGCAGGGCCGGCCCGGCGACCAGCTCGGCGAGCGGGCCGGTGGCGACCACGTCGAGGACCCGCCGCACGCCGGCGCTCATCGCGTCGAGGTCGGCCTGGTCGTCGTAGTAGCCGGGGTCGATGTCGGGGTGCCAGTGCGGGTCGGTGGAGCGCAGCCGCACCGAGCCGCGGCTGGCCACGTGCACCAGGGTCGGCGCCACCGTCACCTTGCGCGCGGTCGGCTCGTGCAGCCCGTTGTCCCAGAAGCCGCTGGGCGCCACGTGCGCCTGCAGGTCGGGGGCGACCAGGCCCTCGCGGCTGCGCCAGAAGCCACCGCCCTCGCCCACGTTGGAGGTCAGCGGGCCGCGGCCCATCAGCTTGGCGCGCGCGAACGTGCCCAGCGTGTTGAGCTCGGCCAGGTCGGTGGTGCCGCGGGTCTCGAAGACCAGCGGCAGCGCCGGGTGGTCGTGGAGGTTGGCGCCCACCGCGGGCTGGTCCACCACCACGTCGACACCGACCTCGCGCAGGTGGTCGCCGGGGCCGATGCCCGAGAGCATCAGCAGCTGCGGGCTGTTGACGGCCCCGCCGCACAGCAGCACCTCGGCGGCGGCGTACGACGTCCGGCTGCCGCGGCCGTGCTGGTAGGTCACGCCCACCGCGCGCCCGCCCTCGATGACGACCTTCTCGGCCAGGGCGCCGGTGCGCACGGTCAGGTTCGGCCGGTCGGCCGCGGGGTCGAGGTAGGCGCGGGCGGTCGACCAGCGCCGGCCCTGGTGGCAGGTGACCTGGTAGAGCCCGGCCCCCTCCTGGCTGGCGCCGTTGAAGTCGTCGTTGCGGGCCATGCCGCTGGCCACCGCCGACTCGACCCAGGCGTGGGTCAGCTCGTGGGTGTAGCGGCGGTCCTCCACGTGCAGCGGGCCGTCCTGGCCGTGGAAGGGCCCGCCGAGCCGGCTGTTGGCCTCGGCGCGGCGGAAGTAGGGCAGCACGTCGTCGTAGCCCCAGCCGTGGGCGCCGTGGTCGTCGCGCCAGGTGTCGTAGTCGGCGGCGTTGCCGCGGATGTAGATCATCGCGTTCATCGACGAGCAGCCGCCGAGCGCCTTCATCCGCGGCCAGTAGGCGCGCCGGCCCAGCTGCTTCTGCTCGGTGGTCTGGTAGTTCCAGTCCCAGCGGGTCTTGAACAGGTTGGGGAAGGCCGCGGGGATCGAGATGTGGTCGGACTCCGCCGGGCCGCCCGCCTCCAGCAGCAGCACCGAGGTGGACGGGTCCTCGGTGAGCCGGGCGGCCAGGACCGCCCCGGCGCTGCCCGCCCCCACCACCACGTAGTCGAAGCTCTCCCGCACGCTCATCGGCCCTCCGTCTCCGCCCGGGCCCGATGCCCACCGCGTGGCCCCGACCGTATGCCGGGGTGGTCCGCGTCACAACGGGGTGTCCACCGCAGCGGGGGTCCCCGACCGGGCGGCCGGCGCAGTGAGTGCTCTGACGCGCGTCAACACCCCTCCAGGGGTGGGAGGTGGTGAAACTCGTTTCGATTTGCTGTGGGCACCATCACCTTTTTGGGGCACACTCGTTAAGAATTAGTACACGTTCTAGTTTTGGAGGTCCGGTGTCCGCTCGACGGTCCCCGCGTGACGTCCGACGCGCCGCCACGGCCGTCGCGGCGGGCTCGCTCTGCCTGGTGCTCGCCGCGTGCGGCTCCAACCTCGACCCCAACGACGTCGTCACGGCGGGCGGCACGCTCGGCGGCACGGGCACCACCGGCACGCTCGAGGGGAGCGACGGCACCCTGTCCGGGGGAGACCCCGGCAGCGGCGGCGTCCCCGGCACCGACGGCTCCAGCGGCACCAGCGGCTCCGGCGGCAGCTCGGGGTCGAGCGGCTCCTCCGGCTCCGACGGCTCGTCCTCGGGCGGCGGCACGACCACCGACCCGGACGGCGACAGCGCGGCCGACGGCGGCGGCAAGGCCGCCTCGTGCGACGGGTTCAAGAACGGGCCCGGCATCACCGACTCCACGATCACCCTGGGCAACGCCTCCGACATCTCCGGGCCGGTGCCCGGCCTCTTCGAGGCCGCCCAGGACGCCACGAAGGCCTACATCGCCTTCTACAACAAGAGCAACCCCGACGGCATCTGCGGTCGCTCGCTGGTGCTGAAGAACTACGACAGCCGCACCGACGCCGGCGCCGACCAGCAGGCCTACACTGCGGCCTGCAACGACGTCTTCGCGATGGTCGGCTCGATGTCGGCCTTCGACTCCGGCGGCGCGCCGGTCGCCGAGAAGTGCGGCCTGCCCGACATCCGCTCGGCCTCGGTGACCCGCGACCGCGGCGCCTGCGGCACCTGCTTCGGCGCCCAGTCCACGGTGGCCACCGAGTTCCAGAACGCGGTGCCCGACTACGTGCTGAAGAACTTCAAGTCGGCCTCGCAGAAGGCCGCGATGCTCTACCTCAACGCCGGCGCCGCCGCCGAGAACGGCAAGACCCAGGCGGCCGCGATGACCGCGCGCGGGATGAAGTTCGTCTACCAGCAGGGCATCGAGACCTCCGAGTTCAACTACGCGCCCTACGTGCAGCAGATGAAGGACCGCGGCGTCGGCTACGTCCAGTTCATCGGCGCCGCGCCCCAGGCGCTGCGCCTGGCGCAGGCCATGGAGCAGCAGAACTTCGAGCCCGACGTGTTCATGCTCGACCCGACCGCCTACACCCGGGAGTACAGGGAGGGCGGCAGCGCGGTGGACGGCACCAC
>JBFGFQ010000072.1:0-13084 GCA_041579495.1 Nocardioides sp.
AGCAGCTTGTCGCGGGGGCTCGACAGGGACCGCCCGGTCAGCTCCTCGATCTGCTTGAGGCGGTAGATCACGGTGTTGCGGTGGCAGTAGAGCTCCTCCGCGGCGTGCGTGGGCGAGCCGTCGTGGCGCAGCAGCGCGGCGAGGGTGTCGAGGAGGGTGCGTGACTGCGCCTCGGGCTGGGCCAGCAGCGGACCCAGGGTCTCGCGCAGCAGCAGCGGGGCCACCTGGGGCGAACCGGCCAGCAGCACCTCGGGCAGCCGCTGCGAGACCGCCACGGCGCCGGTCGTGCCCCGCGGCATCGTCTCGGCGGCCCGGCTCGCGAGCTGGTACGCCGCCGCGAAGCCGGCGATGCCGTCAGGGGCCACGCACACCCCGACCCGGGCCCGCACCTGGGTCCCCACGACCTCCACGAGCTGCTCCTCGACCAGCGCGGCCGACGCGCCGGTCGCGGCCCCCGACGAAGCGGCGGCGACGAGGCCGAAGTAGGTCCCGCCGCGCACGTGCCAGCGCACCGTCAGCCCGAGCCGCTCGAGCCGGTCCTCGCTGGGTCCCAGGCCGCCGTCGACCTCCCCGTCGAGGAGGGCCACCAGGCAGCCGACGGGGGCGTCGGGGTCCACACCGAGCGCGTCGCGCACCTCGACGGCGTACTCGGGGTCGGCGCCGCGGCCCTCGACGAGCGCGTCGAGCACCGACTGCTGGCGCTGCAGGTCGGCGCGGGTCAGCCGGGCGCTCTCGCGGCGGTAGGCCTCGATCAGCACCGCGGTCTGGACGTCGAGGTTCGACCAGACGATCCGGGCCGCCAGCAGCAGCACCGCCTCGTCCCCGCGCCCGTGCTCCTTGCGCTGAGTGTGCGAGACGAGCGCCTCCCACAGCATCCGGGCCCCGACGGTGTAGGCGTTGAGCACCAGCTCCAGCGGCACGCCCTGCTGGGCGCGGCGCCGTCCGGTCTCGCGCCACACCTGCACCGCCTTCGAGCTGCCAGCGGGGCGCTGGCCGGTGAGCACCTCGAGGCCGCGCCTGATGTGCACCCGGGTGCTCTCGCGGACGTCGACGCGCAGCTCGGGGCCCACCTGGTCGTAGACGACCGCGTCGCGCTCCAGCAAGGTCAGCGTGATGCTGTCGGCGATCTGGTCGGACTGCTCCACCAGGGGCAGCCAGGCGCGCTGGACGTCCTCCAGGGTGGCCCTCCCGGGGCCGACGTCGACGCGCATGTCGAGCACGTTCGCACCCAACGCACAAGGAGCGCCAGCGTAAAGGCAGTGAAATGGCGCATCGGCCAACAGATTTTGTGCTGCGCGCCTAATGCGCGATCTGTGCGCTGCGACCAAGGTGGTGCACGTCACAGCCTGACGACCGAGTCCGGCTGCCCGCTCCAGGAAGGACCTCATGACGTCCACCCCGTCCGCCGCAGGCGGCAAGGCCCCGGCCCTGGAGCTGTCCGACGTCACCGTGCGCTTCGGCGGCATCACCGCCCTGAGCGAGGTGGGCCTGGCGGTCCGCCCCGGCTCCGTGCACGGCGTCATCGGCCCCAACGGTGCCGGCAAGACCACGCTCTTCAACGTCGCGTGCGGCTTCGTCACCCCCGACACCGGCCGGATCGTCCGCGAGGGCACGGTGCTCGACAAGCTCGCACCGCACCAGCTCGCCGGACTGTCGATGGCACGCACCCTGCAGGGCCTGGGCCTCTTCGACCGCATCACCGTGCTCGACAACGTCGTGGTCGGCGCCGACCGGCACGCGCGCTCGGGCTTCCTCGGCTCGCTGCTGGCCCTCCCCCGCGCCGGCCGCGAGGAGAAGGCCCTGCGCGAGCGGGCGCGAGCGGTGCTCGCCGAGCTGCACATCGAGCAGTACGCCGACCGCTACCCCTCGAGCCTGCCCTACCCCGTCCGCAAGCGGGTCGCGCTGGCCCGCGCCCTCGCGGCCGAGCCCACGCTGCTCCTGCTCGACGAGCCGGCCAGCGGCCTGTCGTCGGCGGAGATGGACGAGCTCGGCGACCTCGTGACGTCGCTGCGCTCGCGGATGTCGGTGATGCTGGTCGAGCACCACATGGACCTGGTCATGCGGGTCTGCGACGAGATCACCGTCCTCGACTTCGGCAAGGTGATCGCCCACGGCACCCCCGACGAGGTGCGCAACGACCCCGCCGTGCTGGCGGCCTACCTGGGCGACGAGGTGACCCACTGATGCTGACCCTCGACCGACTCACCGCCGGCTACGGCCCCGTGACCGCGCTGCAGGACGTCTCCTTCACCGCCGAGAAGGGGCAGATCACCGCGGTCCTGGGCGCCAACGGCGCCGGCAAGACGACGCTGCTGCGCACCGTCTCGGGCCTGCACCGCCCCGAGTCCGGCACGATCTCGCTCGACGGCCAGCCGTTGCGCAAGGTCAACGCCGAGCAGATGCCCGCGCTGGGCATGGTGCACGTCCCCGAGGGGCGCGGCGTGATCACCGAGCTGACCATCGAGGAGAACCTGCGCCTGGGCGGCCTCGCCAAGGGCGGCAAGCTCCGCTCCGAGGACCTCCAGCGGGTCTTCGACCTCTTCCCGGTGCTGGCCGACCGGCGTGCGCGCCTGGCCCACACCCTCTCCGGCGGCGAGCGGCAGATGCTGGTCATCGGCCGGGCCCTGATGTCGGAGCCCCGCCTGCTGCTGCTCGACGAGCCCTCGCTGGGCCTGGCGCCGCGCATCGTGGCCCAGATCTTCGACCTGCTGCGCGGCCTCGTCGACGACGAGGGCCTCAGCGTCCTGCTGGTCGAGCAGAACGCCCGCAGCGCCCTGTCGGTGGCCGACCACGGCGTCGTGCTCAACCTCGGTCGTGTGGTGGCCGACGAGCCCGCCTCGGTGCTCGCCGCCGACGACCAGCTGCGCCACGCCTACCTCGGCTTCTGACCGCACCGCCCACCCCAAGAACGGAGATCGACGTGCAACAACTCGTGAACACCGCCCTCGGCGGGCTCACGCTCGGCGCCGTGTACGCCGCGTTCGCGCTGGCGCTGGTGCTGATCTTCCGCTCCACGCGGATCGTCAACTTCGCCCAGGCACCGATGGCGATGGTGACCACCTTCATCGCGCTGACCCTGATCGACGCGGGCTACTCGTACTGGGTCGGGTTCGCGGCCGCGCTGCTGGCCGGCCTCGTGCTCGGAGCCGTCGTCGAGCGGGTCTTCATCCGCCACGTCGAGGGCAAGCCCGAGATCAACGCGGTCATCCTGACCCTGGGCCTCTTCATCACCCTGCACGCGCTGGCCGCCGTCATCTTCGGCAACCGCTTCCGCTCCTTCCCCGCCCCGTTCGGCCTGCGCGGCCTCGAGGTGGGCGGTACCACGATCCGGCTGACCACCTCGGGCATCTTCACCATCGTGGCCGTCGCCACCGTCATGGTGCTGCTGATGCTGCTCTTCCGCTTCACCGACGTGGGTCTGCGGATGCGCGCCTCGGCGTACAACCCCGAGGTCGCCCGCCTGCTGGGCGTGCGGGTGGGCCGGATGCTCACCCTGGGTTGGGCGCTGGCCGCCGTGGTCGGCTCGCTCTCCGGCCTGCTGATCGCCAGCGGTGGCCTGGTGCACCCCGGCTACATGGACTCCGTGGTCGTCTACGGCTTCGTGGCCGCCGTCCTCGGCGGCCTCGAGAGCCCCGTCGGCGCGGTCGTCGGCGGCCTGACCCTCGGTCTCTCGCTGAGCTTCGTCAGCGGCTACCTGGGCTCCGAGCTCGTCGCCCTGGCCGCGCTGCTGATCCTGATGCTCGTGCTCACCCTGAAGCCCGGCGGCCTCTTCGCCGTGGCCTCGGCCAGGAGGGTCTGATGAACCGGTTGCTCGACGTGTGGCGCCACTCGGTGCTCGGCCGCCACCTGCTATTGGCCGTCATCGGCCTGGCCGTGGTGGTCGTGGTCCTCGAGGTCGTGGGCGACTTCCGCGCCCTCCAGCTGGCCGCGATGGCCTACCTCGGCATCGCCGCCGGCGGCCTGACGGTGCTCACCGGCATCAACGGCCAGATCTCGCTGGGTCACGGGGCGCTGATGGCGTTCGGCGCCTACACCACCGCCCTGCTGCTCGACGACCCCACGGGGTCGATGCCGATCTCGCTGGTCGTGCTCGCCTCCACGCTGGTGGCGCTCGCGGTCGGCACCGCCGTCGGCGTGGCCGCAGCCCGGCTGCACGGGCCCTACCTGGCCGGTGCCACGCTGGCGCTCGCCGTCGCCGTGCCCGGCATCGCGCTCTACTTCGGCGAGTTCCTCGGCGGTGAGCAGGGCCTGCGGGTCTCGCTGCCCGACGTCCCCACCTGGGCGCTCGACCTGGAGTACCTCCTGACCGGCACCGAGATGTCGCGCAGCCAGTACGTCGCCTACCTGGGCTGGATCACGCTCATCGTCACCTTCGTGCTGCTGGCCAACCTGGCCCGCGGCCGGGTCGGCCGGCGCTGGCGCGCGGTGCGCGACGACGAGGTCTCCGCCGAGCTCGCCGGCATCCGTCTGGGCCGCGCCCGCATCTCGGCGTTCATGGTCAGCGCTGCCGCGGCCGGTGCGGCCGGCTCGGTGCTGGCCATCACCGCGCGGCTCGCCGCCCCCAGCGGCTTCACCCTGGTGCTCAGCCTGACCCTGCTCACCGCGGTGGTCCTCGGCGGGCTGGGCTACCTGTCCGGTGCGCTGATCGGCGCCGGGCTGCTCACCTTCCTGCCGCCGTTCGTGACCCGGATCGGCGGCGACGCCGGGCTCTCCGACATCCGCGCGGCCGAGCTCGCACCACTGGTCTACGGCCTCGTGATGGTCCTGGTGATCCTGCTGGCCCCCGCGGGCCTCGTGGGCACCACCCGGATGGCGATGGCCGAGCGCCGGGCGCGCCGACAGATGGCCGCCGCCGGCAAGACCGACTCCCCCGGCACCACCCACCCCCAGCACGACAGCAACGACGAGAACGACCCCGGCACGCCCCAGGCGTCCGGATCCACCACCTCGAAGGGAAGTACACGATGAAGGCACGACTGCTGGCCCCTGTGGCCGGCCTGCTCACGGCCACGATGATCCTGGCGGGCTGCGGCGCCGGAGGCGACCGCGAGAGCGACAGCGGCGGCGACGGCGGCGGCGCCTCCGACGTCGGTGTCACCGAGGACACCGTCACCGTCGGCGGCCACTTCCCGCTCACCGGCGTGGCCGCCCCCGGCTACAGCGAGATCCCGACCGGCGCGCAGGCGTACTTCGACTACGTCAACGCCGCCGGCGGCATCAACGGCCGCCAGATCGAGTACATCGTCAAGGACGACGGGTACAACCCCACGAACACCAGCCAGGTCACCAACGAGCTCGTGCTCCAGGACGAGATCTTCGCGATGGTCGGCGGCCTGGGCACCCCCACGCACAGCGCCGTCGTGGACTTCCTCAACTCCGAGGGCGTGCCCGACCTGTTCGTCTCCTCGGGCTCGCTGCAGTGGGGTGACGACGTCGAGTCCAAGCCCTACACCTTCGGCTGGCAGCCCGACTACGAGATCGAGGGCAAGATCATCGGCCAGTACATCGCCGAGAACATGCCCAAGGCCAAGGTCGGCCTCTTCCTGCAGGACGACGACTTCGGCGAGGACGGCGAGAAGGGGGTGCGCCAGTACCTCGACAAGCAGATCGTCGGCGTCGAGCGCTACACCTCCGGCAACACCGACGTCGGCCCCCAGGTCGCCGGCCTGCAGGCCAAGGGTGCCGACCTGGTGATCGCGTTCAACACCCCGGCGTACACCGCGCTGACCCAGCTGACCTCGTTGGCGCTGGGCTACAAGCCGACCTGGTTCTACTCCAACGTCGGCTCCGACCCGCAGCTGGTCGGCTCGCTGCTCAACCGCTTCTCCGAGGGCGCGGTCGAGGGCGACAACAGCTCGCTCAACGGCGTGCTCACCACCGAGTACATCCCCGGCGTCGACGCCACCGACGACCCGTGGGTGCAGCTGTGGCAGGAGGTCTGGGACCAGGAGGGCGAGGGCGGCGAGCTCACCAACTACCGCATCTACGGCATGTCGCAGGCCTACGCCTTCGTGCAGGCCCTCGCCGCCGCCGGCGAGGACCTGACCCGCGACGGCCTGGTGGAGGCCGTCGAGTCCTTCGAGGACGTCACCGGCCCGCAGCTGGCTCCGTTCCGCTACAGCGCCGACAGCCACATGGGCATCTCCGGCATGCGCGTGGTGGAGCTGCAGAACGGCAAGGCCGAGGAGCTCACGCCGGTGCTGGTCAGCGACATCGGTGACGCCCCGATCGAGGAGGACTCCTCCGACCAGGCGAGCGACGCCCCGCCGGAGGGTGGCATCCCCGACGGCAGCTGATCGCTGCACGCACTGCACTGACGGCGGCGCCCGGTCCCTCGCGGACCGGGCGCCGTCGTCGTGCTTGGATGGCACCGTGCCCCACGACTGGAACAGGTTGCTGCAGACCACCACCGCGCGCCTGGCCGACCTGGTCGAGGAGGCCGACCTCTCCGCCCAGGTGCCCACCTGCCCCGACTGGTGCGCGCTCGACCTGGTCGAGCACGTGGGCGGGGTCTACCAGTGGGCGGTGCACGCCGTCGTCGCCGGTGACCCCGAGGCCGACCTGACGCCCGCCCCCACCGACCTCAGCGCGGTGCCCGTCTGGTTCCGCGGCCACGCCGACGAGCTGGTGCGCGTGCTGACCGGCGCCGACCCCGAGCAGCCGGCGTGGACCTTCGGCCGCAGCAGGGGCACGGTCGGCTGGTGGACGCGCCGCCAGGTCCACGAGACCGCCCTGCACACCTACGACCTCCTGTCCTCGCAGGGACGCGACGACGAGTGGGCGCCCGACCCCGAGCTGGCCTGGGACTGCGTCGACGAGGTCGTCAGCCTCTTCTACCCCCGCCAGGTCAGGATGGGGCGCATCGAGCCGCTGCCCGGCACCCTGCTGCTCACGCCCACCGACCTGCCGGCCGACGCGCTCGCTGTCGGCGACGGGCACCCGGTCGTCGAGGTCACCGCACCGGCCGCCGAGCTCGCGCTGCTGGCCTATCGCCGCCGCACCAGCGACGACCCGGCCGCCGCCGCGCTGCTCGGCCTCGGGCTGACGCCCTGAGGCGCTGACGCCCGACCGAGCCGGGGCTCGGGCTCAGTCGCCGGCCCGACGGGTCTCGAGCACCCGGAAGCCCTTCGCGCTCGCCAGGCGGGTCGTGGGCCAGCCCTGCTCGCCGAGCCAGCGCTGCAACGAGTCCGCGCCCAGGTTCTTGCCCACCACCATCACGGCCCGGCCGCCCGGCGCGAGCCGGGGCAGCCAGGTGAGCAGCAGCTCGTGCAGCGCCTGCTTGCCGATGCGGATCGGCGGGTTCGACCAGATCTCGTCGTACGTCGCCCCTGCGGGCACCTGGTCGGGCAGCAGCGCGGTGTAGCGCTCGCCCAGACCCAGCGCGCCGGCGTTCTCGCGGGCCAGCAGCAGCGCGCGCTCGTTGACGTCGACGCCGGTGACCACGGCGGTGGGCGCGGCCACCGCGGCGGCCAGCCCGATCACGCCGTACCCGCAGCCGAGGTCGAGCAGCCGGCCGCCCGCAGGCGGGTCGGTCTCGCGGAACAGCACCGCCGTGCCGACGTCGAGACGGCCCTGCGCGAAGACCCCCGACCCGGTGACCAGGTCGAGGTCGTGGCCCCACACCGACACCGAGACCGGCGCCCGCTTGAAGGGGACCGAGGGGTCGGCGGTGAAGTAGTGCTCGTCGCTCACTCGGTCTCCTCGGTGGAGGGGTCGGCGGGCAGCGCCGCGCGGCGGGCCCGGGTCTGGTCGGCACGCAGCGCGAGCTCGGCGTCGTCGGGGTAGGCGACCTCCTCGAGGGTCAGCCCGTGCGCGTGGGCGACCGCGACCCGGGGCGAGCGCTCCCGGGCGAGCAGGATCTCGGCGGGCCAGTCGACCGGGCGGCGCCCCTCCCCCACGGCCAGCAGGCAGCCCACCAGGGCGCGCACCATGGAGTGGCAGAAGGCGTCGGCGCGCACGGTCGCCTCGACGAGGCCGGCGGGCGTGCGCTGCCAGTCGAGGTCGAGCAGGGTGCGCACAGTCGTGGCGCCCTCGCGGCGCTTGCAGAAGGACGCGAAGTCGTGGTGACCCACCAGCGCCGCCGACGCCGAGCGCAGCAGGTCGACGTCGAGCGGGCGCGGCCACGCCAGCACGTGGTGGCGGGCGAGCGGGTCGAGCGTCTCGGGCCGGTCGGCGACCCGGTAGACGTAGCGTCGCCAGGTCGCTGAGAAGCGCGCGTCGAAGCCGTCGGCCGCGCGGCTCACCCGGCGCACGACGACGTCGGGCGGCAGGATCCCGTTGAGCCGGCGCACCAGGGCCTCCAGCGGCGGGGCCGGCGAGCGGCCGGCCGAGGCCGCCACCGCGGCCTCGTCGACGTCGGCGTGCAGCACCTGGCCCCGCGCGTGCACGCCCGAGTCGGTGCGACCGGCGCAGACCACGGGGACCCGCGCGCTGCCCGGGGCGTCGTCGTCGCGCACACCGACCCGCAGGGCCACCGCGAGCGCGGTCTCGACCTCGTGCTGGACCGTGCGCAGGCCGGGCTGGGTCGCCCAGCCGCGGAAGTCGGTCCCGTCGTAGGCGAGGTCGATCCGCAGGCGCACCGGCCCATCCTCCCCTCAGGCCAGGTCGGAGCGGTACGGCGGGTCGGCGCCGGGGCGCGAGACGGTCACCGACGCGGCGTGCGCGGCGTGCGCGAGCAGGCGGTCGACGACCTCGGCCGGCACCGCGTCGAGGCGTCCGCCGAGCAGGCCCTCCTCGGCCAGGCCGTCGACCAGGGCGGCGGCGAACGTGTCGCCCGCGCCGATCGTGTCGGCCACCTCGACCGGGCGCGGTGCGACGGTCACCTCGCGCTCGCGGTCGAACCAGGTGGCCCCCTCCGCGCCCCGGGTCAGCACCACGGCGGCCGGCCCCATCGAGAGCAGCCGCGCCGCCGACTGCTCGACGGCCAGCTGCGGCCACAGCGCCTCGAGGTCCTCGTCGCTGACCTTGACCAGGTCGGCGAGCGCCACGACCCGCTCGACGCGCTCCACCACGTCCTGGCCGGTGCCGGTCACGGCCGGGCGCACGTTGACGTCGTAGGTGATGGTGGCGTCCTCGCGCAGCTGCTCCACCAGCGCCAGGACGCTCTCGGCGCCGGGCTCGACGACGGCCCCCAGCGAGCAGACGTGCACCGCCGCAGGGGCCGGCACCAGCGGCACCTCCCCGAGGCGCCAGTCGAGGTCGAACTCGTAGGACGCGGCTCCGTCGGGACCGATCGTGGCCGCGGCCGTCGAGGTGCGCTCCACCACGTGCGGGTCGAGCGCCAGCTCCACGCCCGAGGCGCGCAGGTGCTCGGCCAGCAGCCCGCCGTGGGCGTCGTCGGCGTACGACGTCGCGAAGCGCACCGACCGGCCGAGCCGGGCCAGCGCCACCGCGACGTTGGCGGCGCTCCCGCCCGGGTGCTCCCCCGTCTCGCCGTCGGCCGTGTGCACCACGTCGACCAGGGCCTCGCCCACCACCATCACGTCCGCGTCCATGCCCTGGGTCTACCACGCAGCGGGGACCTCGGGCACGCCGGTCCACGGGCGGGAACGGGTCGTAGGGTGCCGCCATGACCGTGCTCCCGCTCGACCCGGGCTCCGAGGAGCCGCCCTTCGAGCAGCTGCGCCGCCAGGTGGCCGCGCGGGCGTCGTCCGGCGACCTGCCCCCGGGCACCCGCCTGCCGACGGTGCGCGGGCTCGCCGAGCAGCTCGGCGTGGCCGCGGGCACCGTGGCGCGCGCCTACCGCGAGCTCGAGGCCGACGGCGTCGTGGTCACCGAGGGCCGTCGCGGCACGTTCGTCGCCTCCGCGGCGACGGCAGGCTCCAGCGACGCCGAGCGGGCCGCCGACGACTACGTCGCCGCGGTGCGCCGCCTCGGCCTCGGCGTGGGCGACGCCGTGCGCCTGGTCGAGCGCGCGTGGGCGCGGTGAGCCGGGCGCAGCGGCGCGGCTACGTCGTTGTCGGCGCCGGCGCGGTCGGCGGCGGCGTGGCCGGGCTGCTGCACGAGGCCGGTGTGTCGGTGACCGCCGTCGCCCGGGGTGAGCACCTCACGCGACTGCGCTCCGACGGGCTGCGCCTCAGCGTCGGACACGACGAGCGCCGGGTGCCGCTGCACGCCGTCGCCGGACCGGGCGAGGTCCAGTGGCGCGACGACACCGTCGTGCTGCTGGCGGTGAAGTCGCAGCAGAGCGCGGCGGCGCTGGCCGACCTCGCAGCGCACGCGCCACCCGGCACGCCGGTGGTGTGCCTGCAGAACGGGGTGAGCAACGAGCGCGCGGCGCTGCGCCACTTCGAGCACGTGCACGCGGTGACCGTGATGATGCCGGCCAGCCACCTGGCCCCCGGCGAGGTGGTCCTGCACTCCCTGGGCGCACCGGGCCTCCTCGACATCGGCTCCTACCCCGGCGGCACCGACGCCGTCGACGAGGCGGTGGCGACCGACCTGCGCGCGGCCGGCTTCGAGAGCGTGGCCCGCCCCGACGTGATGGCCTGGAAGCACCGCAAGCTGCTGGTGAACCTCGGCAACGGGGTCGACGCCGCCTGCCGCGACGGTGCCGACGCCGACCGGCTGGTCGAGCTGGTGCGCGAGGAGGGCGAGCGGGTGCTGCGGGCGGCGGGCATCGCGGTGGTCAGCCGGGAGGACGACCTGGCCCGGCGCGGCGAGCTGCTGCGCCCGCTGGTGCGCCGCGACGAGGCGGGCTCCTCGACCTGGCAGAGCCTGGCGCGGCGCACCGGCGACGCCGAGGTCGACCACCTCAACGGCGAGATCGTGCTGCTGGGCCGGCTGCACGGGGTCGCGACGCCGGCCAACGAGCTCGTGCAGCGCTGCGTCAACCGGCTGGCCCACGAGGGGCGCGGGGCCCGGGGGCTCGACGCCGCCGATCTCCTCGCTCACCTGGCCGACGGCGCGCGCTAGAAGTCGTCGTCGCTCTCGTGCGACCGCTCGCCCTGGCTGCGCCGGCGCAGGTGCACCCGCCTCGACAGCCGGATGGCGGGCCGGATCGCCAGCTGGGCGCTGCCCACGACGAACAGCCAGGTGCCGGCGTACGCGGTGGACTCCTGGAAGAACAGGATGCTGCCGACCAGGAACCAGATCGCGATCAGCAGGTCGTTGGTGATGCTGGCGACCTCGTAGCGGTCGCGCAGGACGACGTCGTCCTCGGTGCCGGGCACGTGCAGGTCCATGACTCCTCCTGGACGGTGGGGGATGAAACGCAACGACCCGCCCGAGGGTCTCGGGCGGGTCGTCGGCGGTGCGGGTCAGGACTTGGTGTCGTCCTCGTCGGCGACCTCGGCCTCGGCGACCACGGACTCCTCCGGGGAGGCCTCGTCGGTCATCTCGGTCGGGGTCTCCTCGACCGCGGTCTCCTCCGTGGTGGTCTCCTCGGCGGGAGCCTCCTCGGTGGTGCTCTCCTCGGCAGCCGGGGCGGCCGGGGCGGGCTTCGCAGCCTTCGGGGTGGCGCTGTAGGCCTCGGTGACCAGCTCGATCACGGCCATCGGCGCGTTGTCACCCTTGCGGGGGCCGATCTTGGTGATGCGGGTGTAGCCGCCGGGACGCTCCGAGAAGGTCGGGGCGATCTCGGTGAACAGCACGTGCACGACGCCCTTGTCGCGGATGGTCTTGAGGACCTCGCGACGGTTGTGCAGGTCGCCCTTCTTGGCCTTGGTGATGAGCTTCTCGGCCCAGGGCCGCAGGGCGCGGGCGCGCGACTCGGTGGTGGTGATCCGGCCGTGCTCGAAGAGCTGGGTGGCCAGGTTCGCCAGGATCAGGCGCTGGTGGGACGGGCTGCCGCCGAGGCGGGGACCCTTGGTGGGCTTGGGCATCGTTCTCTCTCTTCTCTCCGGCCGTACCAGGTACCGGGGTAGACGCACCCGAGCTTGCTCGGGTGCGGTTTTCTCTTGTTCCGGTCCTCACGGACCGGGGTCTGGGGGCGGAGCCCCCGAGCGTCAGTACTGCTCGTCCTCGACGAACGCGTCGTCGTCGTCGTCGCCGTACGCCGCCAGGGCGGCGTGCGGGTCGAAGCCGGGTGCGCTGTCCTTGAGGGACAGGCCCATCTCGACCAGCTTGGCCTTGACCTCGTCGATCGACTTCGCACCGAAGTTGCGGATGTCGAGCAGGTCCTGCTCCGAGCGACCGATGAGCTCACCCACGGTGTGGATGCCCTCGCGCTTGAGGCAGTTGTAGGAGCGGACGGTCAGCTGCAGGTCCTCGACCGGGAGGGCGAGGTCCGCGGCCAGCTGCTCGTCGACCGGCGAGGGGCCGATGTCGATGCCCTCGGCCTCGACGTTCAGCTCACGGGCCAGGCCGAAGAGCTCGACCAGGGTCTTGCCGGCCGAGGCGATCGCGTCGCGGGGACGGATCGACGGCTTGGTCTCGACGTCGATGACGAGCTTGTCGAAGTCGGTGCGCTGCTCGACTCGGGTGGCCTCGACCTTGTAGGTCACCTTCAGCACGGGGCTGTAGATCGAGTCGACCGGCATCCGGCCGATCTCGTTGTCGGCACCCTTGTTCTGCACGGCCGAGACGTAGCCGCGGCCGCGCTCCACGACGAGCTCCATCTCCAGCTTGCCCTTGTCGGACAGGGTGGCGATCTTCAGGTCGGGGTTGTGCACCTCGACACCGGCCGGGGGCGCGATGTCGGCGGCGGTGACGTCGCCGGCACCGGACTTGCGCAGGTACATGGTGACCGGCTCGTCGTGCTCGGAGGAGACCACGAGCCCCTTGAGGTTGAGGATCACCTCGGTCACGTCCTCCTTGACGCCCTCGATGGTCGAGAACTCGTGGAGCACGTTGTCGATCTTGATGCTCGTGACCGAGGCACCGGGGATGGAGCTCAGCAGCGTGCGGCGCAGCGAGTTGCCGAGCGTGTAGCCGAAGCCCGGCTCGAGCGGCTCGATGACGAAGCGCGAGCGGAACTCGTCGACGGTCTCTTCCGACAGGGTGGGGCGCTGTGCGATGAGCACTTGTTCTTTCCTTTCCGGGCCCACCCGCTATTTGACGGGCCCGAACTGCGAGGTGGAAGGAAGGTGGAGCGGGTCCCGCCGGGGGGCCCGCCCACCCGGAACGTGGTTCCGGGGGTCTGGGG
>JBFGFQ010000073.1:0-12955 GCA_041579495.1 Nocardioides sp.
CGAGCACCTGCTGCCCGAGAACGGGCGGCGCCTCGAGCGGTTCCTCGCCGGCTCCGAGGGCACGCTCGGCGTGGTGCTGGGGGCGACCGTGCGCCTGGTGCCCGACGAGCCGGTGCGCCAGATGCTGGTGCTGGGCTACCCGTCCATGGTCGAGGCGGCCGACGCGGTGCCGGCCATCCTGGCCGCGGCCCGCACGCCCGGCGGGCCCGACGCCCACGGGAGCCCGAGCGGCTCGCCGCTGGTGGCCTGCGAGGGCCTCGACGCCCGCATCGTCGAGCTGGTCCGGGCCCGCGGCAGCGTGCCCGACCTGCCGCGCGGCGGGGGCTGGCTCTTCGTCGAGCTCACCGACCCCGGCCTGGTGACCCCGGTGCTGGCGGCCGCCGGGGCGCTCGAGCACCGGCTGGTCACCGACGCCCGCGAGTCCGCGGCGCTGTGGCGGATCCGCGAGGACGGCGCCGGCCTGGCCGCGCGCTCCCTGGACCGCCAGGCCCTGTCGGGCTGGGAGGACGCCGCGGTGCCGCCCGAGCGCCTCGGCGCGTGGTTGCGCGACTTCGACGAGCTGCTCACCGGCCACGAGCTGCAGGGCGTGCCCTACGGCCACTTCGGCGACGGCTGCGTGCACGTGCGCATCGACTTCGACTTCTCCGACCGCGACACCGACCCCGACGCCGGGCGCCGCCGCTTCCGCGAGTTCCTCACCGCCTGCGCGCACAAGCTGCGCGAGCACGGCGGCTCGCTGTCGGGCGAGCACGGGGACGGCCGGGCCCGCTCCGAGCTGCTGTCGGTGATGTACGACGAGGAGTCGCTGCGCCTGTTCGGCGCCGCCAAGGCGGTCTGCGACCCCGACGACCTGCTCAACCCCGGCGTCCTGGTCGACCCCGACCCGTTCGACGCCCACCTGCGCCCGGCCCGCCCGCGCCACGAGCCCCGCACCGTGCTGCGGCTGCTGCACGACGAGGGCTCGCTCGGGCAGGCGGTGCACCGCTGCACCGGTGTCGGCAAGTGCGTCGCGCCGCACACCGCCGCGAGCACCGGCGTGATGTGCCCGTCCTGGCAGGCCACCCGCGACGAGAAGGACTCCACCCGCGGGCGCGCCCGGGTGCTGCAGGAGGCCCTCGACGGCGAGCTGGTGCAGGGCCTGGGCGACCCGGCCGTGGCCGAGGCGCTCGACCTGTGCCTGGCCTGCAAGGGCTGCGCCTCCGACTGCCCCACCGGCGTCGACATGGCCACCTACAAGGCCGAGGCGCTGCACCAGCGCCACGACGGCGACGGACCCACCGTGCGCCGCCCCCGCAGCCACCTGACGCTGGGCCGGCTGCCGATGTGGGCACGGCTGGCGGCCCCGCTGGCCCCGGCCCTCAACCGCAGCCTGCGGCTGCGCCCGCTGGCGCGCCTGGCCAAGGCCACCGCCGGCATCGACCAGCGCCGCTCGATCCCCGACTTCGCGCCGCGCACCCTGCGCCGGGGCGCGGTGACCGGCACCCTGCGTGAGACGGGCGCGGCCGACGCCCCCGACGTGTGGGTGTGGGCCGACTCCTTCACCGACCACTTCCTGCCCGGCTCGGGCCACGCCGCCATCGAGGTGCTCGAGGCCGCCGGCCTGCGGGTGCGGGTCATCGACGAGGACGCCTGCTGCGGCCTGACCTGGATCACCACCGGGCAGCTGACCCGGGCGCGGGCCATCGCCGCGCGCACGGCCGCGACCCTGGCGGCGTACGTCGCCACCGGCACGCCGGTCGTGGGCCTGGAGCCGTCGTGCCTGGCGACGCTGCGCAGCGACCTGGTCGAGCTCAGCGACGACCCGCGGGCCCGGCAGGTCGCCGAGGGGGTGCTCACCTTCGCCGAGCTCGCCACCCGCCTCGACCTCCCGCTGCCCGACCTCACCGGGGTGCAGGTCGTCGCCCAGCCGCACTGCCACCAGCACGCCGTGCTCGGCTGGGACGCCGACCAGGCGCTGCTCGAGCGCGCCGGCGCCACGGTGACCCGGGTCGCGGGCTGCTGCGGGCTGGCCGGCAACTTCGGCATGGAGAAGGGCCACTACGAGGTGTCGGTGGCGGTCGCCGAGACGCACCTGCTGCCCGCGGTGCGCTCGCAGCCCGACGCCGTCGTGCTCGCCGACGGCATGTCGTGCCGGGTGCAGCTCGACGACCTCGCCGGCGTGCCGACGATGCACCTGGCCGAGCTGTGGGCTTCTAGGCTGGGACGGTGATGGTCCCGTGAACCCCCGCCAGCGACGCCTCGTCATCCCGGTGGCCCTCGCGACCCTGCTGCTGATCGTCGTCGTCGCCGCCCTGGTGTGAGGTACCGATGAGCGAACCCCTGCTCCGCGGCCTGGCCCGCATGCGCAGCCACCTGCTCGACCCCGACGCGCTCGTGCGCGCGGTGGCCTCGGGCCGGCAGAAGGGCGCCGCCCCGCAGTGGCGGCGCGTCGAGCTGCGCTACGTCGACCTCAAGGCCGGGCGCCACCTTCAGGTCACGTCGTACGACGAGCAGCAGGCGCACACCGCCAACCACGCCGTCGGCGAGCCCCGGCAGCCCAGCCCGGCGCGCGACGCCGTCGACGCGCTGCTCGACGAGCCCTTCGGCAACTGGCACGTCGAGACCACCACGCAGAGCCACCAGCTGCGGGTGACCAAGAAGGGCGAGGCGCTGGTGCACACCAGCGACCGCAAGGAGGCCGTCGAGGCCAGCCGCGGCCACGACCGCGGCAAGGAGCGGCTGCTGCCCGAGGACGACCCGCTCTTCCGCGAGCTCGGCCTCACCGACGCCCAGGGCCGGCTCAAGCCGAGCCGGCAGGCGAAGTACCGCCAGGTCGAGGAGTTCCTGCGGCTGCTCGACACCACCGTGGTCGAGGCCGTCGACAAGGGCCACCTGCGCCGCCCGACCGAGGCCGACCCGCTGCGCGTGGTCGACCTGGGCTGCGGCAACGCCTACCTGACCTTCGCCGCGCACCGCTACCTCTCCCACGTGCGCTCGCTGCCGGTGGCCGTCACCGGCGTCGACGTCAAGGAGCAGTCGCGCGAGCACAACAGCGCCGTCGCCGGCCGGCTCGGCGCCGACGCGAGCTTCGTGGTCGGCACCATCGCCGACGCCGAGGTCGACCCCGCGCCCGAGGTGGTGCTGGCGCTGCACGCCTGCGACACCGCCACCGACGAGGCCCTCGCGCGCGCCGTCGCGTGGGGCGCGCCGGTCGTGCTCGCCGCGCCCTGCTGCCACCACGACGTGGCCGCCCAGCTGCGCCGCGCGCCCACCCCGTCGCCGTACGCCGCGCTGACCCGGCACGGCATCCTGCGCGAGCGCTTCGCCGACACCCTCACCGACGCGCTGCGCGCCTCGCTGATGCGGCTGGCCGGCTACAAGGTCGACGTCGTGCAGTTCGTCGAGAGCCAGCACACCCCGCGCAACACGCTGCTGCGCGCCACCCGCACCGGCTCGCCGGTGCGCGGCGGCACGCTGCGCAAGGAGTACGACGAGCTGGTCGCGACCTGGGGGCTGACGCCGCGGCTGGCGGTGCTCCTGGAGCAGCAGGATGCGGGTGCCTGACCGGCTGCGCGGGCCGCTGGTGGCCCTCGCGCTGGCCGCCCCCTTCGCCGTGGGCCTGGCCGCCCACGCGGCGTCCGGCGGGCAGGACGCCGAGGTCGTGCTGACCTTCGCCGACCCCGAGATCCTCGAGTCCAGCGGGCTGGTGGCCACCGGGGGGCTGCTGGTCACCACCAACGACTCCGGCGACAGCGGACGGGTCTTCTCCGTGGGGCCCGAGGGCCGCACGGTCGGGGTGACCACGTGGTCGGACGACCCCACCGACGTCGAGGCGCTGGCCCCGGCCGGCCCGGGGGAGGTGTGGGTCGGCGACATCGGCGACAACGCGGCCGCACGCGGCTCGGTCTCGGTGACCCGGGTGCCGGTGGGCCCCGGGGTGGTCGACGCCCGCGCCGAGGCCGCGGGGGCGACGTACGAGCTGGTCTACCCGGGCGGGGCCCGCGACGCCGAGACGCTGCTGCGCCACCCGCGCACCGGGCGCCTCTACGTGGCCTCCAAGAGCTTCTTCGGCGGGGCGCTCTACGAGGCGCCGGCGCGCCTGGACCCCGACGCGCCCAACGAGCTGCGCGAGGTCGCCGGTGTGCTGCCGATCGCCACCGACGGCGCGTTCTGGCCCGACGGGCGGCACCTGGTGGTGCGCGACTACGCCCGCGCGGTGGTCTACGCGTGGCCGTCGATGCGCGAGGTGGGCGACCTCGAGCTGCCCGAACAGCAGCAGGGCGAGGGCATCGCGGTCACCGCCGACGGCCGCCTGCTGGTGAGCACCGAGGGGCAGTTCACCGACGTCCTCGAGGTGCCGCTGCCGGCCCGGCTGGCCGACGCGCTCGCGCCCCAGCCCGCGCCCACGCCCGACACCCAGCCGCCGCCGGAGCGGCCCGGGGCCGAGCCGGTCGACCGCGTGCAGGACGAGAGCCT
Source organism: Nocardioides sp. (assembly GCA_041579495.1). Classification (GTDB taxonomy): domain Bacteria; phylum Actinomycetota; class Actinomycetes; order Propionibacteriales; family Nocardioidaceae; genus Nocardioides. The sequence continues at coordinate 4,456 of JBFGFQ010000073.1, forward strand.
GCGCACGGTCCCGCTGGCCTGGCTGCTGGGCGCGCTGACCGCGATCGTGCTGGCCACGCTGCTGCTCGCGCGCGCCGTGCGCCGGCGCTGAGGCTCACACCGGCGGGTGGTACGGCGGGCCGGCCCCGCTGGCTAGGTTCTGGCCCATGGTGCGGCTGCGCAGGACCTCCCCCGACCAGCCGGGCTGGACCCGGCGACGAGCCGGGCGCGGGTTCGTCTACCTCGACGCGGGCGGCGACCGGCTGCCCGACGAGGACGCTCAGCGGGTGCGCGACCTGGTGATCCCGCCGGCGTGGCAGGACGTGTGGATCACCCCCCACGAGAACGGGCACCTGCAGGCCGTCGGCACCGACGACGCCGGCCGCCGGCAGTACCTCTACCACCCGGCCTGGCGCGAGAAGCGAGACGCCGAGAAGTTCGACCGGATGCTGGAGTTCGGCAAGGGGCTGACCCGGGCCCGCGAGCTGGTCGTCAAGGACCTGGGCACGGAGGGGATGCCGCTGGAGCGGGCCTGCGCGGCCGCGGTCCGGCTGCTCGACCTCGGCTACTTCCGCATCGGCAACGACGTCTACGCCGACGAGAACGGCTCCTTCGGGCTCACCACCCTCGAGCGCCGCCACGTGCGCCGGCGCCAGGACCGGCTGGTGTTCACCTTCACCGGCAAGTCGGGCGTCGACCACCGCATCGAGATCGACGACGCCACCGTCATCGAGGCGCTCGAGATCATGCGCCGGCGCCGCGGCGGCGACCTGCGGCTGCTGTCCTACAAGAACGGCCGGTCCTGGCGCTCGGTGCTGCCCGACCTGGTCAACGAGTACGTGCGCGCCTCGACCGGCCTCGAGGCCACCGCCAAGGACTTCCGCACCTGGCACGCCACCGTGCTCGCCGCGGCGGCGCTGGCCGAGACCAGCGAGCACGGCGAGTCCGCGGCCTCGCGCAAGCGGGCGGTGGCCGCGGCGATGAAGGAGGTCTCGGGCTTCCTGGGCAACACCCCCACCCTGGCGCGCTCGTCGTACGTCGACCCGCGCGTCATCGAGGCCTACGAGGAGGGCCGCACCATCCAGGGCGTCACGCGCCGCCACCACGACACCCCCGACCAGCGCCAGGCCGCGCTCGAGCGCGCCACCGTGCGGCTGATCAAGGGAACCTGAGGAGCCCGATGCGGATCACCGTGGTGCGGGGCGACATCACCACCCAGGAGGTCGACGCGGTCGTCAACGCCGCCAACCGCCGGATGCGCGGCGGGGGAGGCGTCGACGGCGCGATCCACGCCGCGGGCGGCCCGGCGGTGCTCGAGGACTGCCGGCGCCGCTTCCCCGACGGCCTGGCCACCGGCGACGCCGGCTGGACCGTCGCGGGCGCCCTGCCCGCCCGGTGGGTGATCCACGTGGTCGGTCCCGACCGCACCGCCGGCGAGACCGACCGGGCCCTGCTGGTCTCCTGCTACGCCCGCGCCCTCGAGGTCGCCGACGAGCTCGGGGCGCGCAGCATGGCGCTGCCGCTGGTCGGCGCCGGCGTCTACGGCTGGTCGGCCTCCGACTCGGTCACCGCCGCGCTCGAGGTGCTGCGCACCGCCGGCACCGAGCTGCGCGAGGCCCGCTTCGTCGCGTTCGGCCGGTCGGCCTACGACGTGGTCAGCGCCGCCCTGTAGAGCCGGGCCCGGGCAGGTCGGCGGCGACCCGGAAGCCCTGGTTGCCGCTGGCGCTGTCGGGGGTGTTCGAGGTGCGCGCCCCGACCCGGTAGCGGTTGCAGTACGACGCGTGGCACAGGTAGGAGCCGCCGCGCATCACGCGCGAGCCGGGGGCGCCGGGGCGGTCCCAGCGCTCGTCGACCCACTCCCAGACGTTGCCGGCCGTGTCGTGCAGGCCGAAGCCGTTGGCGGGGAAGGCCGTGACGGGGGAGGTGCCGCGGTAGCCGTCGTCGGCGGTGTTGCGGGTCGGGAACGTGCCCTGCCAGATGTTGCAGCGGTGCTCCCCGTCGGGGGTCAGCTCGTCGCCCCAGGGGTAGCGCGCCTGCTCGAGCCTGCCGCGGGCGGCGTACTCCCACTCGGCCTCGGTGGGCAGGCGGGCGCCGGCCCAGGCGGCGTACGCCGCGGCGTCGTGGAAGGACACGTGCACGACGGGGTGGTCGCCGCGGCCGGACAGGTCGCTGCCGGGGCCCTCGGGGGCGCGCCAGGTCGCGCCGTCGACGCCGCACCACCACGGCGTGCCCGGCACCCGCGGCGAGACCTTGCGCAGCGGCCCGGGCAGGAACCCCGCGAAGACGAACGACCAGCCCAGCCGCTCGGAGTCGGTGACCCACCCGGTCGCGTCCACGAACACGGCGTACTCGTCGTTGGTGACGCTGGTGCGCCCGATCGAGAAGGGCGCCACCGCCACCGGGCGCACCGGGCCCTCGAGGTCGTCGGGGAAGCCGTCGGGGTCCTCGCTGCCCATCGCGAAGGTGCCGCCGGGCAGGTCGACGAGCGCGGGCAACGGACCCGTGGCGCGCGCGGTGGGCAGCGGGACGGCGGCTGTGGGGGCCGGGACGGGCCCCGTCGGAGTCGGGTCGGGGCGACCGGGGCTGCAGCAGGACGACATGGCGGTCCACAATCTACGCGGGGGGAGCCACCGGCGCCCCCGACCCGGGTCGGAGGAGGCACGCGTGGCGCAGGGCGAGGACCGGTGGCCGCGGTGGGTCTACGACGGCGGGTCGGAGCCCGACCCACGCTTCAGCTTCGCCAACGAGCGCACCTTCCTGGCCTGGATCCGCACCGCGCTGGCGCTGGTGGCCGCGGGGGTGGCGGTCGACGTGATCGACCTCGACGCCTCGGACGCCCTGCAACGGGCGCTGGCCACGCTGCTGGTGGTCGCCGGTCTCGCCTGTGCGGTGCTGGCGTGGTGGCGCTGGGCCCGCTCCGAGCAGGCCATGCGCCGAGGGCTTCCGCTGCCCTCGGGCGGGGCTGCCGCGACCCTGGCCGGAGCGCTGGTGGTCGCGGCGGGACTCCTGGTGCTGGTGCTGTGAGCGCGGTGCCGGAGCCACCGGGGCTGGCCAACGAGCGCACCGCCCTCGCCTGGCAGCGCACGGCGCTCTCGGTCGTGGTCGCCGCCCTGGTGGTGGCCCGGCTCAGCCTCGACCGGGTGGGTCCGGCCGTGGCGGTCGCGACGGTGGCCGGGGTGGTGCTGGGTGCCTGGGTGGCGCTCGAGGGGCTCCGGCGCTACCGGGCCCGCCACGGCGGTGCGCCGGACGCACGAGGCCGGGGCGGCGTGGCCACCGCGCTGCTGACCGTCACGGTCGTGGTCGTCGCCCTCACCGAGCTGGCAGCGATCGCACGGCGCTGAGGACCGGGGCCGGGACCGGCCTCAGAGCCGCTCGACGACCCAGTCGACGCAGCGGGTGAGCGCGAGGACGTCGTCGGGGTCGACGGCGGGGAACATGCCCACGCGCAGCTGGTTGCGACCCAGGCTGCGGTAGGGCTCGACGTCGACGACGCCGTTGGCGCGCAGCACCGACCTGACGGTGGCGCCGGGCACGGCGTCGTCCAGGTCGATGGTGCCGACCACCAGGGAGCGGTGCGCGGGGTCGGCCACGAAGGGGCGCGCCCAGGCACGCTGCTCGGCCCAGCCGTAGAGGTGCTGCGAGGAGCGGGTGGTGCGCTCGACCGCCGCGGGCAGCCCGCCGGTGCCGTTCATCCAGTCGAGCTGCTCGGCGAGCAGGAAGAGGGTCGCCACGGCCGGGGTGTTGTAGGTCTGCTGCTTGCGGGCGTTGTCGATCGCGGTCGGCAGGTCGAGGAACGCCGGGACGTAGCGGCCCGAGGCGGCGATCCGTCCGGCCCGCTCGATCGCCGCGGGCGACATGACCGCGATCCACAGGCCACCGTCGGAGGCGAAGCCCTTCTGGGGTGCGAAGTAGTAGACGTCGGTGGCGCGCAGGTCGACCGGCAGGCCGCCGGCGCCGGAGGTGGCGTCGACGAGCACCAGCGCGTCGGGGTCGGCCCCGGCGGGGCGCTCGACCGGGGCCATCACGCCGGTGGAGGTCTCGTTGTGGGCCCAGGCGTAGGCGTCGACCCCGGGCTCGGCGAGGGGGGTGGCCAGGCTGCCGGCGGGGGCGCTGCGCACCGACGGCTCCTCCAGCCAGGGGGCCGCGGCGACGGCGGTGGCGAACTTGGAGGTGAACTCGCCGTAGGTCAGGTGCTGGCTGCGCCGCTCGACGAGGCCGTGGGCCGCGACGTCCCAGAAAGCGGTGGAGCCGCCGTTGCCGAGCACCACCTCGTGGTCGTCGGGCACGTCGAGGAGGGTGCGGATCCCCTCGACGACCCGGCCCACCAGCGAGCGCACCGGCGCCTGGCGGTGCGAGGTGCCCATCAGCGACGCGCCGGTCGCGGCCAGTGCGTCGAGGTGCGAGACCTGGACCTTCGAGGGCCCGGACCCGAAGCGGCCGTCGGCGGGCAGCAGGTCGTCGGGGATGCGCAGGTCCACCACGGCGTCGCTCACGCGCCCTATTGTCTCCTCTGGTCGCACGCTGCCCGCAACGGGTGGTGGCAGCGGCGGCCCGAGATCCCCGGGCACGAGGAGGAGGCAGGACCTGTGACGGGTGCGGTTCGTCCCTCGCCTGAGGGCACCTTCGAGCTGGAGCGGGTCGGCCTCGCCCACCCCGACGTGACCCGGCTGGTCGCCGAGGTCCAGGCGTTCTACACCGAGCGCTACGGCAGTCCCGACGAGACGCCGCTGGACCCGGCGATGTTCGAGCCGCCCACCGGGAGCTTCTACATCGGACGTCTCGACGGCGAGCCGGTCGCCACCGGGGCCTGGCGGCGCACCGAGGTGGCCACCTTCCCGGGGCTGGTCACCGTCGAGGTCAAGCGCATGTACGTGGCCCCGCGGGCCCAGCGGCGCGGGCTCGCCCGGCTGGTGCTCGCCCACCTCGAGCGCAGCGCCGCCGAGAGCGGTGCGCAGGCGGTGGTGCTGGAGACCGGCACCATGCAGCCCGAGGCGATCGCGCTCTACACCTCGTCGGGCTACGAGCCGGTGCCCGGGTTCGGCTACTACAAGGACGAGCCGCTCTCGCGCTGCTTCGGCAAGCGCCTCTGACCGGCCCCACCCGACCGGACCACCCGACCAGACCTCACCCCACCGGGGCGTACCCCGGCGGCGGGGACGTCGTTGAGGGGGCATGAGAGCGACCGACCTGCCCCAGCTGCCGCAGCAGCCCCAGGAGCTCGTCGAGGGTGCCCTCAGCCGTCTCTCCGAGGCGTTCGGGGCCCGCGACGTCGACGCCGCGGTCGACTGCTTCACCCCCGAGGGCGCCGTGTACGGCGACGAGCTCGGTGAGCACGCGCACGGCGCCGACGAGCTCCGGCTCTTCCTGGCCGAGCTCTTCGAGGAGGCCTTCACCATCTCCTGGGAGGCCGGCGAGACCTGGGCGCGTCGCCGCGACGACCTGGTCTGGTTCGTCTCGGAGACCGAGGCGGTGCTCGACTACCCCGACGGACTGGTCGAGCGGGTGCGCTTCCAGCTCTCCGGCATCCTCGGCGGCGCCGACGGGCAGTGGCGCTTCGAGCTGTTCCACGGCACGCAGCCGGTCTCGCCGAGCCGCGAGCTGCTGGTCAGGGCCGGCTGATCAGGGAGCGGGACTGACGACGGCGTACCGCTCGTCGTCGATGCGCCGGCCCCACAGGGCGGGGTCGGGCAGCGGGTGCACGGTGCCGGTGCGCCCGACCGAGCGCAGCGCGTCGACCACCTCCTGGGCGGTCAGGCCGCCGCGGCCGCCGTCACCCTGCGACCAGTGGCCCTCGACCAGCACCAGGCGCCCCTCGGGCGCCAGCAGCGCCGACCACCGGCGCAGCGCCTCGGTCGGGTCGGGCATCGCCCACAGCACGTGGCGCGAGAGCACCACGTCGTACTCACCGGGGCACAGCGGCGGGTCGTAGGCGTCGGCCTCGGTGACGGTGACGCCGGGCTCGTGGGCGGTCTTGGTGAGCGCGCGCGCCACCATCTCGGGGGAGAAGTCGAGTCCGTCGACGCTGTGGCCCTGCTCGGCCAGCAGCAGCGCCAGGGTGCCGGTGCCGCACCCGAGGTCGGCGACGCGGGCGGCCGGCGGGGGCAGCAGGTCGTGCATCAGGCGCGACCACGCGGCCCGCACCGACGGGTCGAGCAGGCCGTGGTCGGCGGCCAGGTCGAAGGCCGGGGCCTCGGCGTCCCATAGTCGGACGGCTTCGCGGCTGGTCATGACCGTCGACCATAGCCACTGCGCGCCCGGAGCGCACCAGGGATCGCACCAGGGTGTGCGCCGGCTCCCGCGTGGCGGGTAGGAAGGAGTGATGAGCGAGAGCACCGAGGCCCTGACGCGAGCCGAGCTGATGCAGCGGGCCCGCGACGCCGACGTACGGGGCCGGTCCTCGATGACCAAGGAGGAGCTGGCCCGGGCCGTGGGGGCGGGGGTCCAGACCGGTTCGCGGGTCGAGGCGTTCCGCTCCCTGGCCATGCAGCGGGCCCGGGGCGAGATGGTCTTCCTCCCGCGGCACCTGACCGGGCTCGAGCGCCGCCGGCACGTGCGCCAGACGATCCGCGAGGACCACGAGACCCGGATCTCCAGCCGCAGCCAGGACGCCGACGAGAAGTTCGAGAAGCTGCACGACTCGCTGTTCTCGTTCTTCCGCGGCACCTGCCTGCTCTTCTACCGCGACCTCGCGGGCGAGGACGCGTGGATGCCGACGGTGCTGACGCTGGGCGACGTGCACCCGGAGAACTTCGGGGTGATGCCCAGCGCCGACGACGTCCCGATCTTCGGGGTCAACGACTTCGACGAGGCCTACTACGCGCCGTTCACGTGGGACCTCAAGCGCGGCGCCACCGGCTTCATGATCGCCGCGCAGGAGGAGGGCGGGCACGGCGCGAAGCAGCAGGCGAAGATCGCGGCCGCGTTCGTGCGCGGCTACGTCGAGGCGATGCGCGGCTACGCCACCGACGCCACCGAGCAGCAGACCCAGGTGCGCCAGGACAACGCCCCCAAGCTCATCCGCAAGCTCATCGAGGGCGCCCTGGAGGACCGCGACCACTGGCTGGCGCGCAAGTACCACGACGAGTACCGCCGCGGCTTCCGCGCCGACGACGAGCTGGTGCCGGTCTCGGCCCGGGTGCCGGAGTTCCAGGACGCGCTCGACAGGTTCGTGCGCGACAACGACATCGACGTGCCCGAGCGGGCCGGCGCGATGCGGGTCAAGGACGTCTGCCAGCGGCTGGGGCAGGGCACCGCGTCGCTGGGGCTGCCGCGCTACTACCTGATGGTGGAGGGCCCCAACGCCGACGGCACCGACGACCTGCTGCTCGAGCTCAAGCAGGCACGGCGCTCGGCGCTGGCGGGGCTGGTGCCGCCCTCGGAGTACGTCGTCGACGGCAACGCCGACCGGATCTCGCACGCCCAGGGCGTGCACCTGGTGCGCGGCGACCGCTTCTACGGGGCGGTGGAGATGGACGGGCTGAGCTTCATGGTGCGCGAGCGCTCGCCCTACCGCGACGACATCGACCTCGACGACCTGTCCGACAAGCAGTGGCGCAAGTACGCCGCGATCTGCGGGGCGTCGCTGGCGCAGTCGCACGCGCTCTCCGACGACGCGGGGCTGGTCGACCACGACATCGAGCCCGACGTGCTGGAGGCGATCGGTCCCGAGGAGCTCTTCGTGCAGGACATCGTCGAGTACGCCCGGGAGGCGGCCGACCGGGTCCGGGCCGACCACCGGCACTACCGCTCCGACCAGGAGCTGGGCGCCTTCAGGATGGTCGACCGGGTCTTCCGCTGAGGGAAGAGTGGTGCGCCGGGCCCGCGAGAGCGGGCCGGGCCGGCGTACACGGCCGAGGGGCGGATCAGGCGACCGGTGCGCTTCTGCTCCAGGATGTGCGCCGACCAGCCGCCGGTGCGGGCGCAGGTGAACATCGAGGTGAACATGTTGGCCGGGACCTCGGCGAAGTCGAGGACGATCGCGGCCCAGAACTCGACGTTGGTCTCGAGGACGCGGTCGGGGCGGCGCTCGCGCAGCTCCTTGAGCGCTGCCTGCTCGAGGGCCTCGGCGACGGCGTAGCGCGGCGCGTCGAGCTCCTTGGCGGTGCGGCGCAGCACGCGGGCGCGGGGGTCCTCGGCGCGGTAGACGCGGTGGCCGAAGCCCATCAGCCGCTCGCCGCGGTCGAGCAGGCCCTTGACGTAGGCCTCGGCGTCGCCGGACTCCTCCACGTCGGCGATCATGCCGAGCACGCGGCTCGGAGCGCCCCCGTGCAGCGGGCCCGACATGGCGCCGATGGCGCCGGAGAACGCGGCGGCCACGTCGGCGCCGGTGGAGGTGATGACGCGGGCGGTGAAGGTGGAGGCGTTCATGCCGTGCTCGGCGGCGCTGCTCCAGTAGGCGTCGATGGCCTTGACGTGCTTGGGGTCGGCCTCGCCCTTCCAGCGGATCAGGAACTTCTCGGCGAGGGTCTCGCCCTCGTCGACCTCCTTCTGGGGCACGATCGCCTTGTTGAGGCCGCGCGCC
>JBFGFQ010000074.1:0-12954 GCA_041579495.1 Nocardioides sp.
GCCGGGACGATGAAGTTTCATCGTCCCGGCAGGAGTTCCATCGGGCGGCCGATGAAACTCCCGCGCGGGCGACCCCCGGGGCCGCCCCGGATCCGGGTCGGACCGGCCATGTCTGGGATGCTGCCGCCTGGCGACGCCGCCGACGGGTCGTGCAGGGAGGTGCTGATGAGTGAGATCGCGAGCGAGCTCGCCCGGGTCAAGGGCGCCTTCGCGCAACCCACGCTGACCCTGCTGCACCAGCGCCAGGCGCCCGTGGTGATCACGATCTTCCGGGCCGTCTTCGGGCGCGACAACCGGCCGGTGCCGACCGCGCGGCTGCACGCGCAGGTCGAGGAGCACCTGGCGCAGATCCGCCAGGCCGGCGAGCTCGAGGTGCCCAACGGCAGCGTGCGCGAACTGTGCCACCGCTGGATGCGCGGGCAGTGGCTGGTGCGCTCCCTCGACGAGCGCGGCCAGGAGGTCTACACGCTGACCTCGCACGCCCAGCAGGCGCTGCAGCTGGTCAAGAACCTCACCCGCGACCGGGCCACGCTCAGCGAGCACCGGATCGCGACGCTGCTGGGCACGGTGCGGCGCTTCAACGCCGAGGCCAACCCCGACCGGACCGCGCGCGTCAGCATCCTCAACGGCGAGATCGCGCGGCTGCAGGCCGAGCGCGACCGGCTCGTCGACGGCGCCGAGATGCCCAGCCCCACCGAGGACTACATGCTCGAGGGCTTCACCGAGCTGCTCTCGCTCGTCTCGGCGCTGCCCAGCGACTTCGCCCGCGTCGAGGAGCGCTTCACCCAGATCCGCGGCGAGATCCTGAGCGCCTTCCGGGCCGAGGACCGCCCCGCCGGCGAGGTCATCGACGACTACCTGGCCCGCGCCGACGCGCTGATGACCGCCACCCAGGAGGGGCGGGCCTTCGAGGGCGCCTTCGCGCTGCTGCGCGACGACGCCCTGGTCAGCCGGCTGCGCGACGACCTCAACGCGCTGCTCGACCACCCGCTCTCCGACCGGCTGCTCGGCGAGGCCGAGCGCGCCGAGCTGCGCGGCACCGTGCGGCTGGTGCGCGAGGGGCTCGACCGGGTGCTCTCGCAGCGCTCGCGGGTCACCGCCACGCTCAAGGAGTACATCGTCTCCCACGACGCCGTGCGCGACCGCCAGCTGGAGCAGACGCTGCGCCAGGTCGAGTCCGAGCTGATGACCTGGATGGCCTCCACCGGGCCGCGCGCCACCCACGACGTGCCGCTGCTGCCGGCCCGGGTGACCCTCGACCACCTGCGCGAGCGCTTCCACGACCCGGCCGACGACGTGCTGCCCGACCGGATCACCACCGCCGACCCCGACGACGCGCCGCCGGTCTCGCTCGACGAGCTGCTGGCCCAGGGCGGACCGCAGCTCTCGGTGCTGCGCGGGCGCCTCGACGAGGCGCTGGGCGACCTGGTGCCGGCCGGCTCGCTCGGGGAGGTCTTCGAGGCCCTCGAGCCGGCCCTGCGCCGACCGGTGGAGATCTTCGGCCTGCTGCACCTGGCCGCCGACCGCGGCTGGCTCAGCGACCAGGGCCTCGAGGCGTACGCCGCCGTGCGCCCCGACGGCTCCACCCGCACCTTCACGGTGCCGCGCACCCCGCTGCCCGACCCCGATCTCGACGCCCGCGCAGAGAGCGAGACCCCCGCATGAGCACCCACCTCGAGCACGAGGTCCCCGACGGCGACCAGGACCAGCGGTCCGACGCGGGGTCCGACGACGGGTTCGACGCAGGGTTCGACGACGTCGACGCGGGCTCGGTGTCGCTGTTCGAGGGCGACGAGGGCGGTCTCGACCACGGCCAGCGCCACGCCCTGGTGACCCTGCTCAAGCAGCGCTTCATCAGCGCCCGCACCCACCCGCGCGACTGGGCGGTGCTGGTCGAGCACGAGCGGCTGCTGCGCTCGCGGCTCAACGACCTCTTCCTCGACCTGGCCGTCGACCGCTCGCGCGAGGTGGCCTGGAAGCGCCAGGCGCTCTCCGAGACCGGCAGCCGCTTCCCGACGCTGCTCTACGACGCCGCGTGGTCGCGCGAGGAGACGCTGGTGCTGGTCCACTTGCGCGACCGGCTGCGCAGCGGCCTGGCCGGCGGCGAGACGCGGGTGCACGTCGACCGCGAGGACGTCGTCGACTACGTCGCCAGCTTCCGGCCCGCGCACGCCACCGACGAGTCCGGCGACGAGAAGCGGGCCCGCAACGCGGTGGCCAGCATCGTCAAGGCCGGCCTGCTCATCGGGGCGGTCGGCGACGACCGCTACGAGATCAGCGAGGCCGTCGAGCCGCTGCTGCCGCTCGAGGTGCTCCAACAGCTGCTCGAGTCGCTGCAGCGCGCCAACAGCGGCGAGCAGCCCGCCGCGCCCGAGGCCGACACCGACCTCTTCGAGCCCGACGCCAGCACCGACGCCAGCACCGACGCCAGCACCGGAGGCCAGTGAGCATGTCCATCGACGAGACCGAGCAGCTCGGCGCCGGCACGGGTGGGCTGTTCGAGCACCAGGTGGTGGCGGCGCCGGGCGACGACACGATGCAGTGGCGCGCGGGACTGCTGCAGATGGTCAACTGGGGCGGCTTCGCCGGCCTGACCACGGTGCCGCTGGGTGGCGACGCGACGATGATCTCGGGCGCCTCGGGCGTCGGCAAGAGCACCATCCTCGACGCCTACACGGCGTTGATGATGCCCTCCGACACCAAGTTCAACGGTGCCTCCAACGACGCCGTCAGCGGCCGCGCGCGCGGCGTGGGCCAGCGCAACCTGCTGTCCTACCTGCGCGGCGCCGTCGACGTGGTCGACGACCCGCGCACCGGGCGACCGGTCGAGAAGCTGCTGCGCGGGCGCGGCGTCGACACGTGGGGCGCGGTGGCGATGACGTTCGTCAACGACCGCGGCGGCTCCTTCACCGCGCTGCGCACCTACTACGTGCCGCGCCGCGCCACCCGCTCCAGCGAGGTGCAGATGCAGCTGGTGACCCACGAGGGCCGGCTCGACCTGCAGGGCCTCGAGGTCGCGGTCGGCGAGCGCTTCCACGCCAACACGCTCAAGAAGCTCTGGCCGGGCGTGCGGGTGCACCGCACGTACGCCGAGTTCGCCGAGGTGCTGCACGCGCGGCTGGGCATCGGGGCCGGCGGCGACGGCGCCAAGGCGCTGCGGCTGCTGGCGCGCATCCAGGCCGGCAACCAGGTGCGCAGCGTCGACGAGCTCTACAAGGACATGGTGCTCGAGCGACCGGCGACGTACGCCGCCGCCGACCGGGCGATCGAGCACTTCGACGACCTCGACGCCGCGCACGCCGCGATGCGCACCGAGGAGGAGAAGCTCGCGCTGCTCGAGCCGATCACGGGCCTGCACGAGCGCCGGGTCGCCGCCGCGCGGCGGCTCGCCGAGCTGGACTCGTACGGCGTCACCGCCGCGGGCGACACCCCGCTGCGCCAGTGGCTGCTGCGCACCCACCTGCGCCTGGTCGAGGCCGCCGTCGAGGCCAACCGCGACGAGCGCGCCGCCACCTCCGAGGCGCTGGCCGGCGCCCGCTCGGCCGAGTCGGCGCTGGTCGCCGACCTCGAGGCCGCCAAGGAGGCGCACCGCGACGCGGGTGGTGGCGACCTGCAGGCGCTGGCCGCCCAGGTCGACCACGAGCGGACCATCCGCGAGGAGCGCGCGGCCCGCCTGGCCGAGCTCGAGGAGCGGGTCTACCCCCTCGTCGGGCTCACCGGGCCCGACGGTGACGACGCCCCCGACCTCGACTCGGCGCTCGACTCGGCGTCGGGCTTCGCGGCCCTGCAGCTGCACGCGCGCAAGCAGCTCGCGGCCGGGGAGGACGCCCGGGCCCGGCTGCGCGCCGAGCGCGACGACGTCCGCGACGCGCTGGTGCCGCTGAAGGAGGAGCAGACGGCGCTGCGCCGCGAGCGCGCCTCGCTCGAGAGCCGCGCCGGCCGGGTGCCGTCGTACCTGCACGAGCTGCGCGCCGAGGTGGCCCGCGCCGCGGGGATGTCGCCCGAGGAGCTGCCCTACGTCGCCGAGCTGCTCGACGTGGCCCCCGAGGAGTCGCGCTGGCGCACCGCCATCGAGACCGTGCTCGGCGGCACCGCCCGCACGATGCTGGTGCCGCTCGAGCGGCTCGCGCACTTCTCGGCGGCCATCGACGGGCTGCGGCTGCGCACCCGCTTCACCTTCCAGGGCGTCGAGCTCGACCTGCCCGGCACCGGCCCCTCCGACCCCGAGCGGGTGGCCGGCAAGCTGCTCTTCAAGGACTCGCCGTTCTCCGGCTGGGTGCAGCAGCACGTCGCCGAGCCGGCCCGCAACGCCTTCTGCGTCGAGACCGCCGCCGGGCTCGACGGCCCGGGCTTCCGGGTCACCGAGGCGGGCCAGACCCGCAACGGCCGCCGCGGCGCGCACGGGCGCGGTGAGCAGCGCAGCATCATCGGCTTCTCCAACGAGGAGGCCGTGGCCGAGGTCGACGCGCAGCTCGCGCGCCTCGAGCGCGAGCTGCTCGAGGTCGACGACCGGCTCGCCGCGATCGACCGTCGCGCCGGGGTGCTCGAGCAGCAGCGCACGGCGTACGACGCCGTGGCGATGGTGCGCCACGACGACGTCGACGTGGCCGGCTGCGACCGGCGCATCGCCGAGCTCGAGCGGCGCCGCGAGGCGATCCTCACCGCCGACGACCGGCTGCAGGTGCTGCAGGAGCAGATCGACGACCTCACCGCGCGGCTCGACACCACGCGCCAGCAGCGGTTCGCGCTGGAGCAGCAGCAGAAGGCGCTGGGCTCGCGGCACGGCGAGCTCGTCGAGGCCGAGGACCACCTCAACGACCGCCTCGACGCCACCACCGACCGCGGGGGCCTGACCGACGAGCAGGACGCCGCGCTGCGGGTCGAGCTCGCCGCGGCGGCCGAGCCCGCCGACCCCGACGACCTCGACCGCTTCGCCGAGAACGCCAAGCGGCTCGAGGCGCGCCTGCACGCGGCCGTCGCCGACGCGACCGCCGAGGTGCAGCGCGTCGAGGACGACCTGTCCTCGGTCTTCCGGCAGTACAAGTCGCGTTGGGACTCGCCCAACCTGGGCGCCACCGCCGACTCCTACCCCGACTACGAGCGCATCCTCGGCGACATCCGCGGCAAGGGCCTGGCCGACCGGCGCGCCGAGTGGCGTCGGCGCCTGACCGAGTGGAGCGGGCAGGACCTGGTGCCGCTGGTCGGCGCGATGGCGGCCTCGGTCGAGGAGATCGAGGACCGGCTGGTGCCGATCAACGCGATCCTCAAGCGCCTGGAGTTCGGCGGGGCCGGCGACCGGCTGCGGATCCGGCTGCGCCGGCTCTCGCCGGTGCACGTGCAGGCCTTCATGAAGGACCTGCGCACGCTCTCGGCCGGCAGCGCCACGGCCACCCCGGTGGAGGAGGCCGACCTCGAGCGGCGCTTCGCCGACCTGAGCCGCTTCATGGAGCAGCTGCGCCCGCAGGCCCCCGGCGGCGCGCCCACCGACCGCGACCGGCTGCTCGACGTGCGCCGCCACGTCGAGGTGAGCGCCGAGCGCTACGACCACCTCAGCGGCGAGCTGCGCGCGACGTACCGGACGCTGGGGGAGAAGAGCGGTGGCGAGAGCCAGGAGCTGGTGGCCTTCATCGTCGGCTCCGCGCTGCGCTTCCGGCTCGGCGACGAGATGCGCTCGCGCCCGCGCTTCGCCCCGGTCTTCCTCGACGAGGGCTTCGTGAAGGCCGACTCGGAGTTCGCCGGGCGGGCGGTGCGGGCCTGGAAGGGCCTGGGGTTCCAGCTGGTGATCGGCGTGCCGCTCGACAAGGTGACCGGTCTCGAGCCGCACATGGACGAGCTGCTGGCGATCACCAAGAACGCCGCCACGCACCAGGCCTGGATCACCCCGATCACCGACGCGTCGTCCACGGCCGGGTAGCGGTGCGGCAGGCTCGGGGCATGACCACCGCGTTCGTCCTGTCCGGGGGCGGCAGCCTCGGCGCCGTCCAGGTCGGCATGCTGCAGGCCCTGTCGTCGGCCGGCATCGAGCCCGACCTGCTGATCGGCACCTCCGCCGGCGGCCTCAACGCGACCTGGGTGGGCGCCCACGGCACCTCCCAGGAGTCGCTGGCCGAGCTCGCGGACGTGTGGATCGAGCTGCGTCGCCGCGACGTCTTCCCGATCCGGCCGCTGCAGCTGCTGCGCGGGCTGACCGGGCACAGCCGCAGCCTCTTCCCCGGGGAGCCGCTGGGCGAGCTGGTGGCCCGGCGCGCCGGCATCGACGTCCTGGAGCAGGCGCGCATCCCGGTGCACCTGCTGGCCACCGACCTGTTCACCGGCGCCGACGTGCTGCTCTCGACGGGGTCGGTGCGCGACGCCGCCCGCGCCACGGCCGCGATCCCCGGGGTGCTGCCCCCGGTGCAGGTGGGGGAGCGGTGGCTCGTCGACGGGGCCATCGCCACCCGCGCCGGGGTCTCGCACGCCATCGAGCTGGGTGCGACCCGGGTCGTGGTGCTCCCGGCCGGCGTGCCCTGCGCCATCGCGGAGCCACCGCGCTCGGCGATCGGGGTGGCGGTGCACGCGCTGTCGCTGCTGATCGAGCAGCAGCTCGTCATCGAGGTCGACATGGTGGTCGAGGGCGTCACGATCGGGTTGCTGCCACCGTTGTGCCCGTTGACGATCTCCTCGGCCGACTTCGACCACGCCGCCGAGCTGATCGAGCGCGGCCGCACCTCCAGCGAGGCCTGGATCGCCGGCGGCGGGCTGGGGCGCTCGCACCCGAGCCGCTACCTCTCGCCGCACCACCACGAGCACGAGGTGCTCGCCGGCGAGTAGCGTGGCGAGATCGAGGGCCGCCGGTCGCCCCGGCCCGGGGCGGCGAGGCCCACGTCGGAGACGGAGATCGCCATGACCCACTTCCTCCTGTCCATGCACACGGTCGACGACCAGGCGCCGGTCGAGATGACCGAGGAGCAGGTGCAGGCGACGATGCGCCAGGTCGGTGAGCTCGAGGCCGACATGGGCGCCGCCCAGGCGCTGGTGGCCTCCGGCCGCCTGGCCGACGTCGGCTCCGCCCGGGTCGTCCGGGTCGAGGACGGCGACACGACGACCAGCGACGGCCCGTTCGCGGATGCCAGGGAGCGCCTCGGCGGCTTCTACATCATCGACGCCGCCGACCTCGACGAGGCGCTCACCTGGGCGTCACGCACCAGCGCCTGCATCGGCCGCCCGATCGAGGTGCGGCCCTTCGACGGCTTCCGGATGCCCGGCGCCTTCTGACCGCCCGCCGACCCGCGCCGACCCGACCCGAGCACGTGCGCAGGGTCAGTCGCCCCGGCCGGCGAACCGCTCGGTGAGCTCGGCCCGCGAGCCGATGCCGAGCTTCAGGTAGACGTGGCGCAGGTGGTACTCCACCGTCTTGGGACTCAGGAACAGCCCGGCGGCCGCCTCCCGGGTGGTGCGGCCCTGCGCGAGCAGCACCGCGATCCGCTGCTCCTGGGGGGTCAGCTCGACGAGGCCGCCCGGGGCGCCGCGCTGCACCGACTCGCCGGTGGCGGCCAGCTCCTGCGCCGCGCGCTCGGCCCACGGCGTCGCACCGAGCGAGTCGAAGGTCGCCAGGGCAGCGGTCAGCACCGGCCGGGCGTCGACGCGCCGGCGGGCGCGCCGCAACCAGGCGCCGTACGCCAACCGGGTGCGCGCGGCCTCGTAGCCGTCGGGGGTCTCGGCGTGCAGCGCGAGCGCGTCGCGGAAGCACGGCTCGGGGTCGTCGGCGCAGAACGCCGCGGCCCGGGCGGCGCGGGCCAGCGACCACGACTGGCCCTTGGCGCTCGCCCGGGCGGCGAACCCCGTGGCGACCTCGACCGCCTGCGACGTGCGCCGCAGGTGCACCAGGCACTCGACCAGCTCGGGGGCGCAGGACTGGTCGGGGTCGCCCATGCCGGCCCCGGCCAGCAGCTCCTCGAGGTCGCTGTAGTGCACCACGGCGGCCTCCAGGTCGCCGGCGCCGGCCGCCAGGTCGCCCTGGGCGAAGCGCAGCCACACGGTGGCCAGCCGCACCCCGTTCCGGGCGGCGAGCTCGTCGACGGCCTCGACGTGGGCCGCGACGGCCGCGGTGCGCCCGCGGCGCGCGTCGACGATGGCGTGCCCCGCCACCGAGGCGGCGAGGTCGGTCGTCAGCCCGCTCTCCTGCGCCAGTCTCGCCGCCTCGTCGTAGGCCGACTCGGCCGCGTCCCAGCGGTCGCTCGTGGCGGCGTCGCGAGCCACCTGCATGAGCAGGTAGGGCAGCAGCGCCACCGCTGCGTCCTCACGCATCGCCTCCAGGGTCGCGGCCACGACCTCGCGCTCCGGCCCGGCGCCCCGCAGCCACAACGCCCCCTGCAGGCGCAGCGGCAGCCGGAACCGCTCGGCGACGGGCGGGTCGGGCACCACCAGCCGGTACGCCGCGTCGCGCAGCCGCTCGACCCCCTCGGCCCCGGCGCCCGCGAGCACCATCGCCATCCCCGACGCCGACATCCCGAGCAGCCGGGTCGAGGCCGGCACGTCGCCGGCCAGCAGCCGGTCGATGCGGCGACAGGCCCCCATCGCGGCGCCCGGGTCCATCAGGTAGAACGCGGCGTGCACGACGTCGGCGTTGATCCGGACGGCCCGGGCGGGGTCGAGGGGGGCCACCGCGATCGCCGCCCGGGTGAGGACCTGCAGCGCCAGGTCGACCGAGCCGGACCGCAGCTGGACCGCGCCCTGCAGCTCCTGCACGTGCGCCCGCAGCAACGGCGCCGGCCCGGCCGCGAGCGCCTGCGAGAGCAGGTCGGTCGCGCGGTCGGTGCGTCCGGCCAACCAGGCCGCCTCACCGGCGTCGGCCAACCGCTGCGGCACCAGCGCCGGGTCGAGGGTCAGCGCCGCCGCCCGTTCGTGGGCCAGCAGTGCGGTGGCGTGGGCGCCGCGCGCTGCGGCCTGGACCGCCACCCGCTGCAGCAGGGCCGCGGTCGGCTCGTCGGGGCCTGCGGCACCCTCCGAGAGGTGCCAGGTCAGCCGGTGCTCGTCGGTGTCGCCCACCACGCGGGCCAGGGCGCGGTGCACCTCCCGGCGCCGGGCCGGCTCCGCGTCGGCGTACACCGCGGCCTGCACGAGGGGGTGGCGGAACCCGACGGCGTCGCCGGAGAGCGTGACCAGGCCGGCGTCCTGCGCCGGCACCAGGGTGGGGGCCTCGACGCCCAGCACGGCGGCGGCGCGCAGCACCGCGCGCAGGCTGCTGGGGTCCGCCGAGGCCACGGTCAGCGTGGTGCGGGTGTCGTGGGGGAGGTCGTGGACGCGGCGCAGGAACGAGCGGGTCAGCTGCTCGGAGACCGGCACGGGTGCGGAGGCCGGCAGGTCGTCGAGCCGGTCCACCTGGTCGCGGAGCTCGAGCAGCGCCAACGGGTTGCCGGCGGTGACCTCGTGCAGTCGCCGCAGCCGCTCGCAGGCCACCGGGCCCTCGGCCGCCTCCGCCAGCAGGGAGCCCGCGGCCGGCAGGTCCAGCCCCTCGAGGCGCAGCACGGGCAGCGAGTCCAGCACCCGCGCCCCCGGCTCGTCCGGTCGCAGCGCCACCAGCACCGCCACGGCGTCGGAGAGCATCCGGCGCGCCGCGAAGACGAGCGCCTCGGCGGAGGCGGCGTCGAGCAGGTGGGCGTCGTCGACCAGCAGCAGCAGCGGTCGGTCCTCGGCCGCGCGGGCCAGCAGGCCCAGGGTGGCGGCGCCGACGGCGAACCGGGTCGGCTCCGGTCCGCCCCGCGGTCCCAGCGCGAGGGCCGAGGCGAGCGCCGAGCGCTGGGGTGCGGGGATCTCGTCCACCAGGTCCAGGACCGGACGGAGCACCTGCAGCAGCCCGGCGAAGGGGACGTAGCGCTCCGCCTGGACGCCCCGCGCTTCGAGCACCCGCATCTCGCCGGCCAGCGCCCGGGCCTCCTGCAGCAGCGCGGTCTTGCCGATCCCGGCCTCCCCGGCGAGCACCAGGGCGCGGCTGTCGGCGACCCGCGCAGCGGCGAGCACGGTGGCAAGGGTCCGTCGTTCGGACTCGCGTCCGACCAGCACCCGCCGATCCTAGGGCCGCTGCGTGAAACCGCCCGGGCGCGAGGACCAGGGGGGTCACCTGATGCGACCGGGACGCGAGCGGTCCTACGTTCGGAGGACCGGCCCGACCAGCGTGCCGGCCCACCGAGGGAGAGCACCGTGACCGACGTACAGCAGCCCACGACCCCCGCGCCCGAGATCGACATGGACAAGCTGATGGCCTTCGTCTTCCGGGCCGTCGACGAGGTCGGTGCCAGCCTCAACACCGGGCTCGCCGTCATGGGCGACAAGCTCGGCTACTACCGCGCCATGCGCGACGGGGCCACCACCGCGCGCCGCCTGGCCGAGGACACCGGCACCGGCGAGCACTACGCCCGCGAGTGGCTCAACGCCCAGGCCGCCGGGGGCATCGTCGACTACGACCCGGCGACCGGTGCCTACACGTTGCCGCCCGAGCACGCCGTGGCGATGACCGACGAGACCAGCCCGGCCTTCCTGGGCGGCCTCTTCCAGATCGCGCTCGGCACGCTGCAGGACAGCGACCGCATCGTGGAGAAGGCCCGCAGCGGCGCGGGTCTCGGCTGGCACGAGCACAACCACGACGTGCACGAGGGGTGCGAGCGGTTCTTCGCGCCCTCCTACAACGCCTACATCGTCTCGCAGTGGCTGCCCGCGCTCGACGGCGTGGTCGCCAAGCTCGAGCAAGGCGCGCGGGTCGTCGACGTCGGGTGCGGGCACGGCGCCTCGACCGTGATCATGGCCAAGGCGTTCCCCCGCTCGACGTTCCTCGGCACCGACTACCACGAGGACTCGATCGCCGAGGCCCGCACCAGGGCCCAGGACGCCGGCGTCGCCGACCGCGTGACCTTCGAGGTGGCCACCGCCGAGGGCCTGGTGGGCGGCCCGTACGACCTCGCGACGACGTACGACGCGCTGCACGACATGGGCGACCCGGTGGGTGCGGCCCGCGCGGTCCGAGCGGCACTCGCCGACGACGGCACCTGGATGGTGGTGGAGCCGATGTCGGGCGACCACGTCGAGGACAACTTCACCACCGTCGGCCGGGCGTACTACGGGTTCTCGACCCTGCTGTGCACGCCGGCGTCGCTGTCGCAGGAGGTCGGTCTCGCGATCGGCAGCCAGGCGGGCCCCGCCAAGATCCGCGACGTCGTGACGACCGGTGGGTTCGGCCACTGCGAGCGGGTGGCCGAGACCCCGTTCAACCAGGTGCTGGAGATCCGTCCGTGACGTCGCCCGGCGACCACCGTCGTGGCCGGGCGCGTGCGCCCGACCGCGAGGAGGTCGTCGTGCGCGACGGTGTCCGGATCGCCTTCACGGTGTACGGCGAGCAGGGGGCCACGCCCGACGAGGCCGCGGGTGGGACAGGGGCGCGGACCACGGTGCTGCTGATGCCGACCTGGACCGTCATCGACTCCCGCTTCTGGAAGGCGCAGGTGGGCTTCCTGGCCCGGCACTTCCGGGTGGTCACCTTCGACGGCCGCGGCAGCGGCGGGTCCGACAGCCCGCAGGGCCCGGCGGCGTACACGAACGAGCAGTACGCCGCCGACACGGTCGCCGTGCTCGACGCCAGCGGCACCGACCAGGCGGTCCTCGTCTCGCTGTCGTGCGGCACGCCCTGGGCGCTGCACGTCGCGGCCGACCACCCCGAGCGGGTGCTCGGGCTCTTGGCGATGTCGTCGTCCTGCGGCTTCGCGATGGCCGACCCGCACCGCGACCGGCACCCCTACGACCAGCCGGTCGAGTCGCCCCAGGGATGGGGCACGTACAACCGCCACCACTGGACCGGGGGCGGCTACGAGGACTTCCTCGAGTTCTTCTTCGCCCAGGTGTTCAACGAGCCCCACTCGACCAAGCAGGTCGAGGACTGCCTGGGCTGGGCCCGCGAGGTGGACCCGGTCGTCCTGGCCGACGCGACCTCGGGTCGCATCGGCTGCGACGAGGTGTCCTGCGCGCCCATGGAGCCCGTGTGCGCGCGGGTGCGCTGCCCGGTCCTGGTCGTGCACGGCACCGCCGACGCTGTCCGCGGCCCGCAGGTGGGGGAGCGCCTGGCCGAGCTGACGGGCGGCTCGCTGGTGCTGCTCGAGGGGGTCGGCCACGGTCCGATGGCGCGGCACCCGGTGCGGATCAACCTGATGATCCGCGACTTCGTCGAGCGGCTGCGCCCCGACACCCGGCGCACCACCTGGGTCGCGGCGCCGCAGCGGCGCCGGCGGGTGCTCTACCTCTCCTCGCCGATCGGCCTGGGGCACGCCCGGCGCGACGTCGCCGTGGTCGAGGAGCTGCGCAAGCTGCACCCCGACGTCGAGGTCGACTGGCTGGCCCAGCACCCGGTGACCGACGTGCTGCGGGCGGCCGGCGAGCGGGTGCACCCGGCGTCGCGCTGGCTGGCCAGCGAGTCCGAGCACATCGAGCACGAGGCCGGCGAGCACGACCTGCACGCCTTCCAGGCGATCCGCGAGATGGACGCCGTCCTGGTCAACAACTTCATGGTCCTCGCCGAGGTCGTGGAGGCCGAGCACTACGACCTGGTCGTCGGCGACGAGGCCTGGGACGTCGACTACTTCCTGCACGAGAACCCCGAGCTGAAGCGGTTCGCCTTCGCGTGGATGACCGACTTCGTCGGGTGGCTGCCGATGCCCGACGGCGGGTCGCGCGAGGAACGCCTCACCGCCGACTACAACGCCGAGATGATCGAGCAGCGCGCCCGCTTCGCGCGGGTGCGGGACCGCTCGATCTTCGTGGGCGGCCCCGAGGACGTCGTGGACGGCACGTTCGGGCCCGGGCTGCCGCGGATCCGCGACTGGGTCGGCGACAACTTCGACTTCGCGGGCTACGTCACCGGGTTCGACCCCGCCGACTACGCCGACCGGGACGAGGTGCGCGCCCGGCTGGGCCTGTCCGTCGACCAGCCGC
>JBFGFQ010000075.1:0-12905 GCA_041579495.1 Nocardioides sp.
AGCACGCCCTGGTTGCGCACGTCGCGCACGCCGGCGTCGAGCATCGCGCGCGAGGCCTCGGCCACGAGGGGAGTGACGGACTGGGCGTGGTTGGCGTGGGTGTGGATGGCCAGCGACACCCCGCGCGAGCGGGCCAGGCCGGCCACCCGGCTCATGCCCTCGACGACGTCGGGCTGCAGCCAGTGCTGCGGCAGCCCGACCAGGGCCTTGGTGGCGAGACGGATGTCGCGCACGTTCTCGATCTCCAGCACCGAGGTCAGGAACGCCTCGAGGCGGGGCCAGGGCATGTTGGCCACGTCGCCGCCGGAGACCACCACGTCGCGCACCGAGGGGGTGCGGCGCAGGTAGTCGAGCATGTCGCCGATCCGGTCGTTGGGCTTGCCGGCGAACTTGAGCTTCTCGATGACCGGCGTGGAGTTGCCGACCAGGTCCATGCGGGTGCAGTGACCGCAGTACTGCGGGCAGGTCGGCAGCAGCTCGGCGAGCACCTTGGTGGGGTAGCGGTGGGTCAGGCCCTCGGTGGCCCACATGTCGTGCTCGTGCAGCGAGTCGCGGGTGGCGTGCGGGTGCGAGGCCCAGTCGGTGCGACGGTCGGAGAAGACCGGCAGCATGTAGTGGCGCACCGGGTCGGCGTAGAACGCCTCGGTGAGCGAGCCGGGGCCCGCCGGCTCCACCCGCGGCACCATCGTGTTCATCATCTGCGGCGGCACCAGCATCGACATGGTGGCCCGCTCGGCCTGGTCGCGCTCGAGGTCGGCGTAGAACCGCTCGTCGAGCAGGTCGCCCATGAGCTCGCGCAGCTGGCGCACGTTCTTGACGCAGTGCGCGCGCTGCCACTGCACCGAGGCCCACTCCTGCGCCGTCACGTCGCGCCAACCCGGGAAGCGGGTCCAGTCGGGCTCGACCAGCTCGACGCGCCGGTAGGGGTAGGGCTGCCCGGTGGCGTCCTCGACCAGGGACGCGATGGAGGTCTCGATGCTCATGACCCCAACGATGCCAGAAGGATCTGCGGCCTGTCGAACGAAACGCCGGAAGATCTTCTGCCAACGCATGGAGGGTCAGGGCAGAGCGCTGGCCTCCAGCGTGCGTCGTACGACGGGGTGGTCGCCGGCCAGGCCGTAGCGGTGCTCGTAGGCCACCCGCACGATGTCGGCCACCGGCGGGCGCACCCAGGCGCCCAGCGTGCGGCACATCAGCCGCATCGGCGGGGCGTGCCCCTCGAGGCCGCCGTCGTGCGGCGGGCGGTACTCCGCGACGGGCAGCAGCTCGCCGGCGTTGCGCTCGTAGAAGCGGATCCGACGCCGGTGCTCCTCGACGTGCGCGGTGTCCAGGCCGGGCTCGTCGGGGTCCTCGACGTCCCAGACCAGCAGCGCGCCGCCCTCGCGGGCCAGCACCGTGGCGAGCTGGTCGAGCATCGCCGAGCCGGTGCCGCCGCCCCGGGCGCCCACGGCGTAGTAGCGCAGGAACGTCCAGCCGGTCTCGCCGAGCGCACGCACCACCGCCAGCCCCTCGGGTCGTCCCTCGGGGTCGAGGCGCACCAGCACCCGGTCGGCCAGCAGGTCGTCGAAGGGCACCCGCAGGTCGGCAGGGAACGCCTCGTCGTAGATCTCCCGCACCAGCGCCAGCTGGTCGGCCGTCAGCGCGGCGGCCTCCACCAGTGGGTGGTCGTCCTGGGTCTGCACGATCATGCTTCCCACACCACCTCTCCTCCCAGGACGGTACGCAGCACGCTGATGTCGCGGATCACCCGGGGGGACACGGTGGCGGGGTCGTCGTCGAGGACCACCAGGTCGGCCAGCTTGCCCGGTGCGATGGTGCCCTTCTCGTGCTCCTGGTGCGAGGCGTGCGCGGAGCCCAGCGTGTACGCCGTCAGCGCCTCCAGGCCACTGATCGCCTCCTCGGGCCCGCACTCGTGGCCCGAGTCGGTGCGCCGGTTGACCATGTCGTGGATGCCGCGCAGCGGGGTGCCGTCGACCACCGGGCGGTCGGAGCTGCCCGGTGCCACGATCCCGGCGTCGAGCAGCGAGCGGTAGCGGTAGATCCACGAGGCCCGCTCGGGGCCCAGGGCGCGCAGCATCCCGTCGCCGATCTCGCCGACGAAGCGTCCCTGCGGCACCGGGACCACCCCGAGGGCGGCGGCGCGGGCGACCTGGTCGGGCCTCGAGACCCCGAAGTGCTCGATGCGGTGCCGCACATCGGCGCGCGGCCAGCGTCGCTGGGCCTCGTCGTAGGCGTCGAGCACCAGGTCGATGGCCGCGTCGCCGATGGCGTGCGCGGCCACCCGCCAGCCCGAGCGGTGCGCGCCGAGGATCCGCTCACGCAGCGCGTCGGCGTCGTCCTGGAGGTAGCCCCTCTCGCCCGGGGTGTCGGCGAACTCGTCGGTGAGGGCGCAGGTGTGCCCGATCAGGGAGCCGTCGGAGAAGATCTTCACCGGCCCCAGCCGCAGCCGGTCGTCGCCGAGCCCGGTGCGGATGCCCAGGTCGAGCCCCAGCCCCAGGTCGTCGTCGGCGTGCGCCTCCAGCGGGCGCAGCGCGTCGGCGGCGACCATCAGCTCGACCCGCAGCGGCAGCCGTCCCTGCGCCCGTGCCTCCTGGTACGCCGCGACCTCGACGGGGCTGCGCCCGATCCAGCCCCCGCCCACCCCGGCCTCGACCACCGAGGTCAGGCCCTGGCTCAGGTAGACCCGACCGGCGCGCTCGATCGCGTCGACCAGGCCCGCCACGGGGTAGGGGAGCACCAGGTCGTTGACCAGGTGCTGGGCCTGCTCCTGCAGCAGCCCCGTGGGGCGTCCGTCGGCGTCGACCACGACCCGCCCGCCGGGCACGTCGACCGCGGCGTCGGCGAGACCGAGGTCGCCCAGCAGCGCGCCGCTGACCACGCACATGTGCCCCGAGGTGTGCCGCAGCCAGACCCGGCGCCCCCCGGAGGCCCGGTCGAGGGCGTCACGCTGGGGGTGGGCCCCGAGCTTGTTCTCGTCGTAGCCGGCGCCGACCACCCACGCGTCGGGCGGCAGGTCACGGGCCCGGGCGGCCACGGCGTCGTACACCGCCTCGAGCGTGGGAAGGCGCAGGTCGAGCTCCTCGAGGGACTGCCCGAACCAGGCCATGTGGTTGTGCGCGTCGTGGAAGCCCGGGGCCACCACGGCCCCGTCGAGGTCGAGGACCCGGTGGGCCGGCACGTCCTCGTCGACCGCGACGACCCGGTCGCGCCAGATCGCCACGCTGCGGGCCACGTGGTCGCGCCCGGGGCCCTCGAGGGTGCGCACCCGCGCGTTGGTCAGCAGCAGGTCGGCCCTCACCGTGCACCCCCGGTGCGTCCGGGCGCCACCGCGCGCGCGGCCTCGGCGCGCAGCACGGCCTTCTCGACGCGGTGCGACGCGGTCAGCGGCAGCTCCTCGCGCAGCGCCCAGCGGCTCGGCACCTTGAACGGCGCCAGCCGCTCGGCGCACCAGCTCTCCAGCTCGTGCTCGTCGGCGCCGGGGGCGACGACGTAGGCCATCACCTCCTCGCCGCGCACGTCGTCGGGCACCCCGACGACCGCGGCCAGGCGCACGGCCGGGTGCGCCAGCAGCACCTCCTCGACCTCGACGGCGGCGACGTTCTCGCCGCTGCGCCGGATCATGTCCTTGAGCCGGCCGGTCAGGTAGACCCGGCCGTGCTCGTCGAGGCGCGCCAGGTCGCCGGTGGGGAACCAGCCGTCGGCGTCGAAGGGGGAGTCGAGGCCGAGGTAGCCCAGCATCATCCCGGGCCCGCGCAGCCACAGCTGGCCCTGCTCGTCGAGGCGCACCTCGCGGTGCGCGGCGGGCCGGCCCAGGCAGCCGGTGCCGACCAGCGCGGCGTGCTCCTCGGCCCCGACCCGGATGTCGGCCCCGGTCTCGGTCATCCCGAACGCCTCGTACCAGCCCACGCCCCAGCGGGCCTCGAGGTCGGCGTGCAGCGCCGGCGGGATCGCCGAGCACTGCACCGCACGCACCCGGTGGTCGCGCTCGTGCGGGTCGGGCGGCATCCGCAGCAGCAGGGTGGGCATCGAGGCCAGGCAGTAGAAGTAGGTGACGGCGTGCTCGCGCACCTTGGCCCAGAACGTCGAGGGGTGGAAGCCGTCCAGGACCACCAGGTGCGCGCCGGCCATCAGCGCCGCCGCCACGTTCCACTGCGGGTCGACGTAGTGGAAGGGCTGGGCGGTGAGCATCACGTCGTCGGCGCCGAGGTGCGGGAACTCCTCGATCAGCGAGCCGCCCAGGGTCGTCCAGTAGCGGTGCGTCAGCAGGCAGCCCTTGGGCCGGCCGGTGGTCCCCGAGGTGTACTGCACGTTGACCACGGCGTCGGGGTCGAGGCCGACAGTGGGCGGCGGGGCTGCCGAATGGTCACCAACGACATCCCCGGGCGCGGCCACCAGGTCGCCCGGCGCCAGCACCTCGACGCCGGCCGCGGCCTGCCGCACCAGGTCGTGGTGCTCGGGGGCGGCCACGACCAGCCGGGCCCCGGAGTCGGCGAGCACGTGGCCGAGGTCGTCGTGGCGGTAGCGCACGTTGAGCGGCACCGTGGCGGCCCCCAGGCGCTGCAGCGCCAGCCACAGCAGGGGCGAGTCGGCGACGTTGCCGAGCATGATCGCGACCCGGTCGCCGGCGACCACGCCGCGCCCGGCGAGGGCGGCGGCGTACGCCGTGCTCGCGGTGGCGACCTGCGCGAAGGTCCAGGTCGTGCGGTCCCCGGGGCCGAGGTCGAAGGTCCACGCCGGTCGGTCGGCCCAGCGGCGGACGGCCTCGTCGAGGTGGGCGACCAGCGTCTCAGCCACGACCGAACCCCTCGCGCGGCGCCTCGCCCTCGCCGGAGAGCGAGGTGAGCACGGCGTGCTCGACCTCGCGGCCCATCGCCTCCTCGAGCGTCGAGTCGAGACCGCCGTCGAGCACCTTCTTGGCCAGCGAGAGCGCCAGCGCCGGGCGCTGGGCCATCCGCCGGGCCAGGTCGAGCGCGACGTCCTCGTGGGTGCCGCTGGGCACCGCGCGGGCCACCAGGCCCATGGCGGCCGCCTCGCTGCCCGAGACGCGCTCGCCCAGCATCAGCAGCTCCTTGGCGCGGGCCCAGCCGACCAGCACCGGCAGCAGCCGCGAGACACCGCCGGTGACCGAGAGCCCCACCGAGACCTCCGGGAAGCCGAACGACGCGTCCTCCGCGGCCACCACGACGTCGCAGGCCAGCGCGAACTCGCAGCCCGCGCCCAGCGCGTAGCCGTGCACGGCCGCGACCACCGGGCCGGGGAAGCGTCGCACCAGCCGGGTGACGTCCTGGATCTCCTCGAGCCGCTCGCGCGTCTGCAGCGGCGTCTCCACGGGCGGCTCGGCCTTGAGGTCGTGCCCGGCGCAGAACGCCCGACCCCGCCCGGCCAGCACGACCGCGCGCGCCTCCTCCTCGATCGCGCGCCGCAGCGCGGCCGCCAGCCCCCGGGTCAGCGACTCGTCGACGGCGTTGAGCCGCTCGGGACGGTTGAGGTGGATGGTGGCCACGCCCGCGCCCGCGGACCCGTCGTGCCTGAGGTGGTGGTACTCGACCGGCTGCACCGGCGTCCTCCCTGGGTCGGGCCGCGCGCCAGCGTGGCCGTTCGATCGATCGATCGATAGCATAGGGCCCATGACCCCCACCGGCGAGCGCGTGCGCAGCGCGGCGCTCGAGCTCTTCGCCGAGCGCGGCTTCCACGGCACCGGCATCCGCCAGCTCGCCGAGCACGCGGGGCTCTCCAGCGCCACGCTCTACCACTACATGGGCACCAAGGAGGACCTGCTGGTCGAGCTCATGCGCGCCAGCCTCGAGCGCCTCGTCGACGCCGCCGGCGCGGTCCTCGACCAGCACGACGACGCGACCGCGCGATTGACGGCGCTGGTGCGCCTGCACGTCACCAGCCACGCCGAGCGCCCGCTGGAGACCCGCGTGGTCGACGACGAGGTGCACGCCCTGTCGCCGGCGCGCCGGGCCGAGGTGGTCGCGCTGCGCGACGACTACGAGGCGGCCTGGCAGCAGGTCATCGACCAGGGGGTCCGCGAGGGCGCCTTCACGGTCGAGTCGGCGGGCGTGGCGCGCCGGGCGCTGCTGGAGATGTGCAGCGGGGTCGCGCGCTGGTTCGACCCGGCCGGCGCGACGCCGCGGCCGGCGCTCGCCGAGCAGTACGCCGTGCTGGCGCTGCGCCTGCTCGGTGCGGCCCCCGCGCGGCGTTGATGCGCGACCCGGCGTGTCGGGGCCGACACGCCGCGACCGGTCTAGATTCCTCGCGCATTCATGTGGGCCACTTCACAGTCCCTGACCTGCGGTTTTACACATCGGCGCAGGTCAGCGACTCCTTGACACCCCCGCGTGGGTCGCGCCAATGTGAGCCGTCCGCTCGTGCAGATCGTGGTGCGCGGACCGACGTCCGAGTGGCCGTGTCGGAGGGTGGGGTGCCAAACACCTGTCCGACACTGTTCGCGGAGGTCGGTCCGCCCCACGGGAGCGGTCACGGGAGGATCCCGCGCCCCTAGACAACAGCCCGCCCCGGCAGCCAGTCGTGCACCGGGCTGGACCGAAGGCGCCCGGGATCCTCCCGTTCCTCTGCGCCCGCCCCGTAGCCTGGCCCCGTGCTCCAGCGCCTGGTCCTCGCCCTGCTCGCCGGCGTCGTCCTCGCGATGTCCTACGAGCCCTTCGCCGTGCCCGTGCTGGTGCCGCTGCAGGTCGCGCTCGCGGTCGCCGCGCACACCCTGCTGACCCGGCACCTGGGCCTGCGCCGCGCCTTCGCCGTCGGTCTCGCCTTCGGGATCGGCTTCTACTACGTGCACATCTACTGGATGACCACGGTGGCACTGGCCGCCTGGCTGGGCCTGGCCGGCATCCAGGCGCTGTTCTACGGCCTGCTGGGCAGCGCCGTCGCGCTGCTGACCCGGCTGCCGGCCTGGCCGCTGTGGGTGGCCACCTCGTGGGTCTCGATGGAGATCTTGCGCAGCGGCTGGCCGTTCAGCGGGATGCCCTGGGGCAGGCTCGGGTTCGCGGTCGCCGACACCCCGGTCGCGGCCACGCTGCCGTACGTCGGCATGGCCGGGGTCACCTTCCTGCTCGCGCTC
The DNA here is from genome assembly GCA_041579495.1 of Nocardioides sp. Lineage (GTDB taxonomy): Bacteria > Actinomycetota > Actinomycetes > Propionibacteriales > Nocardioidaceae > Nocardioides. The sequence continues at coordinate 7,085 of JBFGFQ010000075.1, forward strand.
GCCGGGGCGGCACTGGCCGCGGCGGCCGTCTCGCCCGGCCGGGAGCGGCTGCTGGCGCTCGGCACCCTGGCCGCGGTCGTCGCGGGCGTGGCGGCCTCGGTGGCGCTGCCGTGGAGCAGCCCGAGCACCGGCACGGTGACCGTGGCGGTGGTCCAGGGCGACGTGCCCGGGCCGGGCAACGACATCCTCTACGACTTCCGCCAGGTCACCGAGAACCACGTGCAGGCCACCGTCGACCTCGCCGACGACGTCGCCGCCGGCCGTGAGCCGGCCCCCGACTTCGTGGTGTGGCCCGAGAACTCCACCGCCACCGACCCCTTCCGCGACGCGGAGACCAACGCCGGCATCCTGCGCGCCACCGAGGCGATCGGCGTGCCGGTGCTGGTGGGCGGGCTGGTCGACGGACCGCCGGGTGCGGTGCTCAACCAGGGCATCGTGTGGGACCCGGTCACCGGGGCGGGGGAGCGCTACACCAAGCGGCACCCGGTCGCCTACGGGGAGTTCATCCCGTTCCGCGGCACGCCGCTGGAGATCGGCTTCGGCGAGCTGGCCCGGATCCAGCGCGACATGCTGGTGGGCACCGGCAAGGAGCCGTTGAGCATCGCCGGCACCGAGGTGGCCGGGGCGATCTGCTTCGACGTCGCCTACGAGGACGCGATCTACGACCAGGTCGCCCGCGGCGCGGAGCTGTTGACGGTGCAGACCTCCAACGCCACGTTCATCTTCTCCGACCAGATCGAGCAGCAGTTCGCGATGACGCGGCTGCGGGCGCTCGAGACCGGCCGGGCGACCGTGGTCGCCAGCACCAACGGGGTCACCGGCGTGATCGACGCCGACGGCGAGGTGGTCGCGACCGCCGGGATCCAGGAGACCGAGGTGCTGGTGGAGGAGCTCGCCCTGCACGAGGCCCTGACCCCGGCGGTGCGCATGGACCGGCTGCCCTGGCAGGTGGCGGTCGCCGCGACCCTGCTCGCGCTGACCGTCTCCCTGCTCCCGTATCGTCGCGCGCGCCGAGCCCGCCGCAGCCGGGGCGCGGCAGCAGCAGGTGGACCCACCCAGGACGACGGCGCCGCGAGGCCGCCACGACGAGGAGCCGACGCGATGGCGGACCAGCCGTGAGCCGCGCCGAGACCGGGGCCCGGGTCGTGATGGTCGTGCCGACCTACGACGAGGCCGAGAACATCGCGTGGGTGCTCGAGCGGCTGCACGCCGCCCAGCCCGGCATCGACGTGCTGGTCGTCGACGACAACTCACCCGACGGCACCGGCCGGGTCGCCGACGCCCTGGCCGCCGCCGACCCCCGGGTCAGCGTGCTGCACCGCACGGCCAAGGAGGGTCTCGGCGCGGCGTACCGCGCCGGGTTCGCCCGGGCCCTGGCCGACGGCTACGAGGTGATCGGCGAGATGGACGCCGACGGCTCCCACCAGCCCGAGCAGCTGCACCGGTTGCTCGAGGCGCTCGACGACCCCGCTGCGCCGGCCGACCTGGTGATCGGCTCGCGCTGGGTGCCCGGCGGCTCGGTGGTCAACTGGCCCCGACGGCGCGAGGCGCTCTCGCGCGGCGGCAACCTCTACGTGCGAGCGCTGCTGGGTGTCCGGGTGCGCGACGCCACGGCCGGCTACCGGCTCTTCCGCCGCTCCACGCTCGAGCGCATCGACCTGATGACGGTCCGCTCGACCGGCTACGTCTTCCAGACCGACCTGGTGGTGCGCACCCTGCGCGCCGGCCTGGTGGTGCGCGAGGTCCCGATCGAGTTCGTCGAGCGGGTGCGCGGCGACTCCAAGATGAGCGGCGCGGTGGCGGTCGAGTCGCTCAAGCGGATCACCGTCTGGGGCCTGACCGAGCGTCGCGAGCAGGTCGCGCGGGTCCTGTGCCGTCGCCCGCGCCGGCACAGCGGCCACGGGGGAGCGGCACGATGAGCGGCACCGCCGGCGCCCCGCGCCCCAGCGGCCCCCGACGACGCCGCGGCGGCCTCGGCTGGCTGCTGCTGGTGCTCTTCGTCGGGCTGCCGCTGCTCGAGCTCTACATGGTCATCCAGGTCGGCCAGCTCATCGGCGCCGGCTGGACGATCCTGCTGCTCGTGCTCGACAGCGTGGTCGGCGCCGTCGTCGTACGCCGTGAGGGCGCGCGGGCGTGGCGGGCGCTGCGCGACACCCTGGCCCGCGGGGGAGTGCCGGCCAAGGAGCTCGCCGACGGCGGACTGGTGCTGGTCGGCGGCACGCTGCTGCTCACGCCGGGCTTCGTCACCGACGCGTTCGGGCTGCTGCTGGTGCTGCCGGTGACCCGGCCGCTGTTCCGGGGGCTGCTGACCCGGATGCTGGCCGCGCGGCTGGTGCCGGTGACCTTCGGCCAGTGGCCGGGCCGCCCCGGGGGCCCCGCAGGGCCGGGCGGCTCGCGCGGGCCCGGAGACGCAGGACGCCCCGGACCGGGCTCGGGGCCGGTGGTCCGGGGCGACGTGGTGGACGGGTCCGAGGACCCCTCCGACTAGCGGCCGACCTCAGGTGCGGGCGGCACGCTTCTTGGCGTTGGCCTTGTGCAGGTGGGCGGGGCCGATCTGGCCGCCGCGCAGCAGGTCGAGGCGCTCCTTGAGGATCTCCTCGAGCTCCTTCTCCGAGCGGCGCTCGAGCAGCATGTCCCAGTGCGTGCGCACGGGCTTCTCCGCCTTCACCTCGCGCTCGATGCCCGAGGTGCTCTCGGCCTCCGCGCCGCAGCGGGGGCACTCCCACACCGCGGGGACCTCGGCCTCGACCGACATCGTGATCTCGAACTCGTGCGCCTGCGGGCAGCGGTAGCCCACCTGCTGCCGCGCGGCGAACTCGATGCCGCGTTCGTCCTCGAAGCTCTGGCCTCCGAGCCGTGCTCCTCGTAGCGTGCGCTCTGCCATGAGGCACCTCCAGTCCTGTTGTCCCTCGTGCCGGACGAGAGCGACGGCGGCGGGCGGGGGGCGCACGGTCCAACAGCACCGGCGGCCCTGGCCCCGACTGCGCTCGCAGTCGCGCTCTCGAAGTGTTCAACGGTAGCGAGCGCGCAAAGATTCCGGCAATCGCCGCCGGGGGTGAGGAGCGCTACGCGTGCTGCACCAGCGCGGAGTCCTCGCGCACCCCCGAGCGCACCGGGAGCAGCAGGAGCAGCCCGACCAGGAGCACCAGCAGGATCCCCAGGATCCCCCAGTACTGCGCGTCGTCGTTGTCGGCGACCCCGGTCACGGCGGCGCCGATCGCGATCGAGACCGACCAGGCAGCCGGGGCCAGGAAGCTCACCGCGCGCCCGGTGGTGGCGTACAGGCCGAAGACCTGGCCCTCGTGCCCCTCGGGGATCAGCCGGGCCAGGAAGGTGCGCGAGGCGCTCTGGGCCGGCCCGACGAAGACGGCCAGCAGCAGCCCGAAGGTCCAGAAGACGGTGCTGCCGCCGGCGTTGAGGGCGAAGACGGCCAGCCCGGCGGCGATCATGCACACCAGCGAGAAGACGATGACCCGCTTGGGCCCGATCCGGTCGTCGAGGACCCCGAAGCCGATGGTGGCCAGCCCGGCGACGACGTTGGCGGCCACGCCGAAGATGATCACACCGCCGGCGCTGAAGCCGAAGGTGCCGGCGGCCAGCACACCACCGAAGGTGAAGACGCCGGCGAGGCCGTCGCGGAAGACCGCGGAGGCCAGCAGGAAGCGCACGGTGTTGCGGTCGGTGTGCCACAGGTCGCCGACCATGGCGAAGAGGTGGCGGTAGGAGGCCACGATGCCCACCCGCGGCCCGCGAGGGGTGCGCTGCGCCTTGTCGTCGCGCAGGGTGATCAGCACCGGCAGCGAGAAGAGCAGCGTCCACACCGCGCAGACCAGCATGGTCACGCGCACGTCCATGCCGTTCTCGCTGGTGATGCCGAACAGCCCCACCTCGGGGCTGATCAGGCCGAAGTAGACGATGAGCAGCAGCACGATGCCGCCGATGTAGCCCAGCCCCCAGCCCAGCCCGGAGACGCGCCCGATGGTGGTGGGCGTCGAGATCTCGTTGAGCATCGCGTTGTAGTTGACCGAGGCGAACTCGAAGAAGATGTTGCCGCTGGCCAGCAGCACCAGGCCCAGCCACAGGTACTCCTCGGAGGGCTCGACGAGGAAGAGCGCCGCGGAGACCGCGACCACCAGCATCGTGTTGACCGCCAGCCAGAAGCCGCGGCGACCCGAGCGGTCGGCGCGCTGGCCGGTGATCGGGGCGAAGAGGGCGACCAGCAGCCCGGCCCCGGCCAGCGCCCAGCCCAGGTTGGTGTCGGCGTCGGGCCCGAAGGAGTCGGAGGTGATGTAGACGCTGAAGACGAACGTGGTGATGACGGCGTTGAAGGCCGCCGAGCCCCAGTCCCACAGCCCCCACGCGTAGACGGGCCAGCCGAACCGGGCCCGCCCGGAGCCGGGTGGCGGGGCGCCGGCGGCGGACCTGGCCGCGCTGCTGTCAGTCGTCATCTCTGGGTTCCCTCCCATAGCCCGCGCTCGGTGAGCACGGCGCGCAGTACGTCGGTGCGGTCGGTGAACAGCCCGTCCACGCCCAGCGCGAGGAGGTGGTGCATCTCCTCGGGCTCGTCGATCGTCCACACGTGGACGTGCGTGCCGGCCGCGTGCGCGCGGCGCACCAGGCCCGGCGTGACCACCCGCACCGTGGCTCCCGCCACCGGCAGCCGGCGCCGGTGCGGCACCTGCAGGGCCGCGACGCGGCCGCGGGTCAGCGCCCGGGCCAGCCGGGCGCTGGGCAGCAGCCGGAAGGCCAGCACCTCCCACGGGTGCGCCGAGGTCGGCACCCGGCCCCCGGTGAGCCGGCGGAACGTCGCCAGGCGGCGCGGCGAGAACGAGCCGACCAGCACCCGGTCCCAGGCCTCGCGGGCCGCGACGAAGTCGGCCAGCGCCGCCACCGCGCCCTCCGACTTGATGTCGATGTTGAAGCGGACGTGCTCGAAGCGCTCGAAGAGCTCGGCCAGCGTCGGCACCTGCTCCCGACCGCCCACCACCGCCTCGCGCACCTGCGCCAGGGTCAGGTCGGCGATCGCCCCGCTGCGGTCGGTGACCCGGTCGAGGACGGTGTCGTGGAAGGCCAGCAGCACCCCGTCACGGGTGACGTGGACGTCGGTCTCGAGGTAGGCGTAGCCCAGCTCCACGGCGTGCTCGAACGCCGCGACGGTGTTCTCCAGCCCCTCGATCTCGGGGTGGAACGCACCGCCGCGGTGCGCCAGCGCCAGCACCGACCCGGGCGGGTCGAGCACGCGGTCGAGGTAGGCGAAGCCCGTGGCCGGGGTGGTCGCCGGAGAGGTCACCGGAGCAGTATCGCCCGCCGGGGACCTCAGATGTCGCGGAAGGTCTCGATGTTGGCGCCGAGCTCGTTGAGCCGCTCGGCCAGGTCCTCGTAGCCGCGGTGGATGACGTACGTCGAGCGCAGCACGCTGGTGCCCTTCGAGGCCAGCATCGCCAGCAGGATCACCACGGCCGGGCGCAGCGCCGGCGGGCACACGATCTCGGTGCCCGAGAAGTGCGTGGGCCCCTCGATCATCACCCGGTGCGGGTCGAGCAGCTTGACCTGGGCGCCGAGCTTGGTCAGCTCGGTCAGGTAGATCGCCCGGTTCTCGTAGACCCAGTCGTGCAGCAGCGTCTGGCCCTGCGCCACGGCGGCGATCACCGCGAAGAACGGCAGGTTGTCGATGTTGAGGCCCGGGAACGGCATCGGGTGGATCTTGTCGAGCGGCGCCTTCAGCGACGAGGGCCGGGTGGTGATGTCGACCAGGCGGGTGCGGCCGTTGCGGGCGACGTACTCCTCGGAGCGGTCGTAGCCGAAGCCCATCTACTCCAGG